>CAYFUQ010000003.1:0-88533 GCA_964346415.1 uncultured Proteiniphilum sp.
AGGCCGAAGATTGCTAAAATTGCAAATAACTTTTTCATTGTGTGTTCAATTTTTTGGATTAATGAATTTGATTGTTTTCTATTTTTGATTATTTTGATTTATATATTTTTTTATTGTTCTACCATTTATCGTTAGATTTCTAATAAAATTGTACTTACAACTTTGCGGAGAGAGCGGGATTCGAACCCGCGATACGTTTTCGACGTATACACGCTTTCCAGGCGTGCCTCTTCAGCCACTCGAGCACCTCTCCTTAAAGAGATTTTTTAGAAAACGTGTGCAAATTACAAAAAAATATGATACTTACTCCACTTTCCTAGTGCAAAAGTACAGAATTTATCGATTAAAAACCTATTTCAATTGCAAATTATTTTAAAAATAATATTTGTTTGTGAATTATATAGATGTAATATTGTTATAAGCTATTAATGTTGAATATATTACAAGCATTCATGCTTGTTAACTCTGCAGTATCGGATTCTGATAAATTATGTGTAATAGATATCATTTTGGCAACCTCTTTTAAAAAAGATGATTCATTTCGTTTCCCTCTGTATGGTACTGGTGCAAGATATGGTGAGTCTGTTTCTAAGACTATCCTTTCAATCGGACATTCATTGATTATTTCTCTTAGCCCGGCATTCTTGAATGTTATAACACCATTTATTCCAATATAAAAGTTCTCTAACTTCAAAATATCTTTTAATTCCTTTATGTTTCCTCCAAAACTATGGAAGACTCCATGTAAGCTTTTTGCACCAACTCTCCTAATTGATTCTATAACTTGAGAAATTGCATTCCTGGAATGAATGGAGACTGGCAGGTTTTTCTCTATGCTCCATTTCAGCTGAGTTTCGAAAACTTCTTGTTGTGTTTTCAATGTTGCTTTGTCCCAATATAAATCTATACCCACTTCCCCAATTGCAACATAGTTGTATGAGTCAAGTTCTAAATATATTGTATCTAACTGATCTTTCCAATCATCACTTACGCTAGTTGGGTGTAATCCCATCATTGGTAGAAAGTAATCAGGAAATTTACTTACTAGCCCTTTTAATGATTTTATCGAATTAATATCAATGTTTGGTAGTAGTACTTTTTTTATATCTACAGATTTGGCTCTTGCCACAACTTCTTCAATATCCTCTTCAAATTCTTCTAAGTATAGATGTGAATGAGTGTCTATAAGTATCATTCAATTATTTCTCCTTTTCTATAGTAGTACACTAAACCGTATTCCTTGTTCTTATTAATTCTATCATTAGGTGGACAATCTTCAAAATACTTTTCAACCTCATTCCAAATATCTAAAATGACCTTGTCAACTTCATCTCTATATTCTAAAACTTTTTCCTGAACTCGATTTGTTGCTTTTTGGTGTATCTGCTGTGTCCTATATCCATCCATGAATTGAGAATACATAACATTAACACGTGCTATTCCCGGATTATAGATAGGTACTCCTCCGTTGGCTATTCTCTCTTTTTCTCCTTTTATAATGCATTCGCCCCATTCTCGTATTTGTTCGTTAGACATTAGTTCGGGAACTAATAACTTCTGATTTTCCAACTTGTAAAATTTAAGATGATCTTCTTTAATTTCATTACGAATGACAGACATATACAGCACTTGAATAAAGTGAGAAATGTATAAGCGCACACTCTTTACTTTATCTTGGAAAAAAATATTGGCTTTTACCTGCGTGTCGAATGTTTCCTGGTATTTTAGAGTTAGCTCTTCAAATACTCTAACCACGCGTTTTGCTTCAGAAAGCGTATTAGCAGATAAAGCAAGTTTTTGAAAGTCTGTATTATTAGATTTCTCTATTGCTCTTTTTAAAGCTCTGATTCTAGCTATGTCTGTATTTGGTAACCTTCTATAGGGCATAGGTAACTGAGTTTATTTTTCTCTATACATTAAATTTTGTGCCAAAGATGCGAGTTCTTTCTTTCTGGCATCTTCAACTTTTACTTTGTTTAAAGCATTTAAAGCCGAAAGATAATAATTATTGATGACTTCTTCTGAAATTTCTTTTAGATTTAGTTCGTTATAAATGTTTTTAACTGCTTCAATCTTTTCTTGGTTGTTGAATTTGGTTTCAGATATAAGTCCTAAAAGATTTCTTTTCTGAGATTCATCTGCTAACTCTAAGGCCTTAATCAATAAAAATGTTTTTTTGTTGTTTACAATGTCATCTCCTATATTTTTTCCAAAAGTGACACTGTCACCGTAAACATCAAGCAGGTCATCTTTAATTTGGAATGCAAGACCAATGTTAATTCCAAAATCATATAAATGATTTGCATCCTCAGATGGAGCATCGGCTAAGATAGCTCCAATCTTTAGTGAACAGGCTAGTAATACGGCAGTTTTTAGTCTGATCATCTCAAGATACTCCAACTCTGTAACATCTGGTCTCTCTTCAAAGTCCATATCGTATTGCTGTCCTCTGCATACATCCATTGCCGTAGTTGAAAACAGTTCAATTGTTTGAGGCAAATGTGCCGGTGTTACCGATGAGATACATTTATACGATTCAATTAACATTGCGTCGCCTGAGAGAATAGCTGTATTAGCATTCCATTTTTTTTTTTTTTCTGCCTTGCCTCTTCTAACATCCGAATCATCCATTAAATCGTCATGTAATAATGTGAAATTGTGAAATATTTCTATGCCTATTGCCGGCTTAATGGCATCATCAATTATATCTTTAAAAAGATTTGCAGACATAAGTGTTAATAATGGACGAATTCTTTTACCACCTAAAGATAGGGTGTATGATATAGGTTCAAACAGTGAGGTTGGGCTTAAATCAAAAACGATATTCTCTATGTGATTTTCAAGTTTTTCTGTTAGTATATCTGTGTTGTAGAGCATCTTTTACATTTATTGTGTGAAAACAAAAGCTGCCTTTTATAAGTAAAAGCAGCTTTTGATAATATTAATTACAACGTCAAATAATTGACTTCTTCCTTTATTGTTGCAGGCGGAATACTACAGGTAGTGTAAAGCGCACGCGAACTGCTGAGCCACGCTGTTTGCCTGGTTTCCATTTTGGCATGGATTGAATTACACGAATAGCTTCCTTGTCTAATGAAGGGTCAACTCCTCTGACAACTTGTACGTCAGTAATGCTGCCATCTCTTTCCACAACGAAATTGGTAATCACACGACCTTGGATTCCGTTTTCCTGAGCAATAACTGGATACTTTATGTTATCTCCAAGAAACTTCATCATCGCTGCATTACCACCTGGGAATTCCGGTTGTTCTTCTACCACAACGAAAATTTCTTCTGTTACTTCTTCAACCTTTGGTTTAGGTGGTGGAGGTGGAACATAAGTTTCAGTTTGTCTCTGACTAGCATCATCTTCGGTTTTAATCTCGATTCTGGTTTCCACCTTCTCCTCTACAACCTCTATTTCCTCAGGAGCTTCGGGCTCTGGTGGTGGAGGTGGTGGTGGAGGGGTTGGCTCACGTTGAGTAATCTCAATCTCTTCTTCCGCCAAAATATCCTGAACGATAATACTTTCGTCCACTTTTCTGGTTTCAGAAGACCATTCGAAAGCGAAAAAGATAACCGCAATACCGACAACCATTCCCATAAGAATGGAGTTGATTTTGTGTGTCTCTAAATTCGCTTTTGGCGATTTTTTTACTTCTTCCTTCATTATTAATTATACTTTTAAATGTGTTTTTTAGACTTTAATCCCCAAGTTTGTAATGCAAAAATAGACATTTTTTTTAAATGTGGTCACCTTTTAGTAATAAAAAACTCAAAAAACATATTTTTGTGGTTAAAAGAGTGTTCCACTTTATTGCAACAGATGCTTTCGATGGCATACTACATACTATAATCAAATCTATTCTACTACTTTATATATGTCTTCCAGGTTTCTACCAAAGCCATCATAATCAAGTCCAAAGCCAACAATGAAGTCATTTGGAATTTCGAGAGCCACGTAGTCTAGTTTCACATCTCGTTTTAGCGCATCCGGTTTGAAAAGAAGTGTTGCCACTTTAATCTCTTTAGGATTATATTTGCTTAATTCCTCCTTCAATGTAACTATAGTGTTGCCGGAATCAACAATATCTTCTATGATAACTACGGTTCTGTTTTTAATATCCTCATTAAGTCCGAGCACCTGTTTCACTTCATTTGTTGATGACATACCACCGTGATACGATGCAAGTCTAACGAATGTGACTTCACATGGTATATTTACGGCTTTCATTAGCTCAGCTGCGAACATAAAAGAGCCATTTAATACAGCTATAAAAATTGGCTCTTCTTCGGCCAGATCTTCGTTTATTTGTTTTGCTACTTTAATGACAGATTTATGAATTTGTTGAAAATCAATGAATTTATTAAATTCTCTGTCCTTGATAGTTACAACTACACTCATTTTTTCAAAAATTTAGTCACAAATGTAATACTTTTTTCTGTCTTGCAACCTTTTTTATGTTAGTTTACTGTTCAAAAGAAACAAATAGGCATTTAAAGGCTTCTGCTATTCGTATATATATTATTCATCTTTTAAATTTTGCTTGTTTTATCTTTTATATTGGCAAAAATTCCTACTTTTGTAACCCATCTTTAATTACAATTACTTACACAGTCGATTTTATTCTGCTTTTTGAATAGTATTCGGAAATTATTAAATATATTTTTATGAAAAAGTATGTGTTTCTACTGGTTGTTATGCTAAGTGCTATAATTACTTCTTGTCAACACGAAAAGAAATTTGAAATCAATGGCCATTTCACTTCAGCTACAGATGATGTTTTATACTTAGAACATCGTGCCCTTGGAGGCATTGAGATTATTGATTCTGTAAAACTGAACGATAAAGGTAAATTCAAATTTAAAAAATCAGCACCTGAGAATCCGGAGTTTTATCAATTTAGAATAAATAATCAGATTGTTGTTTTTGCTGTGGATTCTACAGAGAAACTAGATGTCACAGGCGACATAAAAAATTTACATAAATCTTTTGTTGTTGAAAATTCGATTGTAAATCAGCAAATCAGAGAGGTGGATAATTCAACTACTGACGTTAGAACTAAGATTAAGGAATTGGAAAACTCTCACACCGCAAAAAGAATAGATGATTTGTCCTATTTAAATAGCTTAGATTCGGTTTTGAACGACTACAAATCGTCGATGACAAAATTAGTTTTAGGAAATCCAGGTGGTGCGGTAGCTTATTATGTTATTTTCCAAAAAATCAATGACTATCTTATTTTCGACCCACATGATAAAAAGGATTACTCAATGTTTGGTGCAGTAGCAACATCCTGGGATAAATATTATCATGACACACCACGTTCTAAACATTTGTATGATTTTACAATGAAAGCTCTTAGAGAGAGGAAAAATCAAGAACAGCAGGTGGCTTTGATTGAAAATGCACCTATTGTGACAAATTCTTCTTTGCCCGATATAGAGCTAAGAGAGGTTAATGGTAGAAAATCTCCTCTGTCAGAACAAAAAGGAAAAGTAGTAATTCTTGATTTTACTGTTTATAATTCAGAGTTTTCACCCAGGCATAATGTCGAATTGAATAAAATGTATAGCAGGCTTAATTCAAGCGGACTTGAAATTTATCAAATCTCTTTTGATTCTGACGAACATTTCTGGAAGAATGCTGCTAGTAATTTACCTTGGATAACGGTTCGTGATCCGCAGAGCGTGTACTCTAATTTGCTGACAATATATAATGTGAGAGATATACCAACTGCTTTTATTTTGGATCGAAATGGTGATGTAGTTGCCAGAGTAGAGGACTATAATACATTAATTTCAGAAATATCAAAACTACTATAAGGTTAAAGAGTAATTTTTTTATTTAGAATAAAAATCTTATCTTTGCCAATATAATAAAGATTGATGAGAGGGGATTCCATGCTTTGAGCATTAGGAATTCTTTTTCTTTTATATCCTTAAATATCAAATAATAAATTAAAATCGAAAAATATGGCAATTACTTACATGACAGAAGAGGGTCTTCGTAAACTTAAAGACGAACTGGTCCAGCTCGAGTCAGTACAAAGACCAGAGATTTCGCGTCAGATTGCAGAGGCACGTGACAAAGGTGATTTGTCTGAGAATGCCGAATATGATGCTGCTAAAGAAGCTCAGGGGATGCTTGAAGGGAAAATAGCACAGCTTAAAAATCTCATTGCAAGAGCACGTATCATTGATCAAAGCTCAATAGGAACTGATGAAGTTCAGATTATGAATAAAGTAACCATCAAGAACCTGAAAACTAATAAAAAGATGACTTACACTTTGGTGTCAGAATCTGAGGCTGACTTGAAAAGTGCAAAGATTGCTATTAATTCACCTATAGCGCAGGGACTATTGGGGAAAAAAGTTGGTGATAAGGCCGAAATACAGGTTCCATCCGGAACAGTTGAATTCGAAATAATAGATATTTCTATCTAACTTTTTATTTTTGAAACTATGTCAACAATATTCACGAAAATAATAAATGGTGAAATTCCATCATATAAAGTTGCAGAGAATAATAAGTTCTTTGCATTTTTGGATATATCTCCTTTAGGAAAGGGACACACACTTGTGGTTCCAAAAAAAGAGATTGACTATATATTTGACTTAGATGATGACCTGCTGAGTGAAATGATTGTGTTTTCTAAGAGTGTTGCGGTTGCCATTAAAAAAGTGATACCGTGCAACAGAGTCGGTATGATGGTTTTGGGACTTGAGGTTCCCCATGCACATATTCATCTTGTGCCCATTCAAAGTGAGTCAGATTTGGATATATCAAAAGCACGTTTGCAACTATCAAAAGAGGAGTTTGAGGAAATTGCAACCTCAATACGTAAGGAGTTAGAATAAATATAATTTTATCATAATTCGAAAAAGGCGATAAACTGCTTAAAATAGTTTGTCGCCTTTTATTGAAAAGTATTTTATAGTTCTAATCCGGTTATATTATATTTTTCTTATTCTTACTCCTCTGACAAAATGCTGTTCGCCTTTTTCCAATATTAAATCAGCTCTTAGACGAGTAGGAAGTATGTTGTTTATTAAATTAGGACCGTTTATTTCATCCCATATCTGATTTGCAAACTCCATCAACTCATCATTGGCCATAGCTGCAAAGCGGTGAAAATACGAATCCGGATTTGCAAATGCCGTTTTTTGAAGTGTATTAAATCGCTCAATGTACCATTGACGAATATCCTTCTCGGCTGCATCTACGTAAATAGAAAAATCAAAAAAGTCAGATACAAACACTCTTCTCTTTGGTCTTTTGCTCAATGAAACCTGCAATACATTAATACCCTCTACAATGAGTATGTCAGGCTTGTTAATAACTTGTTTTTCGTCAGGTATGATATCGTAATACAAATGTGAGTATACAGGTGTCTCAATTACTTCTTTGCCCGACTTTACAGCTGATAAAAAAGCCAGCAGGTTTTTTGCATCATAACTTTCAGGAAATCCTTTTTTATTAAATAGGCCTCTTCTTTCCAATTCTTTGTTTGGATATAAAAAGCCATCAGTAGTGATAAGTTCAACTTTGGGTTGTTCCGGAAGCATTGATAAAAGCTTTTGCAATACCCTGGCGGTCGTGCTTTTGCCAACAGCCACACTTCCTGCAATTCCTATTATATATGGTATTGTCTGACTTTTGTTCTTGAAAAACTCTTCTCGTTCAGTATGCAGATTCCTGTAATGAGTGATGTGTATTTGCAGCAGTCTGATAAGTGGGATATAAATTTCCTCGATTTCCTCTATGGTTAAAGGTTCATTTAGCGATTTTAGCTCATCCAGGTTTATCTCTGCGATTGGAAATTCTGGGTGATCTTCCAATAATTTCCATGTTTCACGAGTGAAGCTTCTGAAAGGTGAGAAGGTTACATCATAGGGTTTGTAATTCATATCATGCAGATTTCAAAACACAAATATACAATGCTTTCATTTAATGCAGGGCATATAATATAAGAAAAAAACCGACAGGTTGAATTGTCGGTTTTTTAAAGATTGATAGAAAAATGATTTAGTTCATTATCTATAATAAGTCAATGCTTCTTTTAATAAAGTTGTTTAAAACTTCACCCTTCAACATACCGTTGGCAAGTAGGGACAAATCAAACAATTGTTTAAGCTTTGAGTCTTCTGTAGCTATCGCCACACTCTCTTCTTTTGTTTTGTCTTTTATCTCATCTTGCAGGCGCTTAATGATGGGGTGGTCTACATTTAAAATTACTTGCAGCATATTAGGCATGTCTCCATAGAAAGCCATCCCAGGCTGCATGGCAGACATATCCTTCATTCTTCTCGAGAACTCATCCTGTGTTATTTGAACAGGTTTTCCTGATTCTCCCAGAGATTTTAACTCAATATTAAATACAGTTTTGTCTATATTTGGTAGTATCGACTTTGCTGCTTCTGATATATTTTCTTTTTCAACATCTGATATTTCTACAGCATTATCACCACCCTTTTCGATTATATACTCAACGGCATTGCTGTCAACTCTGACGAATCTTGTTTTTCCCAACTTTTGCTCCAAAAGTCCGGCCCAATGTACATCCAGTTGCCCATCAAGCATCAAAACATCATAGCCTTTCTCTTTGGCAGCATCTATAAATGCATACTGCTCTTCTTTGTCGTTGGCGTATAGATATACAAGATCTCCATTTTTATCAGTTTGATTAGCTTCGATCAGAGATTTATACTCATCAAGTGTAAAATATTTGTCATCAATATTTTTTAGCAGGCTAAACTTTGCTGCACGATCATAAAAGCGATCTTCCGTCAACATGCCCAATTCTATGAAAATCTTCAGGCTATCCCATTTCTCTTCAAGCTGAGAGCGCTCTTTCTTAAAAATATCCTCCAGCTTGTCAGCAACTTTTTTAGTAATATGGTTAGATATTTTCTTTACATTTCGATCACTCTGCAGATAAGAGCGGGATACATTGAGTGGGATATCAGGTGAATCAATAACTCCATGAAGATATGTCAAAAATTCAGGTACAATACCTTCTACTGAATCAGTCACAAAAACCTGGTTGCTGTAAAGTTGAATCTTATTTCTCTGAATCTCAATATTATTGCTGATTTTAGGGAAGTATAAAATACCTGTCAGGTTGAAAGGGTAATCCACGTTTAAGTGAATCCAGAAAAGCGGCTCATCCATACCCATTGGATACAGCTTTCTGTAAAACTCCATATAATCCTCATCTTTTAAATCTGCGGGCATTTGTTTCCAAAGAGGATTAACATCATTTATAATGTTGTCTTCGTCAGTATCAACATATTTATCCTCTTTCCATTCCTGTTTCTTTCCGAAAATAACCGGAACGGGCAAGAATTTGCAATACTTGTTCAGGAGTGTCTCAATATTATGTTTCTCCAAAAAGTCCTGATTCTCGTCATCAATATATAATACAATGTCAGTTCCACGGTCAGTTTTATCCACCTTCTCCATGGTGTATTCAGGGTTGCCCTCACAACTCCATTTAACTGCATCTTCATCTTTATATGACTTTGTAATTATCTCCACCTTCTTAGCAACCATAAAAGTAGAGTAGAAGCCGAGTCCAAAGTGCCCAATAATAGCGTTTGCATTATCCTTATACTGATCCACGAAGTCGTTGGCAGACGACAATGTAATTTGATTTCTATATCTGTCTACCTCTTCTGCGGTCATTCCAATGCCCCTGTCTGAAACAGTAAGAGTGCCTGCTTCTTTGTCAATAGTTACTCTGACAGATATATCACCCAGTTCACCTTTAAATTCTCCAACATCGGAAAGTGTCTTTAATTTTTGAGTAGCATCAACTGCATTGGATACAATCTCACGTAGAAAAATTTCATGATCACTATACAGAAACTTTTTAATAATGGGGAAAATGTTTCCTGTTGTTACCCCGATTTGTCCTTGTTTTATTGTCATAGTTATTTAAATTATTCTTTCTATATCACTTATGCAAATAGTATGCCATCGAAATGGTTGTTGAAAACTCACTTCACAGTGAAAATTTGCGAATAAAGGAGTTTTTTGTACGAAATGGTTTTTTGATAAATGATATTTATATGTTATAAGTGAAAATGCTGCTAATACTGATGACTGCTAATGTGTTGATAATTAATATGAAGTTTTTTTCAATATTTCGTGTTTTGAAAAATTAACAACAAGTTTAACGATAATAAGTAGTATAAATCAAAAATTTTTCTACATTTGTATCAGCCAAGCGACAAAAAACTCAACGGAGTAGATTGAGTTGCTATGCTGTTTTAACACAACACTTTTAAAAACTACAAGTATGAAGTCAAAAAAAGCTTTCGAAAACAGATTACTTGGTTTACAGGACAACATGTTCAACTTTGCGTTGACATTAACTGCCGACCGGGAAGATGCAAAAGATCTTTTGCAGGAAACAACACTCCGGGTGTTAGATAATAGAGAGAAGTATTACGAAAACGTAAACTTTAAGGGTTGGGTTTTTACTATCATGCACAATATATTTGTGAATAACTACAGAAAAATAGTTAGAAGTCAAACAATAATTGATAAAACAGAGAACCTATATCATTTAAATTTACCACAAGACTCTGGTTTCAACACTCCTGATGGAGCATACACTATTAAAGAAATCAACAAAGCAATTTCTAGCTTTACGGATGAATATAAAGTTCCTTTTTCAATGCACGTTTCGGGATATAAGTATGAAGAGATAGCAAATCATCTGGGTCTTCCTATAGGAACCGTAAAAAGCCGTATCTTTTTTGCAAGAAAACGTTTGCAGCAGATGCTTAAAGATTTTAGATATTACAAGGAGTAATCCTCTATAATGTCGGACAATATATTAAAAACCTCTTTGGAAAAAGAGGTTTTTTCTTTTTTAGAGCATATTATTTTGTAATTTTGCCCCTCAATGTATAAAAGAGAAAATTTGCACATCACATGGTATATTTAATATTGGTTGTTTCGCTGGTTATTTTGTATTTTGGAGCTGAGTGGCTTGTGGGTGGTGCATCTTCACTTGCTGCAAGGCTGGGAATAAGTCCTCTTATTATTGGACTGACTATCGTTTCATTCGGAACTAGTGCACCCGAATTATTGGTTAGCGTAAAGGCTGCCATTCAAGAGCAGAGTGCATTATCAGTTGGCAATGTTATAGGTTCCAATTTGTTTAATGTGGTGTTGATATTGGGAATTTCGGCCATCGTGTATCCTCTTAGTGTCAAGAAGCAGCTGCTTCGTTTTGATGTGCCGGTCATGATTGCAGTATCAATCCTTTTTATGTTCTTATTTATTGACGGACTACTATCTACGATGGAAAGTTGGATTCTTATTTTATTATTTGCAGCCTATATTTCCATGTTGTTTGTTAAGTCTATGAAAGATAAAAGGAGTGGAGCAAATACCGCAGATGATGAAATTCAAGTGAGAATATACAAGCATTGGCTGCTGGATGTTTTGTTGATTGTCATAGGTTTGGGGGGCCTAATATATGGCTCTAGCCTGTTGGTTGATAGCGCTATCAAGATTGCACACACATTTGGGGTTTCAGAGGCAATAATTGGCCTTACAATAGTAGCAGCCGGAACAAGCGTTCCCGAGTTGGCAACTTCAGTAGTAGCTGCAATCAAAAAGCAGTCTGATATTGCAATTGGTAACGTTGTGGGCTCTAATATTTCCAATCTGCTTTTGATATTAGGTGTTGCAGGTGCCGTTTATCCAATCGAAACCAGAGATATTAATATTATTGACAATTTATTTGTTGTTGGCACAGGTATAATTCTGTGGGGTTTTATGAAAATGGGAAAAAATATAAAACGATGGCAAGGCGTCATGTTTGTTTTGATGTATGTTGTTTATATGGGACTTAAACTTTCCTCAATATAAACATCTCAACTATATAGAATAAAAAAAGTCGCATCATTGCGACTTTTTTATTTAGTTATAATTATTCAGAAGAGTTAGTCCTTCTTCTTGATTTTAAACTGCTTTGCATTTTTGACCTTAGAGTCTAATAGAGCAAAATCTAACACATCTTTTATATCTTCCACATAATGGAAAGTGAGTCCACTTACATAGTTTGGGTTAATTTCCAGAATATCTTTTTCATTGTCCTTGCATAGGATAATGTCTTTGATTCCTGCGCGTTTGGCAGCAAGAATTTTCTCGCGAATACCACCTACCGGCAAAACTTTTCCTCTCAGTGTTATTTCGCCTGTCATGGCAATATTGGCTCTAATCTTTCTTTGAGTATAAAGAGATGCAAGCGAAGTAACCATAGTTATTCCTGCCGAGGGGCCATCTTTAGGCATTGCACCTTCTGGTACGTGAATATGCGTATTCCAGTTTTCAAATATTTCATCATCTATATTCAGTTCATCAGCATTTGCACGCAGATATTCCATAGCCAGCATTGCCGACTCCTTCATCACGTCCCCCAGATTTCCTGTTAATGTAAGCTTTGCGCCTTTGCCACGGCTCAACGAGCTTTCAACAAACAATATCTCACCGCCAACAGCTGTCCAGGCCAATCCTGTCACCACACCCGCATATTCATTGCCCTGATATTTATCCCTGCTATACTCCTCTACACCCAGATACTCTTTTAGGTCAGCGGGTTTTAGTAACTTAGGAAACTCTTCATCTCCGGCAACTTTGCGCGCAACTTTGCGCATAACTTTTGCAATTTTCTTATCCAACTCTCTCACTCCTGACTCTCTAGTGTAGTCTTCAATAATTTTAAGCAGAGCAGGTTTTGAAATTTTGAATGCTCCCTTTGTAATCCCGTGATTTTCCAGTTGTCTGGGAACAAGGTGTCTGTTTGCAATTTCTATTTTCTCTTCGCTAATGTATCCGCCCACATCGATAAGCTCCATCCTGTCAAGAAGTGGTTGCGGTATAGTGTTAAGATTGTTGGCAGTTGCCACAAACATTACTTTCGACAAGTCATAATCTATTGACAAATAATTGTCATGGAAGGCAAAGTTTTGCTCAGGGTCCAAAACCTCCAGCAGAGCAGAAGCAGGATCGCCTCTGAAGTCTTTACCTACTTTATCTATCTCGTCCAGCACAAATACAGGATTTGAACTGCCTGCCTTTTGTATGTTTTGAATAATTCTTCCGGGTATTGCACCAATATAAGTTCGTCTGTGACCTCTAATTTCTGCTTCATCATGCAACCCTCCCAGCGAAACACGAATATACTTCCTGTTGAGAGCCTCCGCGATAGATTTACCCAAAGAAGTTTTACCAACTCCGGGAGGGCCGTACAGACATATAATGGGCGACTTAAGGTCACCCTTCAATTTCAGTACAGCCAGGTGCTCGATAATTCTTTCTTTCACCTTCTCCATTCCAAAATGGTCTCTGTCTAAAATCTTTTGAGCATTTTTTAAATTGAAATTGTCTTTGGTGAACTCATTCCAGGGTAACTCCACAATTGTTTGCAAATATCCAAACTGTACTGAGTAGTCAGGTGATTGTGTGTGCAGTCTTTCAAGTTTGAGAATCTCCTTTTCGAATGTCTCTGCAACCTCTTTACTCCATTTTTTTGTTTTAGCCTTTTTTCTGAAATCTTCAATTTCAATTTGCTGCGTATTTCCACCAAGCTCTTCTTGTATAGTCTTTATTTGCTGCTGAAGATAATATTCTTTTTGTTGTTTATTGAGATCCTCCCTTGTTTTCATCTGGATATTCATTTTGAGTTCCAGAATCTGAGTTTCTCTATTCAATATCATCAACAATCTATATGCTTGCTCTTTTTCATCATTGATTGTCAGCAACTCTTGCTTCTCTCTATTTTCAATAGGGAGATTAGTCGCACTGTAACTTACCAGCATGTCGGTAAATGACTCGTGATTGATTGTTTGCAACAACTCTTTTGGCGGATCTCCCAGCAAGTGCAGTGTCTGATTCATCGAATCTCTGATTGAATCAATTATTGCATGATACTCTTTGTCGTTTTTGTCCGTTTTCTTGGTTTCTACAATTCTATAGTCAGACATGAAATAAGGTTCAGTCTGAGTCATTTTAGTCCATTCAAATCGCTTTTTGGATTGTACTATTATGCTGAAATTATTTTCATCCAGTTCAATAACTCTAATAACTTCTGCAATAACTCCCATTTTGTAAAGATCATCTTCGTCAGGCTCTTCCACGTTTGCGTCTTTTTGGCATACAAGTCCAATATAACGGTGTTTTTTCCCCAATGCCTTTACCAGTCTAAGTGATTTTTGTCTTCCGACAGAAATAGGCAAGCCGTTTCCGGGGAAAACTATAGTATTGCGTAAAGGTAAAATAGGAAGGGAATCTTTAAGAAGGCTTTCGTCAATTTCCTGATTGTTGTCCATGAAATCTCCTGCTATAAACGAGATAACATTATCGCTCTCTTCAAATTCCATATTGATTTGTTTGTTTCGAAACATATATATAATTGATTTTATTCTGTTGAATTTAAGTTTATCTGATTAATTGAAACACAAATGTGTTATTTTTGTTCTTTAATAAAGATAAGGATGCATTATATGTTATCAAAACTCGTGCCAAATATTGTAATTAGTATATTATGAGGAATAAATCATTTAGATTTAAGCAATTCGAGGTCTTTCATGACAAAACCGCAATGAAGGTTGGTACTGATGGCGTGTTGCTTGGCGCCTGGATAGATGTTGAGAGCAGCCAAACAATATTGGATATAGGCACCGGCACGGGCCTTATTGCATTGATGGCCGCACAAAGAAATGAGTCGGCAACGATAACCGGTATTGAAATTGACAAGGATGCAGCCATTCAGGCAGACGAGAATGTTCGTCTTTCAAAATTTAGTGACAGAGTCAAAATTGAAAATTCATCTTTTCAGTATTATATTAATAATTGCCACGAAAGGTTTGATTTAATTGTATCAAATCCTCCTTATTTCACAGCCTCCATGCAATCGCCCGACGATGCAAGAACCAATGCACGACATGATGATAGCTTGTCAATCATCGAACTGCTAAGTCAGAGTGATACGCTATTGACACAAAAAGGAATGCTGTCTTTTATTTATCCATGTGAAGATATTGATAAGCTAGTTAGTAACATCGACTTGTACGGATGGCATGTAAAAAGACGAACAGACGTATATTCAACAACTAATAGTTTAAGCCCCAAAAGAGTATTGTTTGAATTAAGTAGAACTGTAAGCGAAGAAAAACCTATTTATCAGACTCTATTCATTGAAAAAGAGCGACATATATATACTGATGACTATGTTAGATTAACTAAAGATTTTTATTTAAGAATGTAAAATGCCTTATGTTTAGTAAAATATAATATTTTAATTATCTTTGTTGTCATAATATTTAAAAAAAGAGCTATGAGAAGAATATTTATTTTATTATCCTTGTTGCTCACAGCATTATCAACTATGGCTGTGGATTCAGTTAGAATCAAGCAAACAAAAGTTCCTGTGCTGATTGAGCGTACAGACAATGTGATGTTTTATTTGCGCATTGATGCAAAAGAGTCTAAAAATCTTAACGAAGTTAAGATGCATATAGGGAAAGATGTAAATCTTAATGAAATTGAATCAATCAAACTTTATTATGGCGGTACAGACGGATACCAGCGTGAAGGCAAGATTTATTATGCGCCTGTACAATATATTAGCAGCCATACGCCCGGAAAGACCAAGGCTGCCAATCCTTCATATTCGGTATTGGTTAATGAGCAAAAAGATGTGACTAACGAGGTCACATTTACTACGGACTATAAACTTTTCCCTGATGTAAACTATTTTTGGATTAGCCTTCAGATGAAGCCTAATACTTCATTACTGTCAAAAATTGATTTAGAACTTACTTCGGTTAAACTAGATAATAAGGAGGCTCCTCTGATATTTGCCAGCGAGCCGCAAACTCACCGTATGGGAATTGGCGTACGTCATGCAGGAGACGATAATTCTGCGTCGTTTAGAATTCCCGGACTTGTTACCACTAATCAGGGTACTCTGTTGGGTGTATATGACGTGAGATACAACACCAGCGTTGATCTTCAGGAATATGTGGACGTAGGCTTAAGCCGAAGCACTGACAAGGGGCAAACATGGGAACAGATGCGACTGCCGTTGTCGTTCGGAGAGTATGGAGGATTGCCCAAAGCTCAAAATGGAGTGGGAGACCCTGCAATTTTGGTTGACAAAGTGACAGGTGATATTTGGGTTGTAGCGGCATGGACTCACGGATTGGGCAATTTGCGTGCCTGGACAAACTCTAAAGCAGGTTTGGAACCTGAAGAACAAACGGCCCAGCTGGTATTGGCAAAAAGTTCTGACGATGGTAAAACATGGTCTGAACCTATTAATATTACCAAACAAGTAAAAGATCCTTCATGGAAGTTCCTCTTGCAGGGCCCCGGAATGGGAATTTCGATGCATGATGGCACCTTAGTATTCCCGATTCAATATATTGACTCTACTCGCATTCCCAATGCCGGAATTATGTATAGCAAAGACAGAGGAGAAACATGGAAGATTGAGAATCATGCCCGAACCAATACAACTGAAGCGCAGGTGGCGGAGGTTGAGCCGGGTGTCCTTATGCTGAACATGCGTGACAATCGTGGTGGAAGCAGAGCAGTATTTACCACCAAAGATTTGGGCAAAACCTGGCAAGAGCACCCATCCAATCGCAGTGTGCTTCAAGAACCAATTTGTATGGCAAGCTTGATAAAGATAGAAGCCAAAGATAATGCGCTGAACAAAGATATATTACTCTTTTCAAACCCCAATACAACAGAGGGCAGACACCACATAACTATCAAGGCCAGCCTTGATGGCGGATTGACCTTTCCCGACGAATATCAGGTGATGCTTGATGAGGAGCATGGCTGGGGATATACCTGCCTGACTCAGATAGATAGTGAAACCATTGGTATTCTATACGAAAGCAGTGTGGCACATATGACTTTCCAGTCCGTTAAGCTCACTGACCTGATTAAATAATAAATAAACGTTTTAGCGTTACAATTAGGGGCAATATTGTAAAATGCAATATTGCCCTTTTTCTTTTTTGACAACCTCAATACTATTGGCTATTTGAGGTTTGATTACCGCCTGTGTATTTGTTAAGTAATGTTTGTTTTATTGTTGATTAATGTTAATTAACTAAATAATATGCTTTATGTTGCTGTATCATAGTATATTATGCTATTTAACAATAATTGCTAGAATTGGAGCTCTGACCTACTCAGAGCTCTAATCCTAACTTTAGGAGAGGAGCGAAAAACGTTTAAAAGTTAACAAAAAGCAGATAGCTAACAGAAATGTGCAATCTTTTTTGTACTTTTGTGTGATTTTTACAGCTATAAGAATAATAATATAACAAACAATGCATCATTTAGAACTTAGCGAACAAGAAGTGTTTCGCAGACAAAGTTTGGAAGAACTAATAAAGCTTGGAATAGACCCTTATCCGGCTGCACTGTATGAAGTAAACTCCTATTCAACAGATATTAAAGAGGAATTTAACGAAGATGAGAAGCGGTATGTGAGTATCGCAGGGAGAATTATGGGGCGTCGTATTATGGGTAAAGCCTCGTTTGTTGAGCTCCAGGATTCTAAAGGAAGAATCCAAATTTATGTAACAAGAGATGACCTTTGTCCGGATGAGGATAAAGAGTTTTACAATACTGTTTTTAAGAAACATCTCGACATTGGTGACTTTATTGGCATCAAGGGTTTTGTGTTTCGAACCAAGATGGGCGAAATATCGGTACATGCCGAGTCGCTTACGATTTTGACAAAATCATTGCGTCCTCTACCTGTCGTAAAAGAGAAGGATGGAGTAACATATGACCGTTTCTCAGATCCTGAGCTTCGCTATCGTCAACGCTATGTTGACCTGGTGGTTAACGAGGATGTGAAAGATATATTCGTGAAGCGTACCAAGATATTTAATGCGATGCGCGAATACATTAACCAGTTTGGTTATCTGGAAGTAGATACCCCTGTGTTGCAAAGTATTCCAGGCGGTGCAGCTGCCCGTCCCTTTATCACTCACCATAACGCTTTGGATATCGACCTTTATATGCGTATTGCCAATGAGTTGTATCTAAAGCGACTGATTGTGGGTGGTTTTGAGGGAGTTTATGAGTTTTCGCGCAACTTCCGAAACGAAGGAATGGACAGAACGCACAACCCCGAGTTTACGGTAATGGAAATCTATGTGGCCTATAAAGATTACCACTGGATGATGGAGTTTACTGAAAAGATGATTGAATATATCGCTCTGAAAGTATTGGGAACCACCAAGGTGATGATTGACGGAAAAGAAATTGACTTCAAGGCTCCTTATAAGCGAGTGACAATGCTTGATGCTATCAAGGAACATACCGGTATAGACATTGCAGGAATGGATGAGGCTCAGTTGCGTGATGTGTGCAAAAAACTGAATATTGAAATAGACGATACAATGGGTAAAGGAAAACTCATTGACGAAATATTTGGCGAGAAGTGCGAAGGCCACTATATCCAGCCAACTTATATTACTGATTATCCTATTGAAATGTCGCCACTCACCAAAAAACACCGTAACAATCCGGAGCTAACCGAACGATTTGAATTAATGGTTAATGGTAAAGAGTTGTGTAATGCCTATTCTGAGCTTAACGACCCCATCGACCAGCTTGAGCGCTTCGAGGATCAGGTGAAGCTCTCAGAAAAGGGTGATGATGAGGCTATGTTTATTGACTACGACTTTGTGCGTGCATTAGAATATGGTATGCCACCCACCTCAGGCCTGGGCATAGGTATGGATCGTCTTGTGATGATGCTTACCGGTCAGGTTGCTATTCAAGAAGTTATGTTGTTTCCACAAATGAGACCGGAAAGGAAAATTAAAGTAGATTCGAAAGATAAATATATTGCTTTGGGAATACCGGAAGAGTGGATTCCTGTTGTTCAAAAAGCAGGTTACACTGAAGTGAGCAAGCTGGCAGAAGTAAACCCAAATAAATTTCATCAGGAAATTTGTGGATTGAACAAAAAGAATAAACTAGAACTGAACAATCCGACGATAGAAGAGGTTAAACAATGGACAGAGTTTGCGAAAAACGCATAATTATATTTAATACTTCATTCAAATAATCAGGTTAGTATGAGTTCACTTGGAAAAATTGCCATTCTTGGAGGAGGGACGTGGGCAACAGCGTTGGCTAAAATAGTTTTGATGAATGAAAAGCATATCAACTGGTTCATTCGTAGTGATGAACAGATTGATGGTTTTTATAAACTGGGCAGAAATCCTAACTATCTGACCAATGTCAAGTTTAATCTGGCTCAAATCACGTTTTATTCTAACATTGAAAAGGCTATAAAGGATTCTGATGTGATAATTATAGCAATTCCTTCGCCTTATGTGAAGCAATACTTCCGAAAGATTCGTTCGAACAATGTATTTAAAGATAAGTTTGTGGTGTCGGCTGTCAAAGGGATGATACCCAATGATAATATAGTAATCAGCGATTATATAGAGACTGCTTTTAAAGTCCCCAAAGATAATGTCGGGGTTATATCGGGTCCCTGTCACGCAGAAGAGGTTGCGCTTGAGCGGCTTTCGTTTCTGACTGTAGCCAGCAGCGACCCTGTAAAGGCGCAGGTGTTGGCCGAAACAATTGAGTCGCGCATCATGAAATCAAAAGTATCTAATGATGTTATGGGAATTGAACTGGCGGGAGTATTGAAAAATATCTATGCTATTATTTCAGGTGTATGTGCCGGTATGCAGTTTGGAGATAACTTTCAGGCAGTACTCATGACCAATTGTGCCAAAGAGATGCAAAGTTTTTTACAGACTGTGGCTCCTATGGAACGATGCATAAGCGAGCAGCATTATCTGGGTGATATGCTTGTTACGGGTTATTCCCAATTTAGCCGAAACAGAACGCTTGGCGCCATGATTGGGAAGGGCTATTCTGTGAAATCGGCGCAATTGGAAATGGAGATGATTGCAGAGGGTTTTTATGGTGCTAAATGTATTAATGAAATGAATGGCAAGATTAACGCTGATATCCCGATAGTAAAAACGGTACATGACATACTTTACGAGAAGCTTCGTCCGCAAACTGCAATAAAACAATTGATTGAAACTTTTTAGAAACTTAAAATAATAAAGATGGATACAATTAAATTAACAATTAACCATGTTTATGACAGTGTGTCTGAGCAGGACATTCTAAAACAAGGTGAAAATGCCGTCGCTGCCAATGTTGCTCTTCATCAGGGCACGAGAGCAGGAAATGATTTTTTGGGTTGGGTCAACCTGCCCTCTTCATTAAGTGAAGAACTAATCAGAGATATCGAAGATACAGCTGTAAGTCTTAGAACCAATTGTGAAGCTGTAGTTGTAGTAGGTATTGGCGGTAGCTATCTCGGTGCTAAAGCTGTGATTGATGCTATGTCAAGTTCGTTTGACTGGTTGCAAAAAGACAGAAAAAATCCGGTGATTCTCTACGCAGGTAATAATATTGGTGAAGACTATTTGCACGAACTCACTGATTTCCTATCTGACAAGCAGTTTGGAATTATTAATATATCTAAGTCGGGCACAACAACAGAGCCTGCTATTGCTTTCAGGATTCTTAAAAACCTTTTGATTGAGAAAGTTGGTGTTGAAGAGTCAAGAAAGAGAATTGTAGCCATCACTGATGCTTCCAAAGGTGCACTTCGCACATTAGCAAACACAGAAGGATACAAAACATTCATCATACCCGATGATGTGGGTGGTCGCTATTCGGTACTCACACCTGTGGGGCTGTTGCCAATTGCTGTGGCAGGAGTAAACATCCGCGAGATGATAAAAGGGGCTTTGGATATTGAGAAAGCTTCGGGTGCTGATGCTCCGTTCGAAGTAAATTTACCTGCTATATATGCAGTGATTCGCAATGAGCTTTATAAGAGAGGTAAGAAAATTGAGATTCTTGCAAACTACAATCCTAAGCTGCATTATTTTGCTGAATGGTGGAAACAGCTGTATGGCGAGAGTGAGGGTAAAGAGCACAAGGGAATCTTCCCTGCTGCTGTTGACTTCACTTCCGATCTTCACTCAATGGGCCAATGGATACAAGAGGGGGAGCGTACTATTTTTGAAACAGTATTATCTATAAAGCAACCAGCCAACAGTGTGAGAATTCCTGAAGATAATGCCGACCTTGACGGGTTGAACTTTTTGAAAGGAAAACGCGTTGATGAAGTGAATAAAATGGCTGAGCTGGGAACATTGATAGCTCACGTTGACGGAGGGGTACCCAATATATTGATTGAGATTCCCAAACTAAACGAGTATTATATTGGTCAACTGATATATTTCTTTGAGAAGGCTTGTGGTATTAGCGGTTATCTGCTGGGAGTTAATCCATTCGACCAGCCAGGCGTAGAGGCATACAAAAAGAATATGTTTGCCCTACTTGAGAAACCCGGCTTTGAAGAGGAGACAAAAGCTATAAAGGAAAGACTATAAAACTTTATAATGAATATTTAATAACTTGTGTGACCGCCCTAAAGCGGTCATGCTTTTTTATAAAAAACGATGATTGATTCATTAAAACAATATTTAGAAAAAAACAATTACAACAACTTTGATTTAAAAGCCGTTTTGTTTGATATGGACGGCGTACTATATGACTCCATGCCTGCACATGCAAAATCATGGCAAGAGACAATGGAGCATTTCGGCTTTACAACTACAAAGCCCGAAGACTTCTTTATGCAAGAGGGGAGAGTGGGTGATGCCACTATAGATTTGATTTTCGAAAACGAGCGTAAAAGGCTAGCAAGTGAGGAGGAGAAAAGGGAAATCTATGCTTATAAGTCAAAGCTTTTCAGTGACTATAACTCAGGTGATATTTTGCCCGGTTCGGATAAGGTAATAGATATGGTGAAGGATAACAATTTACTGCCGGTTTTGGTCACAGGCTCCGGACAACCAACTCTTCTTGATAATCTCAATAATCATTTCCCAAATACATTTACTCGCGAAACCATGGTTACCGCTTTTGATGTGGAAATTGGAAAGCCTCACCCTGAACCCTTCTTGATGGGATTGCAAAAGGGAGGCAACCTAAAGCCCAATCAGGCTATAGTTATAGAAAATGCTCCTTTGGGCACCGAAGCTGCACATCGTGCAGGTGTTTTCACCATCGCTGTTAATACCGGTCCTCTTGATGATAAGATACTTTGGGAGTCTGGTGCAAATATGGTGTTGCGTTCAATGATAGAATTGAACAATATTTTACCTCAATTATTAGAGGTGATAAAGAGCATTACACAAAATTAATGTTTACCTTTGCGAGTATATCAACCTTCTAATTCACAACCAGATGAATATAAATAGCTATGGACTGGTAAGAGTGGCAGCTGCCTCGCCAAAGGTAAAGGTGGCAGATTGTGAGTATAACATCAGTGAAATCAAAAAAAGTGTAGCTTATGCTGCTGATGAAAATGTGCAAATTGTGCTTTTTCCTGAGTTGAGTATAACTTCTTATAGCTGTGGCGACCTTTTTAATCAGCGTACATTGCAAACTAAGGCATTGGTTGCGTTAGAAGATTTTACGCAATATATGGAACAGTTTCATTCTACTATTGCCATTGTGGGGCTTCCATTATTACTGAGCAACCGTTTGTATAATGTGGCAGCTGTAGTTTCTCACGAAGGTGTACTGGGTTTTGTTCCCAAAACAACCATCCCCGCCAAAGGTAATGTTGCGGAAGCACGTTGGTTTGGTGAACCTAAATATATATCCGAGCAATTTGTGAATCTTAATGGTGAACAGGTTTTGATTCATAAAGGAGGAATGATTTTCAAAACTCCGTTTGTATCCTTTGCTATTGAGATAGGCGAGGACTTGTGGTCGTCGGCACCTCCTTCTACAAATCTGGCAGCCCTGGGGGCAGATATTATTCTGAATCCTTTTGCTGCAGGTGAGAGGGTGGGTAGCGATGTTTACCTAAAGTCGATAGCACTTGTCCAATCAGCGCGTTGTAATGTGGGATATGTTGCTGCAGGAGCAAGCAGTGGTGAGTCGTCAACCGATAATGTATTTGCAGGTTCAACATTTATTGCCGAAAACGGCAAAATGCTAGTAGAGGGGCGCAGATTCTCACTTGAAGGGCAATTAACCATCGCTGATATGGATATTGAAATGTTGCGTAGTGAGAAACTACGTAGCGATTTTTTGACTAACAAGGAAATGACTGCCGTAGTTGTGGAATGTGATACTGAACCGGTGTCGGTTAAGGCTCTACACAGAGTAATTAATCCTCATCCCTTTATTCCTTCAGATGATGAAAAGAAAGTTGTGCTGGCTGATGTTTTCAGCATTCAGGTGCATGGATTAATTAAGCGTTTGAAGCATACAGGTATCGAGAAGGTGACAATAGGTGTTTCGGGCGGACTCGATTCTACTTTGGCGTTGCTTGTTGTGACTCACGCTTTTGATGCTCGTTCATTGCCAAGAGAAAATATAGTAGGTATTACAATGCCCGGATTTGGTACTACTTCACGCACCTATAATAATGCAGTTGATTTGATGAAATCACTGGGGATATCCATCAAAGAGATTTCTATTATGAAATCTGTCACTCAGCATCTTGAGGATATCGAACATGATATATCTCAGCATGACGTTACATACGAGAATGCACAGGCTCGTGAGCGCACTCAAATATTGATGGACTATGCCAACAAAATAGGAGGATTGGTTGTGGGAACAGGCAATATGTCGGAGCTTGCTCTCGGCTGGGCTACTTACAACGGCGATCATATGTCTATGTATGGCGTTAATGCCGGTATTCCAAAGACATTAGTGTCAACTCTCACCAGATGGATTGCTACGCAATCTACAGATATAAAGACAAGAGAGGTATTGCTTGATATTGTGGATACTCCGTTCAGCCCCGAATTGCTGCCGACAGATAAAGAGGGCAACATTGCTCAGGAAACAGAGCACTTTGTGGGGCCATACGAACTACATGATTTTTTTATGCATCGTATGTTGCGCTATGGTGATGCTCCTGCGAGAATTGTTTTTTTGGCAGAACATGCATTTAAAGATGTCTATTTTGTAGAAGAAATTGTAAAATGGCTAAAAGTGTTTTATCGCAGATTCTTCGCGCAGCAATTTAAGCGATCGTGCATGCCCGATGGCCCAAGAGTCGGTTCTGTTAATCTTTCACCCCGTGGTGCCTTGCACATGCCCAGCGATGCAGTAGTGAAAGCATGGATGGACGAACTTTCGTAGTAAGACACAATATATATAAAGTACATACATAACGATTAATTAAGTATATGCAACAGCTTGCCATTTTATTCAGTAAATATACCGGTAAATCTAATCCCCAAATTGAACCACTGCCATTGTCAGGTTCAAACAGGAAATACTATCGGTTGACAAAAGATGAAATCTCCATTATAGGCGTTGTTGGTGAATCGAAAGATGAGAACAGAGCCTTTATAGAGCTGTCTCGTCATTTTACAAGACAGGACTTGAACACTCCTGAACTTTATGCGGTTTCCGATGATGGTATGGTGTATATTCAGGAAGATCTGGGGAATGATATACTCTTTGATAAAATCAAAGCCGGAAGAGCAACCGGTGTTTTTGGTCCGTTGGAAAAAGAGTTGCTGCACAAAACTATTTCTAAGCTTGCAGATTTTCAGGTGAAGGGTGCTGAAGGACTTGACTTTAATATCTGCTTTCCACAGTCGAAGTTCAACCGCCGTTCTATAATGTGGGATCTTAACTACTTCAAATATAACTTTCTTAAAACAACCGGTATGGACTTTCAGGAAGACTTGTTGGAGAATGATTTTGAAGCAATGACTGACAGACTGGTTGAAGATGACTATGATTCTTTTCTATTTCGTGATTTTCAATCCAGAAACGTGATGTTGGTTGATGGTGAACCATACTTTATCGATTACCAGGGAGGTCGTAAAGGTCCTGTATATTATGATGTTGCATCGTTCTTGTGGCAGGCAAGAGCAAACTTTCCCAATGATTTAAGAGAAGATCTAATCGAATCTTATATAAAGTCGCTTCGCAAATATAGATCAGTTGATGAAAATATGTTTAAGAAAGAATTAAAGCAGTTTGTTTTATTTCGTACTTTGCAGGTATTGGGCGCTTATGGTTTCAGAGGATATTTTGAAAAGAAACCTCATTTCATCCAAAGTATCCCCTTTGCTTTAAATAATTTAAGAGATCTCTTGCAAGATGATTTTTCTGAATATCCATATTTGAGTACGCTTCTTAAAGAGATGATAAATCTGAAGCAATTTACAGATACACAAAAAAAGGAATTGCGTTTGCGCTTATTTAGTTTTGCATATAAGAAAGGGATTCCCAATGATAGTTCGGGCAATGGTGGAGGGTATGTTTTCGACTGTCGTGCTATTAATAATCCCGGCAAGTATGAGCGATTTAAAAAAGTAACCGGTTTAGACAAAGAGGTAATTCAATTTCTGGAAAGTGAAGGAGAAATGCAGGCCTTTCTCGATAATGTTTTTCCATTGGTTGAGAAGCATGTAAAAAGATATATGGAGCGTGGTTTCACTGACTTGATGGTATCGTTTGGTTGCACAGGTGGTCAGCATCGTTCTGTATATGCTGCTCAGAAAATGGCTGAACATATTTCCAAAATGTTTGGCATTAAGGTTTCTCTTGTGCACAGGGAGCAGAACATCGAGCAGGAGTTTGCAAAAAGATAATTATCTAAAGGAGGTAAGTACTATGAAAGCGATGATATTTGCCGCAGGTTTGGGTACTCGTTTGAAACCATTAACCGATGTTATGCCCAAAGCTTTAGTTCCTGTGGAGGGAAAGCCATTGCTGTGGCACACTATTCAAAAGCTAAAGAATTCAGGTTTTGATGAACTGATAATCAATGTGCATCATTTTGCAGAACAGATAATTGACTATGTCAAAATCAACAATTACTTTGATATTCGCATCGAGTTTTCTGACGAACGTGATCAGCTTCTTGACACAGGTGGGGGAATTAAAAAAGCATCATGGTTTTTCGATGAGGGCAAGCCGTTTTTGATTCATAATGTGGACATACTATCCAATCTTGATTTGAGAAATTTGTATAATCATTTTACAGAAAACGACGCAGATGCCTGTGTGGTGGTTAGTCAGAGAAAGACTGAGAGATATCTGCTCTTTGATGAGAGAAGCATTTTGAGAGGATGGGTAAATAAAAAAACCGGAGCTGTTAAGTCTCCGATTTTAAATTTTGACCCTACTCATTTTAATGAATATGCTTTTTCGGGAATTCATATGTTATCACCTGCCATTCTTGAGTTGATGGATAGTTTCCCTGATAAGTTCTCAATTATTGATTTCTATATTTCAATAATCAATGATAGGGATATTCTGGCATACCATCCAGAACAGCTTAATATATTGGATGTAGGAAAACCCGAATCACTCACTACTGCCGCGAATTTTTTAGAAACTCACTTAGATTAAGCCTATTGTCTTACTCCTGGCTAACATCGATGCACCAACAATTCCTGCTTTATCTCCCAGCTTTGAAAGCTTAATCTTTGAGTCATTGCTCACCATATTTAATGAGTATTTTTTGATTGAACTTCTCAGTGGAAGAAATAAATAATCGCCGGCCTTGGCCAGAGTACCACCTATGACTACCAGTTCAGGGTTGAAAATATTGATCAGTCCGGCCATTCCTCTCCCAAGTGTCGTTCCAACTTCTTCTATAAGTTCAATTGCCAGTATATCATCTTGCAGTGCTGCGTCAATAATATCGTCAAGAGTTAATTCCTCACCTGAATTATACTTTTCACTCAATATACTTGTATTACCGGTTTTAAGTTGTTCCAAAAATGCTTCATGAATATACTTACCGGAAGCTTCTGTTTCCAAACAGCCTTTTTTGCCACAGTGACATAGTTTCTCATTATCGAAAGTTGGATAATGACCAAATTCTCCTGAAAAACCTGATTTGCCATAATAGAGCTCTCCATTAGTTATTAGCCCCACTCCAAGCCCCCAACCCAAATTAATGTACACAATATCCTTTTCGCCCTGAACAGATCCGCTTAGATACTCTCCATAGGTCATCGCCCTTGAATCGTTGTCAATGCTAACATTGTAACCTAATTTTTCGTTAAATATTTCAGTTAATGGACGTTCTTCAAAGTAAAAGAAGCTGAAGCTGTGACCTGTTCGCGTATTAACTCTTCCCGGTATATTGATTCCAATATTTAAAATCTTTTTCTTGGTTATCTCTGATTCGTTTAGGAAGCTCTCAATGATTTGACATAATTCATCAAACTTCTCTTTACTGTTATCCACGATAAAAGGGACACCCAATTTTGAGGTCACCATTTTGCCGTTAAAATTGATAATACCAAGGCTAACACTAGCGTAATTGATGTCAACTCCTACAAAGTATCCTGAGTCTTCGTTGAGACCATATATATTAGGGCGTCTGCCACCTGAGGTTTCCAGTTTACCCAAATCTACCACGTACCCATCATCAATCAATTCACCTACCAGTTTCGTTACGGTTGGGACACTTAGTCCCATCTCTTTGCCTAAATCTGAAAGTGTGTTTTCACCGTTGTTTATATAGAAGCACAATATTTCTTTTTTTAATAGTGCAGACCTCGATCCTGAATTTATTTCTTGTAAAAATTTTTGAGCCATAAGTTTGTGTTTTTATTCAGCAAACAAATATATAAAATATTTTTACATTAAGTCCTGTCTTAATTAAAATTATGTTTTAAAGCACCTTTGATAAATTATTGCATTATATATTTGTTTCTTATTAAATAATTTAATTACTTCGCTCTTGATAGTTAATAAAATTACTAATAGGGTTGTTTTGCTGATTTAGTGTGCTTGTAGTTTTTTGTGTTTAATTGCTTATTAAAAATATTCTCCTATGTTAGGTTATATGTTAAACAATTGATAGCTTTATGAATATAGATTTAAAAAAAATTGAGTGTCTTTATAAAGATGAACTACTTACCAATGTGCTCCCTTTTTGGTTAGATAAATCTCAAGATTTGGAATATGGAGGATACTTCACCTGTCTTGATCGAAAAGGAGATGTGTTTGATACAGATAAATTCATCTGGTTGCAAGGACGTCAGGTGTGGATGTTCTCGATGTTGTATAATAAGGTGGAAAAATGCCAGGAGTGGCTTGACTGTGCTGTTCAGGGTGCTGAGTTTCTAAAGAAATATGGTCACGACGGCAACTACAACTGGTATTTCTCTTTGACACGTGAGGGTGAACCTCTTGTAGAACCTTATAATATTTTCTCTTATACCTTTGCTGCGATGGCCTTTGGACAACTGAGTCTGGCGACAGGAAGCAAAGAATATGCAGAAATTGCTAAACGAACCTTTGATATTATCTTATCAAAGAAAGATAATCCTAAAGGTAAATGGAGTAAAATTTATCCGGGAACTAGAAGCCTAAAAAACTTTGGCTTGCCAATGATTCTGAGCAATCTTGCACTTGAGATTGAACATTTGCTTGATCCGGATATCCTTGCAAAGACTGTGGATGATGTTATCCATGAGGTTATGAATGTCTTTCTCCGTCCTGAGCTTGGTGGTATTATTGTTGAAAATGTAAATGAGGATGGCACCTTGTCAGATTCCTTCGACGGACGATTGGTAAATCCGGGACATGGCATTGAGGCAATGTGGTTTATGATGGATTTAGGCAAGCGTCTGAACCGTCCGGAACTGATTGAAAAAGCTGTTGAAACATGTCTGACTATGATTGAATATGGCTGGGATAAAGAATATGGAGGTATCTACTATTTTATGGACAGACTTGGTCGTCCTACTCAACAGCTGGAGTGGGATCAAAAACTTTGGTGGGTTCATGTAGAAACACTCATATCATTACTAAAAGGTTATCAACTGACAGGAAATAAAAAGTGTTTGGAGTGGTACGAAAAAGTTCACGACTATAGCTGGTCTCATTTCAAAGATCCTGAACACCCTGAGTGGTGGGGTTATCTTAACCGTCAAGGCGAAGTATTACTTGATCTTAAGGGTGGAAAATGGAAAGGTTGTTTTCATGTTCCTAGAGGATTGTATCAGTGTTGGAAAATTGTTGAGGAAATAAATAAAAAATAAACAGATGTGGTAGTCTTTGTTCAATATTTAAAATGAAATTAGACTTGTTTGTATCGATATGCATATAAGATGAAGTCTAAAAAATGATAGGAAGAGAGAAATATGAATTTAAAAAGTAAAAGCAATTAACATTTAAGAAATGAGTATGAAAAAGAGAAAAATCAATCATTTAAAGGGTATGGTTGCTATGCTTGCATGGCTTTTGACAACTGTACTTTTTGCTCAAAACATTACCGTGAAGGGTAATGTTACTGACAATGTGTTTAAAGAACCGGTGATTGGTGCTACAATCATTATTCAGGGTACCTCTGATGGTACAGTGACTGATTTTGATGGGAACTTTGTATTAAACAATGTTCCTGCTGATGCCAATTTAGAGTTCTCTTATGTGGGTATGAAATCACAGGTGGTTTCTGTAAATAATCAAACAACAATAAATGTTGTGATGATTGAAGATGTTGAGCTACTTGAAGAGGTAGTAGTTACGGGATATGGTGGTAAACAATTGCGTAGCAAGGTGACAAGCTCTATTGCTAAGGTTTCGGAAGAGACACTTACAGTAGGGGTTTATTCAAACCCTGCTCAAGCATTGTCTGGAGCTGTATCAGGATTGCGTGTTGTGCAAAGTTCTGGTAATCCGGGAGCAGCACCTGCAATTATTCTTAGAGGTGGTACAAACCTTGACGGCTCAGGATCACCATTAATAATGGTGGATGGCCAGCTGAGAAGCAGTCTGAGCGATATCAACCCAGAAGACATTGAGTCTATGGAGGTATTGAAAGATGCTGGTGCAACTGCATTGTATGGTGCTAGAGCTAGTAATGGTGTTATTCTTGTAACCACAAAGAGTGGTAAGGCAGGACAGCGTTCAATCAACTTTAAAGCAAAACTTGGTTTGAACTATGTGAATAACCCTTACACATTCTTGGGCACAGAAGACTATATCAAATATATGAGAGGTGCTTATCAAAATACACCTTGGGCTCCAAAAGCTAACTTGGGAGCAGCGCAGCCAATGGGTACAGGAAACGTTTATGGCCCTAATATGCTGTGGAACTTGATGAAGTATGATCAAAACAGTCAAACTCATGCAGAGTTGCTAAACAAAGGATGGAAAACCATGCCTGACCCACTTAACGCTAATGAGACTTTGATATACAGAAATACTGATATTGCAAAGTATAGCTTTGTGGATCCAGCTTTGACTCAAGATTATAATATAAATATGTCTGGAGGAAATGATAAGGGAACATATTATGCAGGTTTGGGATATAACCACTCTGAGGGTCTTCCTATTACTTCTTTCTATGAGAGATTTAGCTTTGTATTGAATGGTAGCTATCAAGTTACTGACTGGTTGAAAACAACTTCAAACTTTAACTATAACAGAGCAAACTGGAACTCGATGCCTCCAACACAATCAAGTGAGGCTAACTATTTTGGACGTATTCAATCATTGCCTCCAACTGCAAGATTTGAGGATGAGGATGGTAATATGCTATTGGGAAGCAACGCGGGAGATGGAAACCAATCTTATCAAGCTCATAGATTCTTGAGAGATAACCAATCTGATAAGTTTACCATGATTCAAGCTGCTGAAGCTAAGTTGCACAAAAATGTGTCGCTTAGAGGAAGTGCTCAATGGTATTATGATGAGTCATTCATAGAAGCATTTGATAGAGACTATGAGTCATCTCCGGGCAACTGGAATCAAACTCGTTCAAGCTCTGCTCAGTTTGATCGTAGTTTTTCACAAACGTATAATGCTACTTTAAACTTTAATAAAGTATTCCCTGGACAACATAGCGTTGATGCATTATTGGGTACAGAGTTCTTTGACAGAGACACTAAAGGATTTAGTGCTTCAGGTTCGGGTGCTCCTACTGATGACTTCCACGATTTGGGACTAACAGATCCGGGTGAAGGTAAAAGAAGTATAGATTCATGGCATTCAAAATATAGAATTCTATCTTACTTTGGTAGAGTTAACTACGATTATAGAGATAAATATCTTGTATCAGCTGTATTCCGTCAAGACGGATACTCTTCTCTATTGGGAAATAACAGATGGGGCTTCTTCCCAGGTGTTTCTTTAGGTTGGTTATTTGGAAGTGAAGACTTTGTAAAAGATAATTTACCTGCATTATCGTTTGGTAAATTACGTACTAGCTTTGGTTTGAACGGAAACGCTAGTGGCATTGGTGCATACACACTTCAAGGTTCATACGGTGCTCACAAATATAATGGACGTACAGGCTTCTTAATCGGTACTCTTCCTAACCCTTCTTTGAGATGGGAGAGAACAAGAACATTTGAGGTTGGTGCTGATGTTAGCTTCTTCCAAAATAAGCTAAATGCAAACATTACATACTATAACCGTTTGACTATGGATAAGTATGCTGCTTTTGCACTTCCATCTACAACAGGTTTCTCATCAATTACTAATAACAACGGTGAGTTTAGAAACCAAGGTGTGGAGCTAGAATTATCAGGCAGAATTATCCAGAAAAAAGATTTTAGCTGGGATATGAAAGGTAACATCTCATATAACAGAAACACAATTGTTTCACTTCCTCACAACGGTCTTGATAAAAACAGACAGGGAGGTATAGAGATTTATACAGGAAAAGATAATGAAACTAAGTTTGTTGGTGGTTACCAAGAAGGACAAGAGCCTGGCTTACTTGTAGGATATAAATTCCAAGGTATTTATAAGTCGAATGATGAGATTCCAGGTAATCTGATTGTTAAAACTGGTAATTATCAAGGTAAGTATCAATACGGACCAGCAGCATATGCAGCATTGTCAACAGCTGAAAAAAATAATGCTATTTTGATTGAACCGGGTGATGCAAAATGGAAAGATATAAATGGTGATGGTGTAATTGATAACTTTGACCAAGTGGTAATAGGTAACACTACTCCACGCTGGACAGGTGGTTTCAATACTACATTCAACTACAAACAGTTCTCACTATACGGACGTTTTGACTTTGGTTTAGGATTCTGGACATATGACCAAGCAAGACCTTGGTTCTTGGGTGCTATGCAAGGTACTTACAATACTACAACAGACGTGTTTGATACTTGGACTCCGGAAAATGTAAATGCTAAGTTTCCAAGATACGTATGGGCTGACCAATTGGGTACAGGAAACGTAAACAGAACGTCAACATTGTTTGCTCATAGAGGTGATTATTTAGCATTTAGAGAATTATCTTTGGCATATACATTGCCATCATCTATTGCTGAAAAACTTAAAATGCAAAACTTGAATGTTTCGGTAACAGGACAAAACTTAGGCTATTTGAAAACAGCTCCGGTGCCAAACCCTGAGCGTGCTTATGATGGTGGTGTGGCTCATGGTACAGGATATGGACTGCCACGTACTTTCCTTTTCGGAATTAACTTAACATTTTAATTGATAAGAATTATAATTATGAAAATAAATAAATTAACAATATTATCAGCTGTATTTTCACTATTGTTTTTGACGGTGAATACATCATGTAGTGACTTGTTAGATTTGTCTCCAATAGATCATTATGGTAGCGGATCTTACTGGAAGACTGAGGCTCATGCCACTGGATATATTGATGGAATACATAAACACTTACGTGATGCTTCATGGCAACACACTATTACATTTGGTGAATTGAGAGGTGGACATTATATTTCAGGAACTTCAGGTGATGGTTCTGCTGTTTCGGCAGGATCTATTATTCAGCAAAACTTTGATGCAAACAATACTGGCGTCTCGAAATTTGGAGATTTGTATGGTAGAATTACCAACCTTAACCTGTTTATTGCAAGAGTAACTGGTGCAGATTATTTGCCCGAAGCAAAGAGAGATTACTATTTAGGTATGGTATATGGGCTACGTGCATTTTATTACTTTGATCTGTATAGAGTTTATGGTGGAGTTCCTTTGCGATTAGGAGTCGAGGTTATCGACGGTGAGCTAGATCCAACAAAACTTTATTTGCCTCGTGCAAAAGCATCAGAAGTGATGACTCAAATTAAAGATGACTTGAAAAAGTCATTGGAATACTTTGGAAGCGTAAATGACTTTAATCCATATGCATTAGGTAAAAAAGCTTATTGGAATAAAGCGGCAACAGAAGCATTAGCCGCTGATGTTTATTTGTGGAATTCAAAAGTTTCGATAGGTGACAATGCAGCAAATACAGCAGACTTGACTGTAGCTAAAACTCATCTTCTGAACCTGGTTAACAACTATGGCCTAAAACTAGAATCAGATTTTGCAAGAGTGCATGATGCAACTAATAAGGCAAATGATGAAATCATCTTTGCAGTAAGATTTTTGGAAGGAGAAGCTACTAACGATGTGAATCACTATATATATAATATTGGAACAGGTAGTACTAACAATAATGCATTCCTTGAAGATGGTTCACCATTCAGCGATCCATTGAAGGTAGCGGGTGCTTCGTCAGTACAACGTTATGAATACACTAAAGAATTCTTTGACATCTTTGATAAGAAAGACTTGAGACGCAATGCTACATTCTTGCCAGCATATAATAAAGATGAAGACGGAAACTTAGTTTACCGTGGTAATTCAGTGAAGAAGAATATTGGTTATATCAACTCCAACGGACTTAGAACTTGGGTAGGTGATTTTGTTATCTATAGATTACCATGGGTATATCTATCACTGGCAGAAGTAGCAAATATGGAAAATGATAACGCAGGTGTTGAGAAGTATATCAACATGGTAAGAGAGCGTGCCTATGGTGAAAACTGGGGACCTGAATTTGAATATACCGCAGGAGATTTCACGACAAATGAATTGGCAATTCTCAGAGAAAAAGACAAAGAGTTTGTACAAGAAGGTCAAAGATGGTGGGATTTGCTTCGCATGACTAAAACCAAAGGTGGAACTCCACTGGTGTTTACACCCGAAGGAGGTTTCGATGGCAATCCTATCCTGAACCAGGCAACAGAGTCACACAAAGTTCTATGGCCATTAGACAAAGGTCTTCTGGACAATGACGATGCTCTGGAGCAAACGCCCGGATATGCAGTGAATAATTAATAGATAACATTATTTGAATCGGAAACAAAGACCTGCATAGGTCTTGTTTTCGATTTCTTTTCTAAACCCAATTTATTATGCGTAGAATCCTATTCCTGTTTTTCTCACTTTCTCTGTTGCTTAATCTTACAGCACAAGAGAAGAAATACTCCACATTCTATTATCAGCGCGCAACGCTGTTTGAAAAACTACCGATATATGAAGATGATATCGTGTTTGTAGGCAATAGTATTACCAACGGTGGAGAGTGGACTGAGCTTTTTAATGACAAAAGAGTGAAGAACCGCGGAATCAGCGGTGATATCTGCATGGGAGTTTATGACAGGCTGGATGCCATAACAGATGGCAAGCCATCCAAGATTTTCCTGTTGATCGGTATAAATGATATTGCACGAAATACGCCGGCAGACACTATTGTGGCACATACTGCGATGATACTGGACAAAATAAAGCTCAAATCACCACAAACAAAAGTCTATCTGCAAAGTATTCTTCCGGTTAACGATCATTTCGGAATGTTTGAAGGACATACGAAACATTGGGAAATAATCAGACCGGTTAATGAATCCTTGAGACAACTGGCTGAGTGCAAAGATGCCGTTTTTGTTGATTTGTTCACTCACTTCATCACTTGTGATAGCGATAAAATAGATGCCAGATATACCAATGATGGTCTGCATCTTGTTGGTGAAGGCTATTTGAAATGGGTGGAAGTTGTAAAACCTTACTTTGATGAGTAAAATAATGAAGATTGTGAATCTCAGTTCTGCTTCTGCAGTTGTAATGTGGTTGTTTTTTTGCATTGCACTTGGAGCAACTCCCATAAAAGTGGCTTGCGTGGGCAATTCCGTCACATTCGGTGCAGGAATCGAAAACGTGGAGGAGAGATACCCCTCTCAACTGCAAAAACTCTTGGGCGACGGCTACCAAGTCCGAAACTTCGGACACAACGGTGCAACGCTGTTGAACAACGGACACAGACCTTATCAATCCCTGCCAGAATTTGAAGAAGCGATTTCATTCAATGCCGATATTGTAATTATACACCTTGGATTAAATGATACCGATCCGCGAAACTGGCCCTTTTACAGAGATGAGTTTGTAAAAAACTATATCGGTTTGATAGATTCTTTTAAATTTGCCAATCCTGATGCCGAAATTAAAATCTGCAGACTGACCCCAATATTTCCACAACATCCACGATTTAAATCAAGTACAAGAGATTGGTATTGGCAAATTCAAGATGCAATTGAAACAGTTGCAACAGTAAGAAAAGTTGAGCTGGTGGATTTGCACACACCGCTTCATCGTCGTCCCGATCTCTTCCCCGATGCATTACATCCTTCATCAGAAGGCGCAGAGATAATTGCAAAAACCATCTATGGTGTGATTACGAAAGATTACGGTGGATTGAAAATAGCTGATTTGTTTTCTTCAAAAATGATTTTACAACGAAATCAACCAATAAAATTCTGGGGGTCAGCAAATGGAGGATCAATTGTTTCTGTTAGTTTTAATGATAAAACGGAAAAGGTTGCGGCAGATTATTCCGGAAGATGGGAAGTTATTTTTCCTGCCCGGGAAGCGGGTGGTCCATATCGGGTGGTCATTGAAAATGAAGGTGATAAAACAGTATTTGAAGATGTTCTTGTAGGCGACATCTGGATCTGCTCCGGGCAATCCAACATGGAGTTCAAGTTGTCGGGAGCCTCAACTGCCGATGAGGATATCCCATCGGCAAACTTTTCTCGAATCCGTCTCTTGAACTTGCAACCGATTGCATATACCAACAACGATGGCTGGGATAAAGAAGTTCTCACACAAATAAATAAACTGGAATATTTCAATCCGGCTGAATGGCAGGAATGCACTCCTGAATCTGCCGGGAGTTTTTCTGCCGTTGCATATCACTTTGGTAAAAAGATTCATGAGAATATAGATATACCAATAGGATTGATATTGAATGCCGTTGGTGGTTCTCCTGCTGAATCATGGATCGATAGAAAAACCCTGGAACATCACGACAGGTTGGCGGATATGTTTCTGAAATGGAGCGACAATGACTTTATAAACGGCTGGGTGCGTCATCGGGCAAATACAAATATCCAATTAACTGATGATAAAATGCAGCGTCATCCCTACCACCCTTCTTATTTGTTTGAGGCCGGAACAGATCAGCTTTCAAAGCTTCCTGTTGCAGGTGTCATCTGGTATCAGGGCGAATCGAACGAACAAAATGTAGAACTTCACGAAGTCCTGTTTCCTGTACTTGTGGAAAGTTGGAGGAAAGCATGGAACATCGATTTACCCTTTTATTATGTTCAACTGTCAAGCATGGCTGTGGGCAGAGAAAGCTGGGGGCATTTCAGAGATAGTCAACGCAAATTGATGTCAGCAGTTCCAAACAGTGCGATGGCCGTCTCTTCCGATTTGGGCGACAGTACGGATGTTCATCCGCGCCGAAAGAAAGAAATTGGTGAACGTCTTGCTTTGCAGGCTTTGTATAAAACTTATGGAATGAAAACTGTTGTTCCTTCCGGGCCAATATTTAAGGAAGCAGTTTTTGATCAAGACGTTGCAGTTTTGTCATTTGATTGGGAGAGTGGGTTGACCACTTCTGATAGTACGACACTACGCTCTTTTGAGATAGCTGAATATCCGGGGTTGTTTTTCCCGGCTAATGCAGAAATAGTTGATGATAGAGTGAAAGTCAGCTCACCAAAAGTGAAAAACCCAAAATATGTACGTTATGGATGGTCATCTTACTCGGATGGAAATCTTGTGAATAAAGCTGGTTTGCCTGCTTCCACTTTTTCCACTTATTCAAATTGATTTAAAAAACGTAAGCAATGAGATATTCATTATTTTCTTTTTTAGTATTATTTCTGTTTAGTTTTTCAGCAGTTTTTGCACAAAGCTCTGACAAATCGATGGCTCCTGTAAAAGTTGCCACTCCGCCAAGCGATGCATATATTGGTTTGTCGCTGATGGAAGATGGAGAAATTCGTCATTATAACTATGGAGAACAGGCGGAACCGGGATCGTTCTACATTTCAAGCACAGATAAAGGTTTTACCTGGAAAAGAATCAATGTACCCAAAGAAATCCCGTTTGCCGATACCCGCAGTCCGATAAGCGGTGAATATATCCGCCTGATTGCTGCTCCCGGAATGGGAACTTACGCATTGCGGACCAATGGCGGAATCAACGGAAGCAGGGAATTGATAAAAGTTTCCGATACGATGGCAATCATGCTGAAACCGCCTGTTTTTATCAGAAATGGAAATAGGGTGGTGGTTGCCGGTCATTACGGTTTGCAAAAAGGATTGCCAAAAGCATGCCTGACACTCGTTTCGGATGATGATGGCAAAACATGGCAGCGATCATCGCTGGTATTTACACCCGATCATGAAGGCGGTGGCATACACGATGGTAAAAGATGGAATCACGGCGCAGCCGAACCCACTGTTGTAGAATTGAACGACGGCAGATTGTGGATGCTTATCCGCACTTCGCAGGATCATCACTATCAGTCGTTTTCCGAAGATGGGGGATTGACTTGGAGTGAAGCAACCCCATCTCCGTTTTACGGAACGATTACCATGCCCACAATCGGACGATTAAAGGATGGGAGAATGATTTTTATCTGGTCAAACACCACACCGCTTCCCGAAGTAAACAACACAGACGGAGTCTGGGAAGATGTCTTCACCAACCGTAACGCTATCCATGCAGCCATTTCTGCCGATGACGGCAAAACATGGACCGGGTTCAGAGAACTGTATTTAGATCCGCGCCGTAATGCGGAGGATTTTGGCACATCTGCCGGAATCGATAAAAGTGTTCACCAAAGTCAGTTTGTGGAAACCGATCCGGGACGCCTTGTGGTTTCGCTTGGACAGCATCCGCTGCATCGTGCAATTGTGATGTTTGATGTGGACTGGCTCAATGAAACCGAGCGATATTGCGACTTTTCAGATGGGCTTGATCAGTGGAGCGTATTCAACTATTACGAAGGAATAGTCGGACATTGCGGATACAACAGAACCGCAGGTTGCGAGCTTAACGAAAATGGGAAGCTGCAAATAAAATATATCGATAATGATTCGTTGGTGTCGGGGCAGGGTGGGGCGTTGTGGAATTTTCCTGCTTTCAGGAAGGGAGCGCTCACCACATCGATTTCGTTCAACGATGAGAACAGCAGCGGATTTTTGCTTTTGAACGACCGGTGGTTCAATCCAACCGATACAACTGCAAAGTTTCTCGCCCCTTTTGCTGTTTCGTTAAATCCGAAAAAGCTTAAAATGAAACCGAATAAATTTCATATCTTGCGGATTGAATGGAACATCGATGGGCGCAAGCCGCAAGCAGAGCTGTTTGTGGATAATAAAAAAAGAATGACCATCCCGCTGGACAATGAATCGTTGCACGGACTTTCTTATGTTCACTTCTTTAGTGACACCCGAAAAGACGACAACGGTTTTTTGATTGACTGGATCAGAGCTGAGAAAAAATAAAATTAAAAAGTGGTATTTATGAGACATGTTTTGTTTTTCGCTTTCGCGATTTTTATTCTAACCGGTTGTGGAAACCATCAGCAGCAGGAAATAATCCTTCTGCCCAAACCGCATAAAATGACGGTTCATCAACAGAAACATCGGTTGCTTGAAGGTGAAATTGATGAAAACAAAATCCAAATCAACTTTGTGCAAAGTATTGATGGAGCGGAGATCAATCAGGATGAAGCCTATAAGTTAACTATCACACCCGAAACTGTCACCATTGATGCAGTTACCGAAAAAGGAGTTTATTGGGCACAACAGACTCTTGAGCAGTTAATAGCAGCATCAAATGGAAAATACATACATTGTGTTGACATAACTGACTATCCCGCATTTCGTATTCGTGGTTTTATGCACGACACGGGTCGCAGTTATATGTCTGTAGATGAGATTAAAAAACACATTAGCCTTTTATCAAAATATAAAATTAATGTTTTTCATTGGCATCTGACCGAAAACCAAGGCTGGAGACTCGAAAGTAAACGACACCCTATATTGAATGACATCTCAAGTTTCGAGCGTCATCACGCTCAATACTATACAATCGAAGAAGCACGAGAGATAGCCGACTTTTGTGAAGCACACAACATGTTGTTGATTCCCGAAATAGATATGCCGGGGCATAGCGAAGCCTTTGTGCGTGCAACGGGAGTAGATATGCAATCGAGAGAGGGAATGACAATTCTCAAAGACCTGTTGGACGAGATTTGCACAGAAGTTTTCCCTGACCTCCCTTATCTTCATATCGGAACTGATGAAGTTCATTTTGTAAATCCCGACTTTGTTCCTGATATGGTAGAATTTGTTCGTTCAAAAGGGAAGAAAGCCATTTCGTGGAATCCCGGATGGAACTACGAGCCGGGAGAAATCGACATGGCCCAACTTTGGAGTTATCGCGGAAAAGCACAACCCGGCATTCCGGCAGTCGATTCTCGTTTTCATTACATAAACCATTTTGATGCCTTTGCCGATATTATAGCATTATATAATAGTCGTATTCTCAACTCATCACAAGGTAGCATTGATATTGCCGGCGGAATTATTGCTATCTGGAACGACCGCCTTTTGCCAAATGATGAGCAAATTGTATTACAAAACAATTTCTATCCCTCAATGCTTGCCTTTGCTGAGAGATCATGGCGTGGAGGTGGCTCAGAGTATTTTGATCATAATGGCACGATGTTGCCCAGCGATGAAAATGATTCTGTTTTCAAAGAGTTTGCAGATTTTGAGTCACGTATGTTGTGGCATAAAGACAATGTTTTTTCAGACGAACCCTTTGCCTATGTGAAGCAGACTGACATTAAGTGGCGAATAACCGATGCTTTCCCCAACGGTGGCAATTTGTCGATGTCATTCCCTCCTGAAACAGAACTGAGCGAATCATATCAATATAATAATGAAATATACAACACATGTGAAGCAATAGGAGCAGGAATTTATCTGCGACATGTGTGGGGACAAACAGTACCCTCGTTTTACGAAAATCCTCAAGAAAACCACACCGCTTATGCATATACATGGGTATGGTCGCCAACGGCTCAAAAAGTAGGTTTGTGGGCATCAACACAAGACTATAGCCGCTCCGAACCTGATTTGGCACCACCACATGGACAATGGGATTATCGCGAAAGTAAGATATTTATCAATGACCGGGAAATCGCACCTCCGGTTTGGGAAAATTCTCACACAGAAAAGAGTAACGAAATAACTTTGAAGAATGAAAACTTCCAGGCCCGACCTCCACTTACTGTACAATTAAACAAAGGATGGAACAAGGTGTTATTGAAACTACCCGTCGGAAAATTCACTTCCCCGTGGGTAAGACTTCAAAAATGGAGTTTCACATTCGTGTTTGTTACTCCTGATGGTAAAAAAAGACCGGAAGGATTAATTTATAATCCTGATAGAAAGAAGTAGATACAGATTAATATCATTTCTTTAAATGAGAAAATATTACAAAACATACAACTGCATAGCTTTGTTAATGCTAATAGTACTTACCAATGCATGTAAGCTCGTAAAAAACGAACCTATGAAAATAATCCACACACAATTGATTACCAGCGGACTGCAAGATGGTCTAGCCGCTGGTGTTTCTGCGCCCTATGCAGCTCATATCGGCAACCGCCTTATAGTAGCCGGAGGATGCAACTTTCCCGATAAACCACCCTATGAAGGTGGAACCAAGATTTATTATGACGACATAGTAATGCTGGATAGCGACAACCCTGCAAAGTGGAAACATGTGGGTACTTTACCAGTCGAGGCAGCCTATGGAGTTTCAATAACATTGGATGACAACAGCACTGTATGGCTTGGTGGTAATAACGACTCAACATTGCTAACCAATGTTTACAAGATTACAATCGATTCAGATGAGGTAAACATGAAATCTTTGGCAAGCCTGCCTGCAACTATGGACAACTTTGCCGGTTGTGCCCATGGCAATACCCTGTTTGTATGTGGTGGCAACGTTGATGGAAAGCCTTCGAATGCTTTCTATGCCTTCAGCATTAATGATGATGAGGACACATGGTATCAATTGCCCGACTATCCCGGAACTCCGCGTGCCCAATCTGTTATGGCAGCTATGGCAATTAACGGAAAGCCGTATGTTTATCTTCTGGGAGGTTTTTTTGGTGGCGATGCAAATAGTAAACCCGAGATAGCTACCGATATATTGCGGTATGACATAAATGAAAAGAAATGGGAACAGGCAGGTGAGCAGATTGATCCCGATAGTGGCGAACCATTTTCTTTGGCCGGTGCAACTATGCTTGCCGTTCAGGATAGATATCTGTTGGCTATAGGCGGAGTTAACTATAATGTTTTCTTAGATGCCCTCACCTCTATTCACAGCAATGCACATAACACTGAAATAGATGAAGATGAAAGAAAACAGCGAGCACGTACATTCTCTTTAAACTATATGACACAGCCTGTAGATTATTATAAATTCAATAAAGAGTATCGACTTTACGATATTATGACAAATAGCTGGACTACTGTTGATAAAGCATCTCAGGGAGCTCGCGCAGGTGCAGTATTGGTGGGCAATGAGAATGAATTCTTTGTTGTTCAAGGCGAACTAAAACCCGGTGTGAGAATACCTGAAACCTGGAAAGGAAGTATAAAGTAATTAAATAAATATCATAGAAATGAGAAAAAGTAAAGCGTATCCATGGATTGTTGTTGGGTTGCTATGGTTTGTAGCACTGCTCAACTATCTCGACAGACAAATGCTGTCAACTATGCAAGCATCCATGCAGCTTGATATTAAGGAGCTGGCAATTGCTGAGAATTTTGGCAGAGTGATGGGGATTTTCCTCTTAATATATGGATTGATGAGTCCCGTTGCAGGAGCCTTGGCCGATAAACTTAATAGAAAATGGCTAATTGTCGGAAGCTTGTTTGTTTGGTCGGCAGTGACCTGGGGCATGGGACATGCACAAACCTATGAACAGGTTTATTGGCTTCGCGCCTTGATGGGAGTCAGTGAAGCACTTTATCTTCCCACAGGCTTGGCTATGATTGCCGATTATCACACCTCTAAAACCCGATCGCTGGCTATAGGAGTGCACATGTCGGGTCTTTACACCGGACAAGCATTAGGTGGTTTTGGTGCGACAATTGCTGCCAATTACAGCTGGCAAACAGTTTTCTACTGGTTCGGAATTGTTGGTGTCATATATGCTGTTATACTTGTGTTTATACTTTATGATGTGGAAGGTCATACAATGCGGAAAACTAAATTGAAACCTTCAGCAGCAAAGAAACCAAAAGAATCAATCTTTAAATCGTTTGGCGTTGTGTTTAGCATATTGTCATTCTGGGTATTGCTCTTTTACTTTATGGCACCAAGCCTCCCGGGCTGGGCTACCAAAAATTGGCTGCCAACACTTTTCTCTTCCAATTTAGGAATTGAGATGGCAAAGGCGGGACCAATGGCCACTATCACTATTGCCATTGCGTCGTTTGTGGGCGTATTGATTGGAGGTCCCATGTCAGACAGATGGGTGCAAACCAATATCAAGGGACGCATATACACCAGTGCCATAGGTCTTTCACTCACCATCCCGGCTCTTGTGTTGTTGGGATTGGGAAGTACTCAGGTAGCATTAATAGGTGCGGGAGTAGTATTTGGCATTGGGTATGGGATGTTTGACACAAACAATATGCCTATTCTAACTCAGATAGTACCACAAAAGTACCGCGCCACAGCATTCGGAGTGATGAATATGATGGGTGTATTTGCCGGATACGCTGTTACATTGATGTTAGGAAGTTCAACCGACGCCAACAATCTTGGAGCAGACTTTAGCAAATTAGCTGTTGCAGTTCTGGCAGCTGTTGTATTATTATTACTATTCATCAAGCCACAAAAAGAACTGACTTACGGTCAGGATAAACAGACAGATAATTAAACAATATATTTTAAAAGATAAACGTTATGAAATTTGAGAAAATAAACGGATTGATTAATGCCCCTTTTACCCCTTTCGATAGCAAAGGTGAGGTAAACCTTGACCCAATTGATGCTTATGCAAAAATGCTTCAGAAAAACGGAATAGTTGGAGTCTTTATCAATGGTTCATCAGGCGAAGGCTATATGCTAACAGTTGAAGAGCGTATGATGTTGGCCGAGAAGTGGGTGGAAGTTTCACCTGAAGGTTTTAAAGTGATTGTACACGTTGGAGCAACCTGTGTAAAAGACAGCCATAAGCTTGCGAAACACGCACAAGAAATAGGTGCATTTGGTACAGGCGCCATGGCATCTCCTTTCCCAAAAGCAGGACGTGTAGAGGAGCTTGCCAAATATTGTGAAGAAATTGCATCTGGCGCACCCAATCTGCCTTTCTACTTCTATCATATACCAGCACTAAGTGGAGTGTATCTGCCAATGCTGCCCTTCCTTGAGACAGTTGACGGTCGCATACCAAACTTCGCCGGTATTAAATATACATATGAAAGCATCTACGAATACAACCAGTGTATGTTATACAAAGATGGTAAGTTTGATATGTTGCACGGACAGGACGAAACTATTCTGCCTGTATTGGCAATGGGTGGAGCAAAGGGAGGAATTGGAGGAACCACCAACTACAACGGCCGCGAACTGGTAGGTATTATAGAAGCATGGAAGAACGGCGACCTTGAAACCGCCCGTGAGAAACAAAACTTCTCTCAGGAAGTAATAAATGTTATTGTAAACTACCGTGGTAACATTGTGGGTGGAAAACGAATTATGAAACTTATTGGTTTAGATCTTGGACAAAACAGGACTCCCTTCCGCAACATGACCGATGCAGAAGAGTCATCAATGAAAAAAGAACTGGAAGCAATCAACTTCTTTGAGCGTTGCAATCAATTCTAGTTTTCCATGTTAGTTAGATTATTCATATATTTGTAGTCAGCATGAATTTCTAACTTTATAGAGTATAAACTGGTAAATTGACATGAAAACAATGAGAAAGCTAATCCTCTTTATCGGAGTTGTATTATTAAGTGTTTCAACATTAGTTGCACAGCCCAAAGTGGTAGCACATCGCGGCCACTGGGATGTGGAGAATGGAGCACACAATTCAATATCTTCACTTTACAGGGCTTATGAAACACGTGTGTATGGAACAGAGTTCGACGTTTGGATGACTGCCGATGGAGAACTGGTAGTATTTCATGACGATAAAATTAATGGTTTGCCCATAGCTAAAACCAACTACGCCGAACTGAGAGAACAGAAGATTTCAAATGGCGAGCTGTTGCCCACATTGGACAACTTTCTGATTATTGCAAAGAACTTTCCTGAAATGAGACTAATTCTCGAAATCAAATCCAATATTGCAGGAGAAGAATATGCCAAAACATTATCAGAAGCTGTTATAGAAAAGGTTGAAGCTCACAATTTGGCTTACAGGACCGATTATATCGCATTCAATCTGGACATATGTAAGCATATAGCTAAGATTCGCCCTTCGGCAAACATTGCCTATCTGAATGGTGATGTGGAGCCTGCAGAACTTAAAGAGTGGGGAATTAATGGTATAGACTATTCACATTCAGTTATGTTCAAAGACCTTGATATGGTCAAACGAGCACATGACAATGGATTGAGTGTAAATGTATGGACAGTGAATGACCCCTCTATGATGAGGAAACTGATTGACGCGGGAGTTGACTATATCACAACCGACAAGCCGGTTCTATTGCAGCAGATAATCAGAGAATTTCACAATAGTAAGATTAAAAAATAACTACTTACTTCAATTCTGATACACATTTTGTGTTTCTAAAGATCAAATTAGAAGGGGCTGTCTCAGGTTTATTACCAGACAGCCCCTTTTGATATAATATATTATATTATATAGTTTTAATCAAACATTTTCTTGAATTTACTGAAGATACTTTTCTTTGCAGACTCCGAAGGTGTGAAACTTTCAGATTTATTTAGCTCTTCAATCTTATTGTTGATAAATCTTCTACAGAGTTTTCCGTTCATTGTAGGCTAGGGGAGTAGGCAATACATGAATGACACAAAGCTACTATTATTGCTTAGTATTGTTGTTCCCATTCCTAATAGAGTTTCGGGCTAGTTTACCCCAAGGTTTGATGTTATCTTCTGTCCAGCTGCCTTCTGAAGGGGATTGTGGTAGTAACATGGAGCATGTCTCATCTTTGTCTGATATAGACCATGCTACCCAACTAATATTTCGATTTTCCATCCAATCTATATACTCCATCCACTCTTCAGTACCAAGATGCCCATCACCACTTGCTTCAGAACCGCCACATTCCGAGACGAACACAGGAATTCCTTTTGCAATTGCATCATCGGTTCGATCTCGTAACCATGAGCCATGGGAAGCCGCATAAAAATGCATTGTGTACATAATGTTACTAACATCTTTAATCGGATCTTCTGCGACCAGATGTAAGTCTTGGTCCCAATGTGGACTTCCAACTAAAATTATATTATCGGGATCTCTTTCGCGGATTTCGGCGATAACCTCTTCGGAATATGCTTTTACTTCTTCCCATTCGAAATAGTCAGGTTCATTCCATATTTCATAGATAATATTGGGATATTCTCCATATTTTTCTGCCATCTCGGCAAAGAATAATTTTGCGCTTTCAAGATATTTGTTATGCGCATGAAAGTCGATAATTACATATATGCCATTTTCGATGGCAGCTTCAATTACAGGGGTAATGCACTGCATAGTGAATGCATGATTATCTATGTAATTATTATCCATTTCTAACCCCATGGCAGCCCTGACAACTGTGCAGTTCCAATCGTCAACCAGCCATTTTACTGCTTCCTTGTTATAAAATCTTGGCCATAAATTGTGCCAACCCAAGCTAATCCCTCTCAAAGTGACAGGCTCGCCATCTTCGTTGCTCAATTGAGTTCCAATAACTTGCAGTTTACCGTTTTGTACTACAGTTGGATAATCATGATTGTTTATGTCGTCTATTCGTTTTTCTCCACTTCCGTTACAAGCTATTGAGGTAATTAAAAGCGGAAGCAACATGAAATTTATTGTTTTTCTTTTCATTATAATGTTTTTCTTTTTTCCTCGGCTGAATTATTTACAAATTGCTAAAATGACGGTATGAAGATACTGTTTATTTTGGAAATATGAAAATCATAAAAAAAAACAACAATGAATTTTAAGATAATACGGCATGATTATTGTTTTGCTGCTGCCCGTTTCTGTTCCAGTAATTCAAAATTTTCTTTCACCCTTTTATCTGACAAAGGATAAAAATATATACCAATAAATGCGAGTAAACAACAAATTGCAGGAAGTAGGGAAATCATTAAATGTTCACCCCGGATAGTATGTGCACTTTGCAGTGTGGCATCGGGAACATATTTAAAGTATGCCAGTATCCACCCACTTAAAGCAGCACCTAAAGCCCATCCTAATTTTTGAGACATGGATGAGGATGAAAATATTAAACCACTGATGCGACGTCCTGTCATTAACTCTTGGTGGTCTACTATATCTGCAAACATAGACCACAACAATGGCAACACATATCCCGAAAAGAGAGAAATAAAGAACTGAAATACAAGTATCCATCCAATTTGATTTGGAATAAAATAGAATGCTGTACTTAGTATGCCTGCTATTAGGATTGCAATCATATAAGTTTCTCGCTTTCCATATTTTGCAGATATGGAAGGAGCAAAGACTATACCAAGTAGGTTGGCAGCTTGTCCTATGAGAAAGTAGATGGTGGCCATATCCCATCCTGTACCTGTCATACGGTAATTTACTTGTACATAGTCACGAAAATAATAGATTGCTACGCTATCGCGGATTGCATTGAAAAGCAGTGAAGCTAGTCCGGTCCCTACCAGTATCCACCAAGGAGAGTCTTTTAAAAGGTTTTTCAGGTCTTGCTTAACAGATGTATTCTCTTCATTTTCTATTTGTTCGACACGCTCCTGAGTCCATAAAAAGCATAAGAAGAATAGAACTACACAGATTAAACCGATAGTTCCGACACCCATTACCCATCCAATTGAGTCTGTGCTGATAGAGGTGTCTAGAACCAGTGTGGATACATAGGAAGTTTCCTTCCCAAGATTATTAGCATAAAAGTCCACTAATGGCTGCAACAGCATAAAGGTCACGAAACTACCGATAAATGCAAAAGACATACGATAAGACGAAAGTGAGTTTCGCTCATTAGGATCTGAGGAGATTACCCCTAATAACGATGCGTAGGGTACGTTAATCAGTGAATAGATGATCATCATAAGGGAATATGTCACATAGGCGTATAACAACTTACCGGTATGCCCTAAATCTGGTACAAAAAAAGTAATCATGCCCATTACTGCAAATGGGATTGCAAACCATAGTAGATAAGGACGGTATTTTCCCCAGCGAGTTTTTGTGCGGTCACTAATAATCCCTACAAATAGATCAAATATGGAATCCCACAAACGAGCTATCAGGAACATCGTTCCGGCAGCTGCTGCCGTTATACCGAATACATCGGTATAAAAAAACAGAGAGTACATCCCGAAAATCTTCCAGAACATCGAAGATGCTGCATCACCTAAGCCGTAGCCTATTTTTTCTTTAATTGTTATCATATACTGGGTACATCAGTTATCACTCCACTACTCCGGGATTAGACGCTACCTCTACACATTGAAGAAATGCAAATTACGGTCTATTTGTTTCCTCAAAAGTACTACTGAAGAAGCGCTCAACATCCCATCCTCGGGTGTGTGAATGCAATAGTCTACCAATCTGTCAACTGTCGATGTAGCCACATGTATACGTGTATCGGATGAGGCATAATATATAAATACAGTCCCATCATCATCGACAATCCAGCCGTTGCTAAAAATAACATTAGACACATCACCTACACGCTCTTCGTCCTGGGGAGCCATAAAATAGCCACCCGGAGAATTAATCAGTTTTGAGGGGTCTTCCAGAGAAGTCATGTACAAATATAACACATATCTTAGACCTGCAGCACATTCTCTTACACCATGTGCCAAATGTATCCATCCTTTCGGTGTTTTAATGGGTGACGGGCCTTCACCGTTTTTTAGCTCTTTAATGGTGTGATAAAATCGTTGATCTACAATTTCTTCTTTTGTAATCACCGCTTTTCTCATATCGTCAACTAATGCCCAACCTATACCTAAGCCACTGCCGGCGCTGATAAAGCCATCTTGTGGACGTGTGTACAAAGCATATTTACCATTGACAAATTCGGGATGAAGCACTACATTACGTTGTTGGCTGCTTGATTCAATGTCCGGCAACCGTTCCCATGTCTCCATATCTTTTGTACGGACAATTCCTGCCACAGCTTTAGCCTTTGAGAGATTTCCCGGCTCTGCTGTTTTATCGAATCGTTCAACGCAGAATATTCCATAAATCCACCCGTCCTCATGGGCTGTCAGCCTCATGTCATAAACGTTTGTTGCCGGTTCGTTGCACTCTTCAATAATGACAGGGTAATTTCTAAAACGGAAATTGTCAATGCCATTTGGACTTTCGGCAATGGCGAAGAATGATTTTCGATCCACGCCTTCTACCCTCACCATCAGCAGATATTTTCCCTGCCACTTTATGGCTCCTGCATTCATTGTGGCGTTTATTCCAATACGTTCCATCAGAAAAGGATTAGTATCAGGATTTAAGTCGTACCTCCAGAATATAGGTGTATGTGCTGCTGTTAATACCGGATTGACATAACGTTGGTACCATCCATTATTGTATGGAAGGGCACTGTTCTTTTTTGAGAGTAATGCTTCGTGGTTGTCTTTTAGATTTCGTAATTGTTCTTTGTACCGATTCATATCAATTACATTTTCATGTTATACATATTGTGTATATCACTAAAAAATAACCATAATGTGTTATTCTGTTGTTTGAAAAGATACTGATTTATATTATAACTAGTTCTATAATGATAAATTTCATTTCAGTGATGGCATCTTATCGCGTGTAATCACATAATCTTTTGATAGTGCATTTTTCCAAAATGAAATGTCAGCGTGGATATGAGATTCCTCGTTAAAAGCATCAGATGACGGATCGTTGGTGCGTTCATAATTGTACCATGGCATCATCCATGACCATTTTGCCCCGGCATTCCATTGGTCTGACAGAGGTGCTACATTGCCAAATTCGCTTAATGTAATCATTTTGTCAGGGAAAGTGTTAGACAAGCTTTCAAAAGCAGACGTTGTGGCTGCTTGATTTTTGTTGTATAGGTCACAGCCGATGATATCCACATATGTGTCGCCGGGATACCAGTCTAAATCGTTAGTTTGACTTGTCCATACCCATATAAGGTTGTTCAACCCTTTTTCCTTAAATGTATCGAACATAAACTTCCACAGCTTTTTGTAGGGTTCTGACCCTTTGCTTCCCCACCAGAACCATTTTCCAGATGCTTCGTGGAGTGGACGCCAAATTATCGGTATGTTTTTTTCTTTTAGCAATAACAGATTGTCTGCTAATGAGTTGAGATCTGCTTTTACTATTTTGTTTTCGTTGGTTCCTTCGATTACTGCCTGACTAATATCGAAGTTCGTCTCTCCTTCACCTTTATTACTTCCTATGGCATAGAACCCGTAAGTACCTTCTTTTGCTGCAGGTACATTCCAATGCCAACTTGCAGCAATCAATCCGTTATTGCTCCACCAATCTTCAACTACTTCAGTCTTTTCATAATTAATCCAGTTAGCCGGTGAGGCATATAGGTGAAGATAGTCAAAACAGGTTAGGGCAGGGTACTTTCCGGTGTGCTTATATACCCATTGAGCTTCATAAGTATTCCATGCTACATTAGCCATAGCTCCGGATACGATATTCACGCCATAGTTTTTTAGCAGGAAATCATATACATTGTTCGCTTCTTTTGAAGCATTGGGGGTCACAAGTGTTTTTGTAATAACAGGTACAGGTTTGGTGGAAAAGGATAAAGTAATCTCATCCGATAATCCTCCTGTAGGCCCTTTGATAGCTCCTGCAGGAATATTCAATTTATAGCTGGTCTCTTTCTCTAGGTCAACTTTGATGGTCACTTCTTTCATGTATGCACTTACTGCCGTAATTGCAGCTCCGTTTAAAGTGATTCCGTGTGGCAAAACCAGTACTACGTTTTGATCGTAGGTGAGTATAATATTTTGTTCTCCCCATTCTAAATTAGTTGATGAATTTGCCGGAAGAGAGGATAACAGTTTCGGTTTTACTACCTCTATGGGGTCATCATCTCCACTTTCACATGCCGAAATAAAAAACAAAAATATGGACAAATAAATTATCTGTACCAAATATATATTCCATTGTTTACTCATAAGTGTTTTGTTAATTATTTATAGCTTAGAATCACCTCCCTTTTACACATTGCATTGAACAGATACTCAGACAGAAGTGATAGAGTTGTTTTTCTTGGTTGTCTAATTATTAGGAAACTGTTTGAATTGCCCGTTTACTAAGGCTATTCAAACAGTTTTCCCCTCACAATTTATTGCTTTTATTCAATTGTTACTTTTGTAAATATCAAATCGGATCCTTGGATAATGAGTCCGGCACCTGCAAAGTCTCCATCAACAGCCTTTTGAGCTTCAATCTGGTCGAGTATAGACTGGGTTAGTTTTACTTCAAACACACGACTTGCAAATTCCCAACCATAGACATCTGTAGGGATCAAAGTATTGCTGCCAATCTCGTCGAATACCAAACCTCCAAAAGAACCATCGTTGATTTGAGCCTGTGCCCAAGCCTGGTCAATCTGATCGAAATAGAATCGCATAGTGGCACCTTTCTTTATAGAGCTGAATGCCGTTGCCGGCACGATAACTCTGCCACCATCACTCCAAGTAAGAGAAATAGGACCGCTCCACACTGTTGTCTCAAGGGCTACCTTATAAGTAATAGATACTTTTGAGATAATCCAATCAGAACCTTGCATCACAATACCACCATTATCGCGGAAGTGTTGAACCAGCTCAGGTGTCAATGTTAGCTCAATTTCTTTTACATCTTTACCTCCTGCATTATCAGTTGTTAGGTATGCACCTCCTAATTCGGGGAAGGATATATTACTGTTATCCCAATTTCCATTGTTAATTTGTACTTGTCCCCATGCATCCTTTTGTGCAAAATATATTTTCATCTTGGCATCGGATGGGATATCTCTATCGAATTCACTTGCTGCTATATACACTCTGGGTTCATCCCATGATCCTAAGTCAGTAAGCGTGTTGAAAATTACAATTTCCACATCTGAGGCAGGGATAAAGGCTATGCCATAGGTGATCTCACCGTTTGAGGAAACCAGAGTAACCTGGCTGTTGGCATTCGCCAATTGTGGAATTTCGAAATATAGCATCTCATTGTTGACTATATATTGTACAGGTGTGCCATCTACCTTCACACTGGAAAGTTTGTCACCATTAGCAATACCAATAGTCATAACAGTACCACCTTTTTGTAATTCATCATCATCACCCGGAAGTACAGGAATATAAGCGAATTCCGGCGCATTAATTGTCAGACTCTGAATTTCCACACTCTCTCCATTTGCCATATAGAGGGTTATTACACCAGTTTCCACATTCATTGTGGGCATAGCAATAGTAAGGCTGGAAGGAGTTCCGGCAGTTACTTCTACCTCACCACCTCCGGTGAATACAACTTTTGTTACCAAGTCCATGTTGCTACCATTGATAATCACATCAGCGCCCAATGAAACGGTACTACTTTTATAAGAGTCGAACACGGGTTTGAGTGTTTCTATAGCTACCTCTACTGAAGTGCCACTACCGGTATTTAGCAGTATGTTACCGCTGGTAGCATCTGTAGGCATGGTGACTGTTAATTCTGTTGGCGACTGTGAGTCTGGTGCCACTGCATCATCTACGCCCGGAAATTCAATGTCAGTCACTAACTCCATATTTATCCCTGTAATGGTGATTTGGTCACCTCCACGTAATTCTGTGGATGGTGTAGCGGTCACCTCTGATGGCAGGGCCATACCTATTGTTGCAACTGTTACCTTAACTTCTGAGGCAGGCAGCATAACAATCGCACCATCTGTCATATTGTCCGGTAGGTTAAAGCTTAGAGTTTCACTTTCCTCTTCTTGTGTCACAGTAAACTCTACTTCATCGCCGTTAGGCATTTCTACGCTCTTTACCAAGTCAAGATCTTTCCCCTCAATTTCAATCAAGTCGCCTGGTTTTTTCCCTGTCAGGTCGGCTACCTTTTCTACCGATGGTAAAATTATAGTAATATTATCTTCTGAGTAGATCCAATTTGGAAGTTCTGCTGCATCAGAGATAATAATCTTGCCCGTTTGCGCCTCTTCAGGCACTACTAGTTTGATTTCTTTTCTATTATGAGTAATAAACTTATCTTCGGATACCGATACTCCATCCATAAATATTACTTCATGGATTAAGTTCAAGTACTCGCCCGTAATTGTCAGTTCACTACCCGGCTTTACCTTAATCGGATCAAATGCCTCCAACGAGATTGGTTCAGAGTAGGTGAGCATTGTTTTAGTTGTGATGTCACCCTGAGGTGTACGAAGTGTCACATATCCAACCTCAGCTGTTTGGGGAACAGTAACACGTATTTCTGTATCACTTATCACTTTTATTTCAGTAATTTCCTGACCGTCGGGGATTACTACACCACTCACCTTATTCATTCCACTTCCCATAAACCGTAGTTCTCCGCCGCGGGCTACCGGGCTGGGACCAAATACTTTCAAATCAATGCCTCCCCTGTATTGATTGGTATTTATATCATCTCCATTGTCACATGACGTCATGGATACCATTCCGATTAAAATCAGACCAATCAATCCAAGCACTGGCAATCTATATGTTTTCTTCATGTTGTTCATATGATTATTAAATTTATCTTATTTATTTTGCAGGTACTACACGTATATTATCGATAGCCATTAGTATAGGGCCATTGGTTCCGGAATCTTGTGGTCCGGCATAAAGTACGAATGTTAATCCTGTGAATGAATTTATGTTTAGGCTGTTTGAAGCAGTAGCACCATAGCGGGTATATCCAAAATTGCTTAATGGGACAGTAACGGTCGTCCACTCATCTGCGGTATCGTAAGAGCCGGCAGATAACCATGGAGTCCACAAGCCACGTGGCAAATCATCGTTGCCTATATAACTGTTATTTCCTGTAGAATATGTGACATCATCGTTACTAGTGAAAATCATCTGCAGACTGGAAGTAGTCCAAGGTGTGGATGATGGAATAAAACACTCGAATTTGAGGACCATATTTCTCCAGTCACTTACATCGAATAGGGTAGAGAGTTCCGGATAACCTGCGTCGGGTTCAGGCCAATAATTGAAAGACTGCTTGTCTTCGTCGGGCCATGCAGTATTGTCTAAGTCGCCACTGAACACTAGATAATTATTACTAAGCGGCTCTATTCCTTCTGTTGAATTAGAAATGACACCGTTTCTCCATCCATGTCCGGAAGCTAATCCCTTTTCACCATCCCAATCGAATAGGAAACCTCGGTTATCCATATATTGAAATTTGGAACGTCCGCTACCATATATTGATTTTACAGTCAAGTTGCCACTCAAGTCGGCTTCTTCCGGGACGATGAATGTAACTGAGGTTTTGCTGATATTGATATATTCAGAAACTTCTACATTTCCCGGAAAAGAAATTGTCAACGGCACGTTTGGATCGTCCAGCATGTAGTCGCCGTAAATGGTGGCCTGGCTGCCTGGCTTTGCGTATTCGTTCGACATAGAATTAACCACCGGAGCAGGTACCAGAACATTGAAGTCAAAGTCTACGGTATCCTTAGAGGGATTAATCATGTATATCTTATTGGTAACATCTTCGGGAATTGTGCTAGGCACATCTACAATCAATGTGTGATCAGTAATCAAACTCGTATTTAGAATTGCCTTCTGATCGTTAAAATATAGTTCGTAAACACTTCTAAGATTATCTCCAACCAAGCAGATGGTGTTAGCCATATATGCTCCTTCTATTAATGAATCGGAAGCGGCTAGTGTGCTCATTCTCACATATTTCACAGTGGGCAAACCATCCGTTACCTTATACTTGTTGGGTTCATCTTTACAACTCGCAACGGTCGCACCTATAAGTACAGTAAGTGCTAAAAAGAAAATGCGATATGCTATTTTTATAATGTATTTCATATTTATACAACATTAATATTAATAACTAAATTCGGTACGTACATCCACATGAATAGGGTCTTCCATAAGATTAGGATTGAAAACCACATCTTCTGTTGGAAATGGCAAAGTGAAACTAGAAGCTGTAACGTTTGGAATCTGAGGATTCTCATTATAACGTTGATTGCTGGTTAGTTCAAAAGTTCCATCGTCAAAATAACTTTCATAAAGATCGTTCAGTCCGTAATATATGTCGCGGCGTTGACCCTTTAGTTCATTAATTGCACTTTGGGGATCATAATATGACAAACGTACGAAATCGTACCAGCGATCTCCTTCGCAAGCAAGCTCAAGTCGACGTTCTTTCCATACATCTTTCCAAGAGATTGTTGATGGTCTAGAATATGTCGGAATTGCGCGACTGCGTACCGCATAAAATGCATCAATAGCTTTTGCATCACTAGTAGAGCCGTTATTTCCTATTATTGCTTCTGCATAAATTAGGTAAATATCCGACAGACGCAAAATGTGAGTACTTAAACCACTAACCATGTTTCCTGCCGACATGCCAAGTCCTTTTTCATGATCGTAGCTATTACCATATAGGTGCTTTACGCTGTTGGAGCCGGTAGGTGATGCCATCTGTCCGGGTCCTCCTGCACCATATTCATCATCATAAAGAAATTTCAGGTAGTCGAATCCGCCTTTATCCTGCCAGAAATAAGAATATACGTCTCCAATCATCATCATGGTAGCTTGACGACGTTTGTCTGTGTCGTATCTGTCAGCCGGTGATTGTAATGCGTTCACTCCGAAAGCATCTTGCAAGTCTACTGAAGGACCGCCCCATTCTCCCCATGTATCTCCATATTCGCTGAAGCCTTTCATTCCCAGGTCGGATTGTAGTGTGTTTTGTGCTGTCCATGGATCACGGGTAGGATACCAGTGCCATGATAATAAGCACTCCTCATTTTTGTTGTTTTCCAATCGGAAAACGTCAGAGTAATTATCTAGCAGATTACGACCTGAGTTGTCTATTACGCTTTTGGCATAGCGTGCGGCATTATCCAGGTCACTCTGATTGCGAGATCCTGATTGTCCTACACCTGATTTGGTTAGATATACTTTTGCAAGTAATCCCTCAGCAGAAAAACGATCAATACGTCCCAATCCGTTTTTGTCTGGAAGTAACTCTATTGCTTTTTCCAAAGTCAGAACTATATATTCGTACACGTCGGCTATCTCTACCTTATACTTGCTATTATATGTACCGGAAGAGAGTTCTTCGGTATTGTCGTGAATAATAGGAACGGCTCCAAAAGATCTTACCAGGTAAAAATAAGCCATTGCCTTCCATGTCAATGCTTCTCCCATACAAGTATTAATAGTTTCCTGCGAAGCATTGGCGGTTTTCAGCCTGTTATAAACTGTATTGGCGTGTCCGTTTACTGCCCAAAGCGAATATGACATATTTACAAGGTCCTCGTCGGTTCCGTTAACGGTAAATGTTAGGTATGGACTCGAACCCATATAGTAATTACCGGAAAGCACCTCTCCAACTTTTATGAATCCACGTTGGAAATCATACCAGGGAGAGTTATACAGATAATTAACCCCTTGAACACATTGTTCGTCATTCTGGTAGAAGGTAGATTCATTATAAGTATCTTCAGTGGGGCGATCCAGGAAATCATCACATGAACAGATTCCCACTCCAAACAGGAGAGCCAGAATTATATATTTTATATTATTGATTTTCATATATTTAATTATTTATTTTGAATAGAATCAATACTATTTAAAAAGAGACATTTAATCCGAATGAATACACTGTAGGCGAAGGATAGCGCCCGTTATCCAATCCAAGTACGTTGCTGCTCGCGGTACTTGCACCAATCTCAGGATCGTATCCTGAATAACTGGAAATAGTCCACAGATTTTGTATATTGGCATACATACGAAGATTCTCGAGACCGAATCTCCTAATCTTTCCTGTAGGGAAAGTATAGCCGAAGGTAATATTCTTGAAACGAATGTATGAGCCATCTTCTATGTAGCGATCACTAATTCTATCATTGTCGTTGGGATCCTGAATTGAAGCACGAGGTGTTGAGGTGTTTGAATTGACTACTTTTACATTAGTAATATCGTCGTACCAGTAACTTCCTTCAGCGTACACTTTATCAGCATCTATTGGGGCCAGAATTGCTCTGTCAGCAACAGAATTCAACTGATTGCTCCAGGCTGAATTCATATGAGTCAGCTTCATTCCGAGATAGTTGAACACCTTATTGCCATAAGATCCATTGATAAAGACAGATAAATCGAAATTCTTGTAACGTAATGTGTTTGTCCATCCGAAGGTGAATTTTGGCATTGGAGAACCGATATTGGTTTTGTCATATTCATCAATTACCCCATCAGGTACTCCGTCAGGGCCACTTATATCTTTATACTTGACATCGCCGACCCATACTGTGTTGTTACGATTAAACACCCCGTCAGCGGGATACTTTTCAGGTTTGGGTGAATTCTGGATGTCTTCCAAATCTTTATAAACCCCATCAGTCACATAACCATAAAAGCTATAAAGAGATTCACCTACAGAAGAAACACTCACTACGTCTGTCCATTGACCGTAACCAACGATTTGAGCATTGGTTGTGCCTGAAAGTCCTTTGAGCTTATTCTTGTTGAATGATATCTGGAAGTCTGAATCCCATTCGAATTTACCTGTGAGAGGACGTGTATTCAATGAAATTTCAAGTCCCTTGTTTTCTATATTACCATAGTTGCCCCATGGAGCTGACAATGAAGAAGAAACATTCCCGGATGTGCCCATATAAGAGGGCAACTGTAGAGGCATCAACATATCTCTTGATTCTTTCTTATACCAGTCTAATACAAGATTGATTCTATCATAGAAAAAGCCCATGTCGAGTCCCACGTTCCACTGTTCTTGTGATTCCCACTTTATTGAGGTGTTGGGAATATTGGATGGACGATAGCCCATTCCCAGTCCTGAGGGCATACGGGAAATACTGGTTCCCCATAGATAGCCGCCAATATTTGAGTTACCGGTCTGTCCCCAACCAAGGCGCAATTTACCATTACTAATAATATCTATGACAGGTTCAAAGAACGCCTCATTAGAAAAACGCCAGGAGCCTGCAAATGAATGGAATCCTGCCCATCGGTTTTCAGGTCCGAAATTGGACGAACCGTCACGACGGTATGTATAGGTAGCAAGATAACGATCGGCATAGTTGTAGTTTAAACGTGTAAATATTGACGCCATGGCTCCACTGCCGAAACCTGAGTTAATAGTTGGTGTTCCCGTTCCTAATGCAGGATTATGTACCTCATCGGACGGAAGGCCTGTATTAAAAATGCTACTGTAGTCATAATTTGATTCCCACATTTCCTGACCTATCATAGCGGTGAAATTGTGATTTTCTATATTTCCATTATAGGTTAGATAATTCTTCAGCTGCCAAAACGTACTGCTGTTTTTCTGGATTCCGCCTTCATTGCTGGCGCGTATCCAGCTACCCAGGTTAACCATTGGTTTGTAACGATCGGATTTTGAGCTACTGATATCATATCCTAGCTCGGAGTGCCATACAAGATTCTTTAAAGGAGTAACATCTAAGAAGATATTTCCGGTAAGTTTCTGGCGTCCCAATTTAATTTCATCCATCAGCGCTAACGCAATCGGGTTAGGATTTGTATATCCTTCTCTTACAATTGTAGCATAACTGCCATCTATATTATATATAGGTATATCGGGAGGAGTCTGTAGGGAATAGTTAATTATACCCTCGTCGCTATCAGCCAACTTTAAATCTTCACTAGTAGAGGAATAAGTGGCACTTAGTCCAATTTTCAACCATTTTTTTAGCTGTGAATCCAGATTGGTTCGGAAAGAATAACGATTAAAGTTAGATCCAATCAAGGTGCCATCCTGATCCATATAAGATGCAGAAACATAATATTGTACCTTATCGGTACCCCCTTGAGCTGAGACCTGGTGTTGGTGTTGCAGTGCGGTACGGAAGATAGCATCCTGCCATTTAGTGCCTACACCCAACAGCGAAGGATCGGAATAGTAATCATTTTCTTCAAGCTGACCTGTTGAAACCATGTCGTTATAGAAGGTCGCAAACTCGCGAAGATTCATCATATCCAGGCGCTTTGTTTGCTGCTGTATAGCTACCATTCCATCATATGTGAACTTAGCCTCTGATACTTTACCCCTTTTTGTGGTGATTAGAACCACACCATTCGATCCTTGTGCACCGTAGATTGCGGTTGCAGATGCATCTTTCAATATCTCCATGGAGACAATGTCTGCGGGGTTAATTGTAGAAAGGGGAGAAATAACAGAAACAGAACCGTTTCCTAGTGCGTCACCCAAACCGAAGTCGAACCCACTCTGGCCACCGCCTTGAACTATTACTCCGTCAATAACATAGAGAGGTTCGGCACCTGCGTTAATGGTCGCTTGACCACGCACCCTGATAGATGATGAAGAACCGGGAGAACCGGAAGTCATCACTGCAGTTACGCCTGATGCACGTCCCTGAAGTGCCTGGTCAAGATTCGTAATGATTGATCCTTTTATTGCCTGTTCTCCTACCGAGACAGACGCTCCTGATAAATCACTCTTTCTCATGGTACCATAGCCAACTACGACTACTTCGTCCAATAATTCACTATCCTCTTTCATTTCGAGGTTGAATGAGGTTTTCTGTCCAATACTAATCTCGATAGTCTGATATCCGATACTTGAAATTACCAAAACAGACGCGGGTGAGGCGACTGTAAGTGAAAATTTCCCATCTAAATCGGTCACAGTACCGTTCGAGGTTCCTTTTTCCATAATATTAGCTCCAATCATCGCCTCTTTATCATTACTGTCTATGATGGTTCCGGTAATGTTGCGTTGTTGTGCTATTACTGACAGGCTCATTATAAGAGCCAGAAACAACATTAAAATGTTTTTCATACGATGAACTCTATTTTAAATTATAAAAAGCTTTATGTGCGTTACAAAATTATAAAAACTCACTTCTTTATACAAGTATTATATTATCATATTGTAATACTTTATTGATTATTTTACTGTTTTATAGAGTTAATTCACAAGTTAAAGCTGAAAATGATTTTTATATGGTATCGGTAAAGTGATGTTATTAAAGATTTAAAGTATTGTATTTTATACGAACAATGATTTTGTGTTTTTCGATATGTATCGTCCTGAATATCCGTTACAGATTTTATTACAAAATTAATAGATTTATCCGTAAGTTTGAAGGCTAGCCTTCAAACTTACGGATTTTTTATATGTCCTCATTTGTATCTTATCTTGCCGGTGCATTCTATCCGGTGTAAGCATATGACAAGAGTAATGGGGCCTTACTTTATTGTATCTTTCGATACAGTCTTTTACGTATAATTGCATTGTATATTTGTCTAAATCATATTGCTCAATCATAAACTCATCTTTCAGAATCCCGTTTATTCGCTCTGCAACGGCATTGGCGTAAGGATCATAACTTTCTGTCATACTTGGTGTTATTCTGTTCTTTGCCAGTGTAGATTGATACTCATTACTACAGTATTGAAGTCCTATGTCTGAATGATGTATTAAGTTTCGATGTTTATATTGTCTGCTCTTTATTGCCATTTTTAATGCTCTTACACAACCATCAACAGCCAGGCTATCAGAGACATCATATCCCACAATCTTTTTTGAGTATGCGTCTGTTATAAGCGATAGATACATCGGGTTAGCACGACTTCCGATATAAGTTATATCTGATACCCATACTTGCTCCGGGCTCTTAATCACTAAATCCTCAATCAGGTTTTTATGCTTCTTAAACCTATGATGTGAGTTTGTAGTTGTGCGATACTGGCGTTTGGGTTTTATATCTAAATGATTAGCCCTCATTATAGCAAACAATGTGTCCCTGCCAACTCCTATAGCGCGCAAAGGCTCATTTAGCATATGATACAGCTTTCGAGTACCAACCCGAGGTAATACATGTCTAACCTCTTGTACCATTGATATGGCAGCTTGTGATTTCTCTTGTAGCTGAGACTCCTTATTTATACGACGATAATAGACTTGACGACTACATCCGAACAATCCACAGGTGTAACTTATTGATTTTTCGCGTTCCCCTGCGTATCGCCTGACTGTTCGGGTAAGGACTTTTTTCTAATGGGAATTTTAAGCTCCTTTTCAGCAATATCAATCATCATGTCAAAGAAGATTGCTTTCTCCTCGGCCATTTCTACTTGCTGTTCAAGACTAGCCTTTTGTTTCTCAAGCAGCTTTATACGCTGCTCAAGCTCTATGATCTTTTGTTTGGGCGCTTTTTCCATCTGTCTTTTTATTTGATATTCTCTGTCAAAGGCACCATATTTTCTGACCCAATTCAAAACAGTTCCATGAGATTGAATCCCATATTTATTTAAGGAACCATTGATGCTCAACTCTCCACTCTCAACTTCGGCAACAACTTGAAGCTTAAATGATAAGCTATAGTCACGTTGCGTGCGTTTCACATAAATCTTTTCTTTTTCTTTCATTGATCTTTTTATTGTGTAACGCTATACTAGGACGGGACAATAATTGTAATTAAAAAGAGGGGATTTTGGTTCAGATGATAAGTTTGTCTTTCCAGTAGTTTTCACGAAATTCTTTAGGGGTACACTTTTTCCGTTTTTTGAAAATGCGATTGAAATTTGAAAGATTGTTGAAGCCACAGTCATAGCATATTTCGGCGATAGTATTTGTTGTATCTACTAAAAGTCTCGATGCATGTCCCAATCGAATATCGATAATGTAATCAGAAACTGTTTTTCCTGATCTTAGTTTAAAGAATCTGCTAAAGGCTTCGGGAGTCATACCTGTCATGGAAGCAAGTTCCTCAAGCCGTATATCTTCTTTATAATTGTTATTGATGTATTCATGGATTTTGTTCACCCGCCGACTGTCGGAATTCTCATCGATGTGAGCAAACGAAGTGCTCGCCAACGTACGGTAATTATCGCACAAGGATAGTTCATACAAGATAGTTAACAGTTTTATTACAGCATAGAATCCTGACTTATCGGTTGAGAGTGTATCGAGCATTGGATAAATCCTCATAATGGTCACCATCGGAAAATTAATTCCCTTCTGAGCATTATTGAGCATTCTGCGGATACTGTCGAACTGGTTCTTATGGATGAAATTACCGAAAAAAAGATCTTTGGAAAACTGAATCGTAATCTCGCGAATATATTTTGAGCTACAATTATGTTGTTCCCAAACATGTTCCAGATCCTCACCGGCAATAAGTGTAAGGTCGTACTTGCCGATGACTTCAACAGAGTCACCCACAATACGCCTTACTCCTTCAGCATTTTCAATATAGTTAATTTCGAACTCACTATGGGAATGGAGCGGATAAGTAAATTCCGATTTTCTCCGGTCTGCGATATAGAAACAATCTTTCTCCGATAAAGGAGTAATTTCATTTATTATATATTTGCTGTTCGGACTACTCATCAATACTTAATATTAAAACTATATGATTATTATACAAAGATAATACTAATCAAACATTTTTTTGAATTTACTGAAGATACTTTTCTTTGCAGACTCCGAAGGTGTGAAACTTTCAGATTTGTTCAGTTCTTCAATCTTCTTCTTCTCGGCAGAAGTAAGCTTTTCAGGAACATACACGTTCACATTAATAAGCTCATCACCTGTGCCAAATCCGTTGATTGAAGGCAACCCTTTATTGCGAAGTCTGAGCACCTTGCCCGGTTGTGTTCCCGGTTCAATTTTCACCTTAGCAGCCCCTTCTATGGTTGGCACTTCAACGGTGCCGCCCAATGCAGCAGTTGGGAAGCTGATAAACAGATTATATATTACATCATTTTGATCGCGAATCAAGTCGGGATGCTCCTCTTCCTCCACAAGAATCAGCAGGTCGCCATTAACGCCACCTCTTCGTGCAGCATTACCTTTGCCCGACATCGACAATTGCATACCCTCTGCAACACCCGCAGGTATATTGAGTGTGATGATTTCCTCATCATGCACAATTCCTTCACCGCTACAATGAGAACATTTTGTTGTTATGCTTTTTCCTTCTCCGTTACAGGTAGGGCAAGTGGTTGTGGTTTGCATCTGACCCAGAATAGTGTTTGCTACTCGAGTGACAACCCCCGAACCATTACAGGTTCCACAGGTTGAAATTGCTGTGCCATTTTCTGCACCATTGCCATCGCAATGCGAACATGCAACATACTTCTTAACCTTTATCTTTCTTTCTACTCCGTTGAGAACATCTTTAAGGCTTAGCTTCACTTTCACCCTCAGATCCGAGCCACGGTTGGCTCGTCTTGAGCGACCACCGCCTCCAAACCCTCCAAATCCTCCAAACCCTCCGAAGTGACCCCCAAATATATCACCAAACTGAGAGAAAATATCATCCATAGACATTCCGCCGCCAAATCCACCACCTCCTGCAGCGCCACCCATACCGGCGTGTCCAAACTGGTCATAACGCGCGCGTTTGTTTTCGTCACTCAAAACCTCATACGCCTCTGCCGCTTCTTTAAATTTCTCCTCCGACTCTTTGTCATCGGGATTTTTGTCAGGGTGATATTGAATGGCCTTTTTACGATATGCCTTCTTTATTTCTTCTGGAGTAGCTGTTTTAGCAACTTCCAATACTTCGTAATAATCTCTTTTTGCCATTTTATTCTCCTACGATTACTTTTGGGAATCTGATTATCCTCTCGTTCAGATAATAACCTTTCTGAATGCAATCAACAACGGTTCCTCGCTGAGCCTCCTCCGGAGCAGGAATGGTTGTGACAGCCTCAAAAAGCTCCGCATCAAACGGTTGTCCTACAGCTTCAATTTCTGTTACTCCATGTTGTTTTAGAAACTCTACAAACTTTGCGTAAATCAAATCCATTCCCTCTACCAAGGCAGCCTTGTCTTCAGCCGAATGAACAGATTGCAATGCTCTCTCAAAATCGTCCGCAAAGGGCAATATCTCAACCAATACACGTTCGCCACCACCTTTTATCAGGTCGGCTTTCTCTTTTACTGTACGTTTTCTGAAGTTGTCAAACTCAGCGTGAAGACGCAGATAGTTGTTATTCAGGTTATCATACTTTTCCTGAAGCTCCTCCAAAGGACTCTTATCTCCATTTTCTGACACATTGTCACCATTTGTTTCAGCGGACTCATCAACTGAGTCGTTGTCATAAAGTGCCTCAATGTTATCCTCGTGAAGCTCCTCTTTATCAATATTGTTCTTTTTCATTTTCAATTATGTATCAATTCTGTTGCACAACCAATGTGCTGCAAAAATATATTTAATTTCGAACATATTACTGCAAATAGTTTGCCAAACTTATTGCGTGACTCACAAAACAAAAAAGTTCCGGATAATATATTCCGGAACTTTCCCTTTTTAGTTGCGTTTGGTGTTCTGTTTAGAGAAACATCTCACACCATTTGTCAAAAATCTCCACATCATGCGTGCTGTGATTCTTAATCCCTGTTCTGATTCTTTTGAGAGGTTTCTCAACCCCAAGCTTTGACTTTGAGAAGAATTTATCTGCGAAGCAGATGATTTGCTCTTCCAGACTCACAGGCGTCATCTCACGATGAGGAATGGGCAGCTTTTTGTTAATAATAGTTTCCAGTGTGAGTCCTGTTCCTGTGTGTCTCTCGCATACCAATGCATGTTTGGGGTAACCTTCTTCAACCAGCAAATCATGTCCCAGATAACCATGACACACATACGGAAACTTTCCAAAGCAAGCAATACGCGGAGCACTGGTTTTGAAAATACCAATATCGTGAAGCATGCTTGCTTCTTCCAAAAATTTCACATCGATAGCCAGTTCAGGATGCTTTCGGGCAATTTCTAAAGCCTTATTTGTTACATCCGTCACATGTAACATATATATGTCATATATTTTAGTGCCAGGTTTATAGTATTTATAAATAACATCAATAGGTTGCATGTCTGCAATTAGTTTTCAGTATAAATAAATTAAAGAGGAACTACATATTTTTTTAATGCAGGGTCAAGCAGTTGTTTTGGCACTGCGTTTTTTATTTCCTCCGTAATAATATTTATAAGTCGCTCCCTGATATATTCTTTGCGGGTAATCAGGCTAATCTCCCTAACCGGAGTAGAGTGTTTAAACGGACGTATATTTTTCTTCTGTAAATCGCTCAGATTGTCAATAGCCATTTCCGGAACAACCGTCAATCCATCATTCTCATCTACAATCTTGATTAGTGTGTCGATGCTTCCTGCTTCAAAGTTGAATATAGTTTGTGAATTGCGTCGTTTTTTCAAATTGCAAAGATGCAGAATTTGTGTTCTGAAGCAATGTACCTCATCCAGCATCCACAGATTGTTGCTGTTAAGATCAGCTTCATCCAGCTCGTTCTTAACATACAGTGACCGTTCTTTGGGCGATACATAAGCGAAAAACCTTTCGTAGTATAGTGGTCGTTCGGCAATGCTGTCATCATTTAGCGGTGTTGCAAGGATAGCCCCGTCTAGTGAATCGTTAGCAATTCCTTTCAGGATATTCTCAGTTGTCAGTTCCTTCACAATTATTCTAATGTCTGTGTTGCCACGTGCATGAACATCCATCAGTCTTGGTAGCAAATAGGGAGACACTGTAGGGATAATACCCAATCTGAAAACCCCTTTAATAACACCTTTCTCTTCAAGGATTAGTTCTCCGATTTGGTTGATTTGTGCCACGGCAACCCTTGCCTGATCAATCACCTTTCTGCCAATCTCAGTTGGCTGAACCGGTAGTTTTGTCCTGTCAAATATTTTTACTCCAAGCTCATCTTCAAGCTTCTGAATCATCATGCTCAGCGTTGGCTGCGTCACAAAGGATGCTTCAGCTGCTTTTGAAAAATGACGATGATTATCAACAGCAATTATATATTCAAGTTGTTGGATATTCATTATAGATTGTTTTAATTTAGTTTGTTTTTAATTTCTGAATGATTGTTTCTTATTTGTAGTTTGAGAAGTATTTCATAAACTGTACACGCTCATAAAGCGACGGACTACTGATATTTGCATAGTTTAGTTTTCCTCTAAACTGGTGAATGTGTTCATAGTTGTTTTGCTCCATCCACTCCTCAATGCAGGTAATAGTGTTTCCAACAAACTCAGTTCCCTGCTGATACAGCGCACTACACAGCTGAATAGTAGATGCTCCTGCAAGTATTCCCTTCACAGTGTCTTCCCATGAGTGAACACCTGTTGAACAAGCAATATCAATGTCAGGCACACGCCCCGACACAATAGCTGTCCATCTCAATGTCTCATGAAAGTCGCCAGGATTACTAAACACCGTTCCCGAAGTCAGCTCCATTTTGTTTATATCAATATCCAGCTGATAGAAACGATTGAACAGCACAACCCCGTTTGCACCCAGTGATTTCAGTTTGCCCACCAGTCCGGGAAGATTGCCTACGTTTCTCGCCATTTTCACCACAATAGGTATATCTATAGTTTTTCTCAACTGCCTCACAATGTTGATATATGAGCTCTCCATATAGTTATCCTCATATTCACCTGCATTAAGCAAGAATACATTCAGCTCAAGCGCATCAGCACCTGCCTGCTCAATACTTTTTGCAAAATCAGTCCATCTTGTCAGCTTATAGCTGTTTACGCTTGCCACTATCGGCACATTGCACTCAGCTTTGGCAGTTTTAATTAAATCCAGATATTTATCCACATGATTCATGCTGATATAAGCATTGATATAATCAGCTGCCTCGGGATAATCAGAAATTTCTGCTAACTTTTCACTATGGTTTTCGATTTGCTCTTCAAAGAGTGATTTAAGGACAATTGCCCCAACTCCGGCCTGCTCTAACTCCTTGATTTTTTTGATATTGTTTGTTAATCCGCTGCTTGCTGCCACCAATGGATTCTTTAGTGTTATTCCAGCAAAGGTTGTTTCTAAACTTGTCATTTCGAATGTATATTTTTCGGTTTTTTACAATTATGACAAAAATAGTAAATAATATTGATATCGATACTATATAAATAGAATTGATATCGTGGAAGTTTCGTTTTTCTGATATATTAATATATAAAGAAAACCCCACACTTTTTTGACAGTGTGGGGTTGATTATTTTTTAGTATTGTCGTTCTCCAAATATCAGAGTGCCAACTCTTATAATGGTAGCTCCTTCTTCAATAGCAATCGGATAATCGCCCGACATTCCCATCGAAATCTCTTTAAACTCATCATCTTCGGCAAAGTACTTCGCCTTAAACTCATCAAACAGACTTTTGATAAGTCTAAACTCTTTGTGCACCTGCTCAGTGTCGTCAGTGAATGTTGCCATCCCCATCACACCCGCCAACTGCACATTGGGATACTTCTTCCAGTTGCCTCCTGCCAAAAACTCCCGGCATTCGTCGGGAGTAAACCCGGATTTGGTTTCTTCCTCAGCCACGTGCAGTTGCAGCAGACACTTTATCGTTCTGTTGTTTGCAGCTGCTCGCTTGTCAATCTCGCGCATTAGTCGCTCACTGTCAAGACTGTGAATCAATGAAACAAAAGGAGCTATAAATCTGACTTTATTTCTCTGAAGTGAACCCACAAAATGCCACTCAATATCTTTGGGCAACAGTGGATATTTCTCCTCAAGCTCCTGCACCCGGCTTTCGCCAAACAGCAGTTGCCCGTCGTCGTATGCTTCTTTTATTTCATCCGTTGTGTGAAACTTAGACACAGCTACTATTTTCACATTTTCGGGCACATGTTCTCTAAGTTTGTCGATATTAGACCTCACGCTCATGACTTTTCCTCTTTCTCTTCGTTTTTCGTTTTATAGGTAAATACATCCATGATTGCTGTTTCTGTTACTCCCGCAATAGAGTAGTCAATCATAGTTTTTTTCATCTCTTCATCAATAATGTCAACCGCCTCTCTCAGTTCCGAAGCCTGAACCAGCATGTTGACAGCCGTCTTTTTCTCCGCTCCGCTTTTCTCGTCCAGAGTTATATAATAAAGCTTTGCCTTATAATAGCGGTCGCCCGACTCATTAAAGAAAGTATCCGAATACTTAACCCTCTTGATGTCCGACACCGAAAACTCGCCCGAAATGAATGGCGTAATCTCTTCAATAATTCTCGCCTCAGCTTCTGTAAATGACAATGCATCTATCATATAAGGCTCTGTCACTGTTTTAATCAATCCCGTATCGAGCGTTTTGTCATAACGCACCTTGCACTCAAACCAACTGTACATATAATTAAATTGTTTGTTGAAAAATTGTTGTTAAATATGTGTTTATAAAAAAATCAGAGACAAATATAATCATAAATAATTACTTAAACTCCGTTTGAAAAACTAATTTGCCTTTAATCGGACCACCTTTGATATTTTATTTATATTTTTGTCGCCTCTTGACGCCACTATTTATTTAAAAATGAAACAGCAAAAACAACTAGGCCTCTGGCTTTTGGTATTCGTGTCACTTGGTTCGATGATTGGTTCGGGAATTTTTAATTCTCCCAAAGACCTTATATCAGTGGCAAACCCTATGGGCACATTAATCACGTGGATAATTGGCGGAGCCGGCGCCTTAATGCTTGCCCTCGTATTTATATATCTTGCAGCCAAAAGGCCCGAACTCAAAAGTGGTGTCTATGCTTATGCCAAAGAAGGATTTGGCGACTATATGGGCTTCAATTCCGCCTGGGGCTACTGGTCGCTGGGCTGGCTGGGCAATATCAGCTACTTTGCCCTCTTCTTCAAAACCCTCAATGACTTTCTAGGTCCCAATGCACTTTCTCCCATGACATGTTTTGCCATAGGCAGTGCCATCCTCTGGTTCTACTATTTTATAGTGGTTGCGGGAGTTCGCGAGGGAGCAATCTTAAACTTTCTTGTAACAGCCGCCAAGCTCATTCCCATTGTTTTGGTTATTGCCCTCGGTGCGTTCCTAATGAGAAGCGACGTATTCAACGTGCCGGAGTGGGGTAGTGTGCTCGCTTCAACCGGCAAAGCCACCACACCTGCCCTGCAGGTCAAAGAAGCGATGGCCATTGTGTTGTGGTGCTTCGTGGGAGTAGAAGCAGCATCAGTCATGTCGGGCAGGGCAAAGAGTCAGGCAACGGTGCGCAAAGCAACTATAATCTCCGTAATTGCCGTATTGGTAATATATATGCTTATAACCATAATTTCCATGGCAGCAGTACCTGCCGTTGAGCTGGCACAGTCCGACACACCGCTTGCCACCGTCCTTGGCAAAACATTGATAGGTGCGGCTGGATCCAAAATAGTACAGATTGGAATTATGGTTTCTGTATTGGGTGCCAGTCTTTCGTGGATTATATTATCGGTGGAGACACTCTATGCCGCAGCGCGTGAAGGAGTTGTCCCCAGTATTTTGGCAAAGACCAACAAAAAGGACACCCCCGTAAATGCACTTCTTGTCACACAGATTTTTACACAAGTGTTTCTTTTCACCATCCTTTCGCCTGCGCTCAACGAAACCTATCTTGCCGCCATCACCATTGGTACCACAATGGCACTCATTCCATATCTGCTCTCGTCGCTTTACGCCGTGAAGCTTGCTTTTGGCGACAAGCGCGAAAAGAACATCCATCGGGCAATTGCTTTGCTTGGCACCTTCTATTCAGTTTATGTTATCTATGCCGTGGGGTTAAAATATCTCTACCTATCTTTGCTTTTCTATGCCGTGGGCGTATTTGTCTATCTGTCCGGCAGGTATGAGCAAAGAAAAAAGCCCAAACTCTGGGAGTGGGCTTTTATGATTTCGCTCATAGTTGGTGCAATTGCTATTGCAGCACTAATTTTTACAGGCGTTGTGGAGATTTAATATCTATCTGTTTATTGTATATCTCAGTGTAGCTCCATATCTTGGAGGCGTTCCGCGTTGCACATAAGCGTTCTCATGTCCACCCATATCAGCAGCTTTGAAATAGAAAGTATTGTAGTCAGTGTCAAAAATATTCTTTCCCCAAAACTCCAGCGATACCGAACCTTTGTGCAGTGCAAGACTTGCATTTGTCAATCCGTAGAACGATTGATGAGCCGAGTTCTCCTCATTCCAATATATTTTTCCTGCTCCCGTATATTGTGCATTGGCAACAAGACGATCTATAAACGAATGTTGACCAAAGTTATATACATAGCTTGCTCCCAGGCTCAAAGTGTGCTGCGGAGCAAATGGTATGTAGTTACCTGAATAATCCACAGGCTTTAGTTCACCACCAACCTTTTCTGTAGTCTCATAGTTTTTAAACTTGGCACGAGCGTATCCATACTCTGTAAACAGAGTGAAGTTGTTTGTTGGATTGTATCTAACACTCAGTTCAGCACCCTTGCTGGTTGATTTACCCGCATTAGTCACCGTGCGTCCCCATTGTCCCTGATCTGTCAGTTTGATAATCTGAATATTATTTACGTTAGAATAGAAGAAAGCATAATTGATAGACAATCTCTTGCCAAACACCTCGTATCTTCCACCCAACTCATACGTCCAGCTTGTTTCGGGGTCGTATGATACCTCCTCCTCAAGTGTCAAATCTTTATCCCCTGAACCGGGGAAAAAACCACCAACCATAGGAGGCACACCCGGAGCATTAATTATATTATTTATTAGGGACTCTTGTAAAGCAGATTGCATAATCTTAGAAAACGATTGCTCGTTATATCCACCCGATTTATATCCTTTTGAAGCAGAAAGATAAATAAGAGAACGAGGTGAGAACTCATATTTCAGAGAAACCTTTGGAAGCACTTCCCAGAAGTCTTTTCTATAGTTGTCAGCCAAAGCTGTGTCTCCTTTAATATGTACCGGTGGCATGGGACGATTGGGAATCATAAAATTAAGATTTACATCCCCGCCAATACTTTCTGTATCAAAATCAAGCCCTGTATGCTCATAGTCAAATCTTATGCCCGCAGTAGCAGACAGACCGTCCAGTCCAAACATATTGTCAACAGTTGACTGATGAAATAAAGCAAAACCTCTTACCGGCTTTGTGTAAACTCCCGGAAGGTCAATCTTGTCATTTTCATATTCTATACGCATAGGTGCGCCCACGCTTTGGGTGATACCATCAAGTTGCGTCTGCATTGCCGCTATAGCATCCTCTTTAAGAGAAACCGGCGTATCAATCTCTCTGTGGTCAATAAAACCAAACAACCCATACACCCATTTATAGTTGCTGCTGTTTTCCGACTTGATTGTAAACTCCTGACTTGCCGAATGCTGTTTTTGCCGTTGCGTGATTGTGAATACCGATAGCTCAGTATAGTCCTGGTCCATTACCATTTTGTCGTTCAGATACTGATAACCCGTTGTCGAGTTCAGACTGTAACCGTTGCCCTTGTAGTTGAGTGTAAGACCATTTACCAGCAAATCACGACGATATGACGATGGGTCGTTGGTAGTGGCAGTAGTGCTGTCTTCGTGCATATATGGGAAACCATCCTGCACAAAGTGATCGTAGTTTGCCGAGTACATAGCCTTAAACTTGGGAGTTATTTCCCATTCCAACTTAATCTTTCCACCCACATTCTCAATGTCGTCAATACGCTTGTCGGTAAAACTGTTGCGGAAATATCCGTTGTTGCGTTTGTAGTATCCCCCCGCAGCCACTCCAAACTTATCGCTAAGCTTGCTGTAGTTTGATGCACTTGCACCAAATTGACCATAGTTGCCACCGTTGAGCATCACCGAAGTACCCTGAAAGCTGAGAGGCGATAGAGTGTACAGATTCACAATTCCGCCGATTGCATTGCGACCGTAAAGAGTGCCCTGCGCACCGCGCAACACCTCCACACGCTGAATATCCTGAAACTCAAAGTCGAAAGCCGAAGGATTGAAACTTGGCACATTGTCCACATACAGACTCACTGTTTGCGCACCATATCGCGCACCCATTCCACGTATATATATAGGAGTAGAAACTTTTGACCCATATGTCGGGATAAAAAAGTTTGGAATCACACTGCTCAAGTCGGGCAGCGACTCAATCCTGCTGTTTGCAAGCTGCTTCGGCGAAATCACCGACACTGCCGTAGGCATATCCTTTATCTGATTCGTCTCCTTAACGGATGTGGTTATCACAAACTCGTCCAGGTAATATGATTTGAGTGTGTCTTGCGGGGTTCCCCCTTTGTTCGACTTGTTGTCGTCTGCAAATATCGATAAGGCTGTCGTTGCAACCAATAGTAACGTTAGAACTTTTTTCATTTTTCTCTATCTGTATTTAATTTTACGTTACAAAGATAGACGATACAAGTTTTTATGTCAATCACTACAAATAGTGATTTTTTTCAGTAATTGATTAAATTTAGAATAAGTTGCTCCACACCATTGACTTACATTATTATCCTTTCCGCTAATAATCAGAAATAGGAAATACCCGTTCAACCAGATGTCTTATTTATTGTTTTTTGCATAGATAGTTGAAAAAAATCAGAATAAGTGTGCAAGAATTGATATTACAACCATTATTTTCACAACGTGTCTGACAATATATTAGACAACAAATAAGTAGCATTCATATTCTGAGCAATACCCCTCGTTATCTTATAAGTATATTTGATATTCTCCGACAGTTCTATTTCAAAGCAATAGTTTTTGTACATGCCATTAGGTGAAGCCTCCTCCAGCTTTGCCAATTCCAAATCGTGAGTGGCTATAACGCACGAAATATTATATTTCTCCAATGCTTTAAGAAACATCACAGAGCCCTGTAGTTTATCCTTCGAGTTAGTTCCTTTCAGTATCTCATCAAGAATAATAAAAGTATATTCACTCTTTTGCACGTGCAACAGTAGTTTTTTAATCCTCAATAATTCAGCATTAAAATACGACACATCCTTAGCCAGACTATCAGATGTTCTCATACTTGAGAATAGAGACATAATAGTGAAACGGAATGACTTGGCACAAACTGGCACACTTACGCAAGCCATAATATAATTTATGCCCAACGTTCTCAAAAATGTACTCTTCCCCGCCATATTAGCCCCGGTTATTATTGCAACACTTTTCCTCTCAAGCTTAAATGAATTTGCAACTGGAGATTTCAACACCAAAAACGGATGATATACATCTTCAGCTTCCATAATATAAGAACTGTCACCTTCAATTAATTGAGCCTCCACTGTTCCCGGAGTATTGAAAGAATATGTAGCCAGGCTCACCAAGGCATCCATTTCGCCAATGCAATTCATCCATGAATCAAAGTGAGACGAGTAACAATTATTCCACTTGTTGAACCTGTCCACAAGAAATATATCAATCATAAATAAGCTGTTCAGCAAGAAATACATAACAGCCGTTCCGCGCTGATCGATGAGATTTAATAATCTAGACAGCTCTCTAAAAGACTTTAAGCTACTCTTTTCGCCACTGAAAAGAATTTTCTTTATTTCATTTATTTTATCCGATTCAAATTCCTGCATCTGCATTTTATTCAGGATATTTGAATAACCGTCAAACGTCTTCTGTATCTTATCCGATTGCAACCCCACCTTGCTTACACTCTTAAGATAAACCATTGAAATAAAGAACTGAGCAATCGCAAGCAAGAAAAATATCCCCAATGGTATTATTTGCAATATCCCCAATACCATAGCAGTCATAGTCACTCCAACCAAAACTTTAGATACAAAAACTATAAACGAGGACAGCTTGACATTTATTGTCTGCAGAGGCTTGTAATATATGAACTTCTGACTCAGAAAAGCCATCCTCCATTCATACATATCTTTCAGCTCATTGATTGCGGCACTGTTCGCAGAGATTTTTGCCGATGTGTTGGGTAGAGAAATAAACTTTTCCGCCAGGCTCCTTTCTCCAATCCCGGTTATCGTCCTGTTGATACGATGAAAGAAAGAACTCTCTCCAAAAATATCCAAGTCATAAGAAAACTCATGCTCAGAATTCACATAAGCACTTCCATTCCTAAACGGAGTCAAATCGCCATTCAGATATTTAATTTCATTTTCGCAGATAAGTATTCTATCCTTCAGTTGCTGAATGAATGATATGTGTTTGGAATCCCAAAAAGACAATGCCATATAACAAGCAATAAGAGCTATGAGGATAACAGTCAATATGGTCTTGTCTGTATCATTTTTGAAAAGTAAATATATTATCGGAAGTATCGATATGGGTACCAGTAGTCTGCTAATGACATAAAAGTATGTTTTCTTTTTCTGCCTATCTAGAATAGCTTTTGTGGCTTCTATTTCTTTAGAATATTTGTTTTTGAGTTTTTCTATGCTCATTATTATTTTATTATTTGCAAGTGTTATTAATTGCTGTAAAATTTGTAATTTCTGTCAATCCCTTAATTCAATGTTGCTATATCACATTTGTATAATAACCCAAACTTCATATCCTAGCAAGCAACATTCCCAACCACACGGCAAACAGACTTACAAAAATTGAGGTGCCAATATATAGAAACGCAGTGAGAGAATGCCCCGAATTAAAAAGATTGATGTTCTCGGCAGCAAATGCCGAAAAGGTTGTGAAACCACCACAAAATCCAGTAATAAATAAAAATCTAAGGTATGGGTTCACCAGTTGATGTCGATCAAAGAAGCCTATTAACACTCCAATTATCAAACACCCCAAGATATTCACCAAAAATGTGGCCAGTGGGAATACAGATTGAAAATATTTGGCTACAACCACAGACATCAAATAGCGGAGTATACTCCCCACTCCTCCTCCAAGTCCCACAAATAGTATTGCTTTCATCATTATGGTCTCACCCTCCACTCTTTTTTGTTATACCGTCATTTCATCTTTGAGAAAAGTATAAATACCTTCCAATTCCAATCTCCCTCTAATGATATATGCCTTATGGGGATAGGTAAATATTTTTATTGTAACTAGTTGTTGCATAAGCGTTGTTTTTCGTAATCATATTCGTATTCATAAAGGTAATAAAATAAAGAAACCACATTCTCAATAATACCCATCTATTCTGCTATTAAACGTATTTTCGAATAATCTTATTTCATTATTACCTATACCCAGTTTTGTAGCCAAAGCTTTCCAATCTTTAACCACTGTTGCAACTTCATGAATAATATTCAGTGCGACATCACGGGGTAACAAATAGTCTTCACAGGAGTTTAGCAAAACTTTCAAGTCAGCCTTGTTTGAAGATGTAGAAATGAGTAAACTCTGATATTCGCTAAGCGTTGGATTCATATCATAAGCGGGCGACAAAGTCCAACCTTTGGGAGTAAGAAGAAACCCATGATTTCGAAAATGATCATCCGAGTTCCCCACACATATATTAAATGCAACTCTTCGATATAACTCTTGAAGATTATTATTAACCGCAGTGCTGTGCTGAATAATAAAATCCACAATATCCAAATACCCATTTCCCGTACCGGCATTATCTCCATCCGAAAGGCCAAGCAATGTCATTGCAGAAGCAAAATGTATTCGTTTACTTGTTTTTGTTCTATCAAAACGCCGTGACAATAATGTGTGATATCTGTCATTTGTTGAAATCACTTGTGTGGATGCTGTATCAATGCCTGCTTTATTAGCTAACAGGTGACAAAAGTGTTCCCATAGCCCTACATTATAATCATCTTTGCGAGAAGGAAATTTTGCAATATGCAATACATTGTCAGCATCAATAACACTGGCCTTGGGTCTAGCCCCTCCCAATGAAGAACCAGGTTGCACTAATTGTGCGAGCCATTTCATATCGGGCAGTATATTATCTTCTTCACTCTTCTCAACTTCTTGGCTGGCATAAATTAATTCGCGAATATTAGTCAATGGAGGAATAGACAACTCGTTATCAGAATTTAAAAACTCTCCATTCGAAGCTTCTTTAAATCTAAACCCTCCCATACGAGAAAAATCATCAATCCCTACCAGATAATCAAATGAAGAAAGACGACGCACTGGGCGGTTTTCTTTAGTCGCCGCAATCTGTTCTCTCCTATTAATCAAAGTTCGCCCCCAGCGATCGGGCAAGGAATCAGAAAAGCACCCAAAGACATCTTTATCAGGCTGTGTGAATTGTAGTCCTCTATAATTATTTAGATCAGCACTGATAAATAGATTGCCATAGCTTGCCAACCACTCATCGTCAAACTCAAAGGCATAACTATCCGATCCACGAATCGATTCGTAGCTTAACTCTCCTACAAGTTCTATTTCACTTAGCCAATCAAAATCAGCATACACTAATAGTTTTTTCATTGTTTAGTCTTTTTTTGAGGTGCGCTCGCGTTTTATCAAAGACAAATCCTGCAACGATTTGCCCAACTCATCCTCTCTGGCAAGCAACAAAATATCATCATCTAATTGTAAGGCATAAAGCACTCGAAGATAAATACCTATCGAAACAGTTGGCGCACCTTTTTCGATGCGCGATACTGTCAGTGGAGAACAAGTAGCTCGTTCTGCCACTTGTGCAATGCTAAGATTTCGCCGCAGGCGTGCCAGCTTTATCTGCTCACCCACTATAGCCATCTTTTGTTCTAATTTTCGGGGCAACTTAGTACCCATTGTATTCTTTGCCATATCCTCAACCTATCATATAATATACAAATATAGTACTTTTCATATATTATATGATAGGTTGGTATTGTTTTCTGTTACATCCCATATCTTGATGTATCTACTTCTGTATTCTTTCTATCTTTAAAACCACCAAAACGATAAATAAATGAAAGAGAAAACATCCTCGTATCCTGATATGTTTTCATTGTGCTTTTCTGCCCTTTATAATCTATCTTCACAGAAGGCATACGAGTATTAAATATGTCAGTCGCATTGAATACAAACTTGGCACGATCTCGGCTAAATGACCAAGTGAGCCCACCGGACACATAATAAGATCTACTGAGATCCATAATCCCCTGAATTGCAGGCGTGGTGTAAACCCCCAAAAGATTGAGCGTCACCATAGGCTTCGCAGACAATTTAAAATCATTATCCCATTTCAGTTGAGAAAACCACTTGCTTCTATCGAAAGGAATATCATAAAAATCATCCATCTTATGAGTAATTCTGATTCCATTAACAGTTAATTTAGACTCATATGCTTTGCCAATCTTAAAAGGAGCAATTGCAGCTACTCCAATCATTCTTTGATAATTCATATTGTTATGCCTAATAATCATCTTCAGCTCATCAGGGCTCTGATACATCATTTGTGTAAAATAATCCGGCAAATAATTTAAATATGCCATCAAAATATATTTACGATTGAAAATATAATTTACCCTGGTATTATATGAACGAAAGGGTTTCAATTGAGGATTTCCGTGAACCTCACTATATGCATTCAAATGATACACTGTAGAGTTTAGTGCCCAATATTGAGGATATTGTTTGTCGGACGACAATGAAAACTGAAATATGTGCTTCATAGATGGCATATAGGATACCCCAAGAGTTGGGAAATATGCAATACCATCCCATAAAGTCTCTCGCTTTGCATTCTTCTCTTCCACCGTTTTATAATATTCGGCTGCAAATGAACCTTGCATTGAAAACTGTTTCGAAAAAGATTTTGAAAATCCAGCAAATACGTTCCAGATATCCTCATACTGGCGGCTCTTAAATGTAGAAGCATCATACAAATCATCATTTTTATAAGCTTCAGAAAAATTGCGCGACGCAGCATATGAATAATTGATACCATAATTGATACTAAGGCCTTCTGATATGGCATGTTTTTGATTTACATAAGCAAACACTTTATTGATTTTTTGTTGCGTGTCAGACGTATATTTCTCTGATATCGTAGATTGTGAGAGCACAGTATTTACAAGATTTTGATTCGAATTATCACTATAGTTAGTATAATCAATACCTGCCGACAATCCAAAATGCGAAATATAATCAACTTTCACATTATAAAGACTATAAGATCCTTTCACTCGCATTTCACTATTTACGTCAATATCATCTATAATAATATCTGCCATCCTGTGAGATTTTGAATTATTAAACCTCCCTGTGTATGCAATATCAATCTTATCTTTATTGGCAAAAACAGCACTCATAGCTGTTCTCACGTTGTGAGAGTTACCTCTGTTAATTCCCTTGTTTTGTTCTCTAATATCATGCAAAACATTGTTTACAGTATGATTATTTGTCTTTTCCTCTCTGTTTTCGGAAGAGGTATATCGATCGGAATACAGAACGTCAAACGTAAAGTTTTTCCCAAGATACAACAAGCTCACACTCCCGTTTGCACCGGCACGGGTTAGTTGCTGGTATTCACCTGCAATCTCACCCTGCCATACATTTTGCATACCATTGTCGGCAGTTTGTTTAAGCACTACATTAATTGCTGCACCTCTAATGTTATATTGTGGAGGAGCACTATACATAATCTCCACATTTTCAACTCTGGATACGGGCATACTTCTCAGCAATTTCGTCAATTGACCATAACTCATTGAGGTTTTCTTACCATTCAACAATACAGTCATCCCACTAGCACCAATTAAAGTAAGATTTTCATCCTGCTCTATAACACCCGGAATTTGTTTCAATGCATCAAAAGCATTTGTCACAGGTTTGCTCTTCAGCTATGATGGCATATGATATACAAGCTTGCCATGCTCCACTTTTAGCGGCGGTCGCTCTCCCTCAATAATTATTTCATTAAGGTATTCGGATGATTGCAGCATCATTATATTATGATCGGCCTGCGTTACCAAGCGTTGAGTTTCATATCCTAGCATAGACACTTGCAGAAAAGATTTACCTATTCCATCACAGGATATTTGAAAAACACCCAGGCTGTCCGTCACCGCCCCATCCACAAGCAGAGAATCAGGAAGCGAGAATAGAGCCACATTCACATATTCAAGAGGGCTTCCGGCTGCATCACTCACCACTCCCTTAATTTGTGATGATACAGTAAAAACATTAATCAGAACAAGTATTGATAGTATATGCTTCATAGACATAGATGTATTGTTTTTTCGTACTCGCAAAGGTGTTAAAATAATTTGGTTCTGTTGCTCGTGAAGAGCATTTTCAATCAAGCGATGTCGACATTTGTATTGAGACAGAAGCCCCGAACCCTTTCATAATTATGGATATAAAAAGAGTTTCTGGAAAATCTTTTCGAGTGCTCAGTAGATATAGTTCGTTTCAGACCAAACATGAATCCATTTCTTAAACAGCAAATAGAGAATGAAGGAATTTACGTTTAGTAAGGGTTAGATCCACTTCTAATTACAACACCAACTATAAAATCTTGATATTATTTTAAGCAACTTAAGAATTAACATCATGGGAATATGACGCGTACATATAACAGGATTACATTATTATCCTGTCGGCTAATAATAAGAAATAATCATGGTCAAATATATTCATGAATGCAGTGTTTTTAGCAGTAACTCTAATATTGATTTCTTCCTCCCCGTTTCGATACATTCCTTAATTATATCTACATTCATAGTATCTAAGGCAGACATATCAAATCTCAAATCATCCTCAAGATATGCTCTCAATGCCTTTTCAGATTGAATAAGCAGCCGGGGCGTAGCTATAATCATATCGCACAATGCTTTTTCGGGAGATGCAATAAGGAAAATATATTTATCCTGAACCATTTGTTGAGATACACCTATTGGATAATACTTGTGAGGAATAGATATATACTCAAAATAACCAATGGAGTTTTCAAACTTCTTTGAGCGATTAACAGTCATGGAGCGCACAGTATATACTTGCTCGGGTATTAATCCATAGTAACGCAATGCACTCTCCATAGAAACGTACGATGGTCCGTAAATATGATTTGCTATCAATTCAACAGACAACAATTGCTTGCTAACATCAGGTGAAACCACATAATAGCCCCTCTTCAAACGAATAATCTTACTCTCTTGCTCAAGTGCAGCTATTTTATTTCTAGGAAAGCTATAATTAGAGTAGATTGAGCGCAATACGCCATAATCCACAGGAACTATTCCAAATTGTTCAAGGTTTTCCATATTCTCAACTTAATTGCTACGCAAATATAGTGTTTTTTGCACAGATAGTTGAAAAAAATCAGAATAAGTGTGCAGAAAATGATATTATGTAGATATAGTTCGCTTCAGACAAAACATGAATCCAATTCAATAGTAATTATCTTTGATAAATCGTCACTTATTCATAACTTTTATTATCTTTGTAATTGTGCTGAAATACACAATAATCCAAACTTTAAACATATAATTATGGATTTAGACTCAATTATAAACCAATCACCCGATGCACTAATCAAAGGAATTGCAGAGCGTGTCAAAACAAAACGCCTGGAGCGAAATCTTACACAAAAAGCTTTTGCCACCCGTGCCGGGGTGGGGTATGATGCATACAGAAGGTTCGAAACAAGCGGTGAAATAACATTGCGCAACCTCATATTGTGTGCAATCGCTTTAGGCGAAACCGACGAGTTTGCACAACTGTTTACAAGACGTTCATACCAAAGTATGGACGAACTGCTGGAATCTAAAAAGGCATATAAAAGAAAGAGAGGAGCCAAAAATGAATAATGTAGATGTTGTTGAAGTATTAATGAACCAAGAGATTGTTGGACGCATAGCTATGACTCCCGACCATCTTTGTGCTTTTGAGTACGATGCTGAATTTCTTAAAACCGGTCATTCGATATCACCTTTTCATCTTCCTCTCAGAAATGAACTCTTTATAGCAAAGCGTACCCCTTTCAAAGGAGGATTTGGAGTATTTGACGATAGTTTGCCCGATGGTTGGGGCAGTCTTCTTCTTGACAGATACTTACGTATCAAAGGAATTGATCCTTATAAAATCTCATTACTCCAGCGCCTGGCGTTAATTGGAAGCACCGGTCGTGGTGCATTAGAATATAGACCCGACTTTAGCGAGTCTTCAAACGAAGAAATACTCAACCTGAATAAACTGGCACTGGAAACTGAGAAAATTCTCACAACAGACTACTCAGGCGATTCGCTTGAAACATTATATAAACATGGCGGTTCTTCCGGTGGTGCCAGACCCAAAGTATTTGTAACCATTGATGGCAAAGAATGGCTTATTAAATTTAGAGCAATGAACGACCCAATTAATGTGGGCGAAATAGAGTATAAGTATTCTTTGCTTGCTAAGAAATGCGGAGTTAATATGCCCGAAACAAAACTATTTGAAGGTAAATACTTTGGCGTAGAGCGATACGACAGAACCAAAGATGGTAGAGTTCACACTGTAAGTGCTGCAGGACTCCTTAATGCTGATTACAGAATACCCAGTCTTGACTATGGTGATTTACTACAACTATGTCAAGTGTTGACCCAAAACATGGAAGAAGTGTATGCTCTGTTCAGACAAATGGTTTTTAATATAGAAATAAGCAATCGCGACGACCACGCAAAAAACTTTTCATTTCAACTTATTAATGGAAAATGGAAATTATCGCCTGCCTACGATATACTACCCAGCGAAGGTTTCAATGGTTTTCACACTACCACTATAAACAATAATGGAGAACCCACTAAAGATGATATTATGGCAGTTGCAACAAAAGCGGGAATTAGCAAAGCAAAAGCTAATGAGATTATTGAAGAAATAAAGGCAGTTGTGAAATAATTTTTTACAATTGCCTTTATTCAGCTCTACCTCTGAATCATCAGATACTCCTCAATAAACTCGCCCGTGAAGTAATCAAACACCGCAGTTTTTAGATTACCGGGCACAGACATCACCACGTTAATCTCAGGCGGCAGGTCACCCTTCTTTGAATAAGAGTGCCAAATGTTCACAACCGGCAAGCCGGGATAATGCTCATCAATATAGTCGACAATGGAATGGGGGAGCATCTCCAGCACGGGGCGGGGCAGAGGTGTTACATCCTCTTCTCTGGTCGAAATATTTCCCGCTCTAATATCCCGCATATCTCCCCAGGCATCGGTCGTCATGCGAATGGGCTCTTTGCCCCATCCCGAAATAACAAATCCGTATCTTAAGAAATAAGCCGAACCTATGTTTGCATTAACCTCATACTGAAGCTCCTTTTCAGGATTGAAGCCCTTTTGGATATATTCTTTTACCTGCTCCAAAGGCGGTTCCAATATATTGTTGTCAGAATCTATAAGCACAAAACTATCATCTTCGAGCGTAAAGGCATACATCCAGCCAAGTCCATATATTTTATTATCATAAAAGCGATTGATTTTTCTAATCTTTGATACAATATTATCACCTTTGGTTTTCAGTGCCTCAACTATTGCATCGGGCACGGCATACAGCAACTTATTATTAAGAAATTTATAAATTCCGGAATCTTCCACATAAAACCAATTCCCGTTTTCGTAGAAATCCACAAAAGCTTCAAGACTAAGCCTTAATCTGTAAATATCACCTTTAAATCCTGTGAACTTTTGCACTTTGGGATATTCACTCACTGGGCTTACTCTGGTTCCACTATAAACATACTGACTAATATAATCCTTCATTTCCTGCGGCAATTCTTCCGGGTTAGTCACAAGTTCAGCCAACGTATTTCCCTCATGCCCCACAATATCGCTGTATGGTTTTTGATTACTCATGTATATATTAACCTCCTTGCCATATCGGTTATGAAGTTGTGCGATTTTCACACCGGGCTCTCTTTCCTTAAGCTCTTTCAAAGAGTTATCATGAATAAGCCCCTCGGCAGAGGCAGGCAGTCCGTTAGCTAATGTAATCAAGTTCCAATCATTATCAGGTGTAAACACTATCTTCACATCTTTAAGATTAACAGCAAGGTTACTCCCTCCATAAAAAGGCTCTTGAGTTGCAGAGATAAATTCATTATCACCAAAATAGGTTTGCAAAAACGTTTGCACCTTTTCGGGCAATTGATCTTTCTGAATGTAATTGATTTTGTCTTTGTCGTTGCACGATGCAAATGCTATCAGCAATATCGACATCAGCAGGTAAATTGATTTTTTCATGTTTATATTTTTGTCAATATTTTTGTCATATATAAGTAAGATGAATTATGCAGTAAAACGTTGCTCCAAAAGTCATATTTAACTATTGGTGAATTGCCATATAATTTGATCCCTTTCAATATTAATAAGGCAAAGTTAATGGAAAACGTCTGCTTAGATATCGGCCAACAAGATTAATTGCAGAAAGATATCTGTTTACCTGTCGACCAACAAGATAAAATGTAGAAAAACATCCGTTTTACTATCAACCAACAAGATAAATCCTACAAATAGAAACATTTAGCTTCAGAAAACATGTTATACAGCAGGTTTTTGTACGCTTTCGCCCTCTTTATATTCGTAGTTGGTGGGTAAACACATTTATTTGTTGCATTTATTTAAGATAATATCGCTAAATGGTTAATTGCGGAGTGATTAATTTAAGTTTTTCCTTCCCGATTTTTTCAAAACCTGCTGAACAACATGATTAATGGTAGCCGGACGTACCTTTTGCTATGCTCTATGGTGTTGAGAAAAAGATTTGCACTAATATTTGTTACTTTTGTGCTGTTTTTTTGTTGCTTAATGTTAACGAAAGTGCGCTCTAACATGTACAACACTCCAAAACTGTATGTCTTGTTACTGTTTGTAGAGTTAGAAGTAGCCAAATTGTGTGTAAACCTACAAATAAACATGTTGGCTGATAGCAAAAGGTACATAATTCTACCATTTATCTTGTTGGTTTGGAGGTTTTCGGCCTATTTCGGGCATTTTACTTTTGTTGTTGTTATTGTAATCTACATTAGATGGGGCTATTACGAGTTTTTCGATTGTATATTTAATGTGTTTAAGTCTTTGTTTTCTTTTATTTGCATTCTCCGGATTTTTGCATCAAAAACCTCTTTTTCTACTTCTTGTGTAAGTATGAAATAAAGATGAGAAAAGTGTTAGAGGGTGCTCTTGTAGCGGATTTTGATAAATTTATTTGAAAAAGTTTGGTGTTTGATTTAAATTTTTTATTACCTTTGTAGCTATGGGTTCCCGAAGGTTTTATCCCATTTGGATCTTTGTGTAGAACCTCTTATGTATAATTTAAATTTTTTTGAAAATGGGAAATATAAACTCTTACTTTAAATACGGTTTCATCAACTATTTGATGAATGAAGAATTCGCTATTTTACTTAAAAAAATATACGGTCAAATAGGGGAATTCGGATTCGAAGATGCACATATGCTTACGATGATCAATAATGCTACGCGCCACCAGGACAATCTTGAAAAGATTGGTAATATCACGCTTGAGCACGAACTTACCAAACCACTGCAAGAAGCAGCTGCCTTGAGATGTAAACATCTGCGAAACTTAAGAGATGCGGCCGATTTGGCTGTACTTTCAGACGATGCAGATAAAGCTAAGGCAGGAGAGAAGATTCGTTTTTGGATCAAACAGGTTCGCAGGAAAATTCCTTATCCTAGCATAGAGTCACAGTCTCACGTTGTTCAGCAGTTGCTTGAATTCAGAGGAAATGTGACGGGCGTTGATGAGGCATTGGAAAAAATCGATTGTCTTGAATTGTTTGAAACAATTGTCAACGAAACATCTCAGATTATGAAAGATGCGGCACAACGCTCTTTCAAGGTTTCAGAGTTAAAGAAAGAAGTGAAAGTAAAGCGAAAAGCTGCCTATGGTGACTTTAAAATGCTGTTAAACACTTTGAGTAATTTTGCTAATGTGCCGGGTTATGATCAAGACATGTACGATGCTGTTTGCCAAGGCGTATCGAGAATGCTAATCGAGGCACATGCCAAATGGTCAAATAGAATTACTACTAAACAATCCGGTGACAGCGGAGAGGGCGGCAATGCCGGCCATGGAAATAGTAATAATGATAATGATGCCGATTGAGAGAGTTAGTTCTTAAATTACCATTGTACCAGAAGCGTTTGGTACAAATGATTAAGCAGACGAATGGGTCGCCTGCTTAATTCTTAAAAATTTGATTGAAATGTAATGGTCAGTTGTATTGCTTGCTTGCAATATCTGACTTCACTGAGTAAAGTGTTGGAAGCTGGTTTGTCATAAGTTGCAACCTTATGATAATTCGCACTTCAGGGGTCGGTTTATACTACCAGTCCTGCTGTGTGCAAATGGGAACCGGTTTTCAACATTTTTTTTGAAAATTAATATTTAAAAAAGGTGAGGTGCGGAGTCACCGCATTAGGCGAGAAGATTCGTGTGTATTTGAAGCTTTCTGAATAGATGAGTTTTTTGAATAATAAATAATTTGTTCTCTTGTCTTTTCTTCCCTGCGCTAATGATAGAATGGCACTTTTTCCGCTACTTTTCTTTGCTTTGTTGTTTTTTGTTGATTAATTGCTTTGTTTTTTAATTAGTGTTTGAAATTTGAATAATTGAAAATACCACTTTTCTCTCTTTCTTAGTATTTTCATCCATTACAAGTAATTCTCATTGTTTTTTTTGTTATTAATTTCCTTTTTATTTCGTGCCGGAAATTAATTCTCCATCATCAATTGCAAATATATATATTATTTATGTCGTGCACAACTTTTGCATCTCATGAATTAAAACGCTTATGATTTTTTAAACTGTTTTTGGTTAAAAAAATAACGAAAATAATTAAAAGCCGATTTCATTAATTCCCTAACGAATCGTGAAAACAAAAATCTAAGCAAAATAATTATTCTAAAATCAAAAGTGAGTTTTTCGAGATTTCCTGAATTTGAAAATTTTATATGTGATAGTTAGGCTGCCTTAAAATAGAAAATAAGTTTCTTATAATTGAATATTTGTAATCAATCTCGGATAGGAGTTTAAAGCTTTATCGTCTGGAAATATTAGAGTTTTATATATCTCTGATAATTTTAAGAAAGTCCTCCAGCTTGTAAGACCCCTCTACAACACGCTTTTCATAAACCATAAAGTATCGATAATCATTTCCTGCTTTGGCTGCCCATAGATTGCCAAGTCTTATCTTCTGCCCAGCATCCAAGTGGTCGCCCTTTGTTTCAAGAATTATTGTCTTCCCACTTTTAGTTTGAATAATAAAGTCAGGATAATGATTGATGAAACCATTAATCTTAAATCCCCTTCGCTCTATGTTTCTTGTCCAAAATGCAATATTGGACATATTACTAATCTCATTTATCACACGTTCTTCGAATGTATTCATATCTGCCTCTTTTTCGTAAAGTGACTTTGGAAAATCTTTTGCCGTGTAGTTTGGGTTGATAGATGTAGGTAGAGTAAAAGATGGTTCTACAAACACCTTATCGGTATCTAAAAGATCTCTGAACTTTCTCTCTGCATATCTTTCTGACAGCTCAGTGATTTTCGCTTTTATCTTATCCTTATACGAGTATTCGTTGGAAGCAAGGTCGTTAAATTGTTCGTCTGTAAAATCGTCTAATATTCTGTTTATATATCGTTCAATTTCTTTATCAGGAATTGGCATCATGTTTCCTATCAAGTCCATAAGGCGCTTGGTGAAGTTTTTTACACGGTGTGATTTGCGGGAAGGGTCAAGTATGTAGGCAACGATGCTTGACTTTATTTCACCTTCTAAACGGACAAAGCTTGGGGTGTTCTCTTTTTTTGTCTCATCCAAATCTACTTTATATAGTTCTGATGCTACATTATCGAATGAAATATTTGTGTCAGCTTTGCTGAGTGCAAAACCATCAAGAAGGTTTTCTTTTTCCAGAATAAGCTTCTCTTCACTCAGTCCAAACAAGTCATTTGTTGGCACTTTTATATAAAACTGAGGCAGGCTTAGCTGAACTGCCGTTTCTTTGAATATATCTTTTATAGAATATGTTTTCACAAGATCTTCTATTTCGTTAGGTAATATAGGAGTTTTAGATGCTTCTATTTCGGAAATTGTTTTCTCAAACTCTTCATTTTGTTCAAAAGCACTCTTTTCGATATCAAGCACACTGTCGGTGGGCTGAGCCATATCGTCAGTCTCTTGCACAATTCGGGTTGTATCTATATCAAATGTAATATCTTCCGGTGTGCTTGGCTTGCTGTTGTCAACACTGCTCGTGGGGAACAGCAACTCTTGTTGTTTTGCTGTTTCCAGCTGAGCAGGGTCACTCAGTCTGTAATCTTTGTCACTAAATCCTGCTTTGTTCAATCCTCTCACGATATTATCAAGAGTATCCAAAAACTTAGAGGAGGCAGTGAGTACATAGCTTAGGTTAAGCAGCGGAAAACTGTGTCGCATCACGTATGGCTGACGTAACACTCTACCCAAAATCTGCTCTACATCTACAGCAGAGCTTTTGTCGGCAAGCGATGCCAGAATATAAGCAAACGGGCAGTCCCATCCTTCTTTGAGTGCATTGATAGTGATGATATAGCGCACTTCACAATCTTTGCTCATCAGGTCAACTCCCTTTATCTCATTTATATTTGCTGTTTTGATTTTTATTTGCTCTTCGGGAATTTTAAGCTCAATGAGTTTTTCTTTTAGTTTCTCAACGTTTGATTTTTCTTCGTCGGCATTTAGAAAATCCCTTCCATTCCTTGGTTGTGCCTGAAACAAAACAATAGGTCGTATATATTTGCCACCTTTCTTTTCTTCTTCTATGGCTTGCAGCTCCAGTCGCTTTTGTAGTTGCAGCGAAGAGTTGATAACCTCCGTCTTGTCCTGGTGATTATAAACAATAACAGGTAGCTTCACCATGTTTTCTTTTTTAAGCTCCAGCGCATCCACAAAGCTGATTATATTGCTGTTGTTTCGTGGTGTGGCAGTAAGGTCTAATATAAAGCAGGGGTTAAAAGCTTTGAGCATATCTAAGCTTAAGTCTGTTTCGGCATTATGGCTTTCGTCAACTACTACCATTGGGTTTAGGTGTTGCAACACATTCATTAATGATATGTCTTTGTCACTGCCCAAAATGCTTTCAAATGGTTGAAGTGCTCCATTTTGCTCATATACCTTGCGTCCGTCTTTGTTGGATGTTCGGATGCTGTCGAAGCTAAGTACAAATATGTTTAACTGTTCCATGACCGTGGTGGGATTAAAACCACTTCCCTGCAACAGTTCCTCTTTGTCAAATACCTCAACTTTGTTGCCAAAGTGCGTGTTTATTTTCTGACGATATGGATGTTCCGGGTCTTTTAGATTCTTGATAGTTTGGTCGAGAATTGTGATGGAAGGAACTAACCAAACTACTGCTTTTGTTTTATCGTAGGCAAATGCATCAAAGATAGTTTTGATGGCATTGCAGGCAATAAAAGTTTTGCCACCTGCTGTGGGCACTTTCATGCATACGTGGGGCACACGAGCCACATTGTTTTTGTATGGCTCAATAGCCTTGCCTACAAATGGGAATAGGGGAGTGCGGGGGTGTTGTGCCCAGAAATTATAGTAGGCACTGTTTACATCTTTGCTCTCCTGCACATGTTCTAAGTACAATGCAAGGTCATCTATTACTTGTTGTTGATAGGGCTTTAGTTCCATTGTTTAAAATTTTCTTATTTCTCGTGGAATCTTTTTGAATATAATATTGTGTTGTGTCATAAACTCTTTCGTCAGCAAACAGTTGTCGGCATAAATTATGTATTGCTCTGCACCCGATCTCATGGTGCTCAGAAAGGAATGATCTAATGTGGTGGTCGCTTCGCTCTCGTAATAAAAATAGTATGCCGTATCGTTATGCTTTCCCATAAAGTAGGGATTGTCATTATGTAGATTCTTGCTAATTGTGCTCTGAGTTTCGGAATAGTAGATATATTCTCTAATTTTATCTGCTCCCACAGATTCGTTTAGTGCTCCGTTAGTTTTGAATATTGGTTCACCAAGCGTGTAGAAATCAAAACAGCCTTTGGTTCCTTCCACTGCTTTTTTGTCTTTGCCATATCCTTTTATCACTCGTTTCACTCTTTCGGCAGTAATGCTGTCAGCATAGTCTTCCATTTCAATGAGAATAAACTTTCTGTTGCCACCATCTTTGTTAAGATTGAGCACTGCATGAGCTGTGGTGGCCGAACCGGCAAACGAGTCAAGTA
>CAYFUQ010000003.1:88633-113536 GCA_964346415.1 uncultured Proteiniphilum sp.
ACTTCTTTTGCCATATGATATTATTAATGAAGTTTCCTCCACCAAAAATTTCATCACAAATCAATCTTAGGTTAGCCTGCTCATTATCATCAATAGAAATAAAAATAGCCCCATCATCAGAAAGTAGTTTGTGCAGCAGCTTTAGCCTTGGATACATCATGCAAAGCCACTTGTCGTGTCTGCTCAGGTCTTCTGCTTCTTTTCCCACCACTTGCCCGAGCCATTTCTTAATTCTGGGGTCGTTCACATTGTCGTTATATACCCATTTCTCATTTCCCGTGTTGTAGGGCGGGTCAATATAGATACACTTTATCTTTCCTTCATATTCGGGCAATAGAGATTTCAGAGCCTCCAGATTGTCTCCATGTATTATTTTGTTTCCGTATGGAGTCTCTTCTTCGCTTTGCACTCCATTGTCGTATCCATAAGAGTGATTGAGCACTCTGAACGGCACGTCCATATGATGATTTACAACTTTGTCTTTTCCTATCCAGTGTAGTGTTGGCATTTATGTCTTATAATTATTTGTCAATAGTATTTTCCCCAAAATTAACTATTCTTTTTGATTAAGAAAAACTAAAAGAGTGTGAATGCGATGAGGGTGCACAAAAAAAACCCGACAGATATTGCCGGGCTTGAATATTATATGAATTATATCTTTACTTTATTCTTTCTCTTCCAGGAGATGTTTGATAATTGTGTTGGGGTTTAGCACCTCTTCCAAATCTTCGAAGGGGATAAATACCTCGATGACTCCCATCACGTAGGGGGCAATTTCGTATTGGTTGAAGGCGTAGTGTATCCCTTCATTGCTTATCCAAAAGTTGTTGTTGGGGAATATCTCGTTGATGTCAAAAAAACCTATTTCCAGTAGTCCTTCGTGGGTGTCCACTTTGTGTTCCGTCATTAGTCTGTTGACGATAATTTCGGCAAGAGGTTTCTGATAGTTGGGCTTGAAGATATCTTCTTCTGAAATAGTAACCAGTTCATCAAGGTCGATATTGGTATATAGAACCACGAATGAACCATGTGCACCACCTGTGTAATCGTATTGTTCGGCTGACATGCTCAGCAGTTTGCTGTCGTTATACACAACATCGTTTTTCATGTAGCGCGAATACCAGTACCAGTTTGGAACATTACCATCCTCGAGCTGATGCATATCATTGTAGTAATCGTTGGATAGTGATTTGTATTCCTCTTTATACTCCTCTACAAAGGTGTCGAATGCTTCTTTGGGAGTAAGTTCGCCCAGATAGATATTGTTGAAAAAAGTGCCGGTCACTATCTGTTGCAATCTGGTTAGGCTTTCCTTGTCTCTGAACTTAGCGGGATATTTGAAGTTGATGTCAACATCTGCATAGGGCAGAAGTGTGTCAACCTGCTCAAGGAGATATATCTTATCTTTGAAGACAAGGCTGTCCAATACAACTTCGTCTTTCGACAATTGTGTCTTGTCTATGCATGAATGCAAGGTGAGAGACATGATTGACGCTAAGATTATGGTTAAGTATGTAAGGGTTCGGTTGGTAGTCATTTATTTTCTATTCTTTAAGTTGTTTGATGGCTCCCAGATGAGGGTAGAAAATAACCTGAATGGGTTGCCGTTTGTTGTCGATTGCTCTTCTGGTCAATACATCTTTGTTGCCAAACTGTACCACGTCAATCTCTTGTTGTTTCATCACCCGATTGTTGAATTCTACTTTCACATCGGCCTTGGCAGGCACGTTATATACAACGCCTTCGGTGAGTTTCTTTTCAAATTGCTGTAGCTCTTTGGGAGTCATAAAGGCTGACTGAGCATTGCCGGTTTTGGGTGTGAGGGTAAGGTAAACGGGAGCTCCCGCAAGGTTATCGGCTTCCACCGCTCCCAATGCTGTGGAGAATCTGCCAATCACCATTTTGTTTATGGCATCGTTTTCGGGTATTACAACATATTCTTCTATTAAATATCTTGTTTGAGAGTGTCCTGTAAACATCTCGGTGAGTGCCTTCTCTTGTGTGTTAAGTTCTTCCATCACCACTTTGTATGCCTCTCCGTCCGGTGGCATATTGTCTGCTTCGCCTGTCAATATATCATTGCGGCTTTGGCGTAGTTCGAAAATCTGTTTCGAAACCAGCTCGGCACGTTTGGCTTTTGAGCCTGCACGCAGTGTTTCTTCTGTCAGATAGCGTGTTGGGTCTATTTTTCTGTTTTCTGCAATGGATAAATCAAAAACAGGTTCTGCTTCTATCTCTGCGTTGGTGTTGATGGCTGCTATAAGTCCATCTTCGGTAAGTGACACGAAGGGAGAAATAGCATTAGCCTTAAAGGTGACCATATATGAGTTGTCGGTGTCGGGCACTCCGCGGTTGACAATCATCACGTCTTCGAGCGCAAACTCTGTTTTGCTCTCAAGGACGGGGTCGAGGCTTAGATATCTTTGAGAATATTGATAAAACTCACCCCGTTGGTAGGTCGTTTGTTTAACCTTTAGCTTTACAACAACCGATGTTTTGGGCAGTGTGTAAATTACACCATAATCGTTTGCCTTTACTGCATTTACTCTCACAGTCTTTTGGGCTGAAAGGTATCCGCCGGAGGCAAACAATAACAATAGTATTGAGAAATGAATTTTAAGTTTCATGTTGTTTAGTTTTTTAATGTGCACTTTGAAATTGCTCAAGAAAGCTCATATCATTTTCAGAGAACATGCGCAGGTCTTTTACCTGATATTTCAGGTTGGTGATGCGTTCGATACCCATACCAAGGGCATATCCTGAGTAAACGCTGCTGTCTATTCCGCAGTTTTCGAGAACATTTGGGTCAACCATTCCGCAACCAAGTATTTCTACCCAGCCTGTGTGTTTGCAAAACTGACATCCTTTGCCTCCGCAAATGTTACATGAGATATCCATTTCGGCGCTTGGCTCGGTGAATGGGAAGTATGAAGGACGAAGTCTTATTTTGGTTCCTTCGCCAAACATCTCTTTGGCAAAGAACAAGAGTGCTTGTTTGAGGTCGGCAAACGAAACATCTTTGTCGATATAAAGCGCCTCTACCTGATGGAAGAAACAGTGTGCACGATAGGAAATGGCTTCGTTACGGTAAACACGCCCGGGGCAGATGATGCGTATAGGCGGTTGTGAGTTTTCCATCGCTCTCGTTTGCACCGATGAGGTATGTGTGCGAAGCACAACCTGCGGGTCGTTTTGGATGAAAAAGGTGTCTTGCATATCGCGGGCAGGATGGTCGTCTGCAAAGTTGAGAGAAGAGAATACGTGCCAGTCATCTTCTATTTCGGGACCTTCGGCTATGGAGAAGCCAAGTCTCTTGAAGATATCACTTATCTCTTCTTCCACTATCGATAGCGGATGGCGTGAGCCAAGTGGAATGGGATATGCTGTACGTGATAGATCTATGATTTCCGATTGCGTGCTGTCGCCGTCAAGATTGTCCTTAAGAGCCTTTAATTTTTCCTGTGCTGCCTGTTTAAGTTCATTGAGCTTGATGCCTACCTCGCGTTTTTGTTCTGCGGGTACGTTCCTGAAGTCATCCATCAGTAGAGAGATAGTACCTTTTTTGCTTAAATACTTGATACGGATTGCTTCAACTTGTTCTGCGTTTGCTGCGCCCAACTCTTTTATTTCTGATAAGAGTTCTTCTATTTTGTGTAACATAAATAATCTGTTCTGCTTATTAAATATAGTACAAAAGTACATTTTAATTGTTTATTTTCCTTGCTTTTAAAGAAATAATTAGCTTTATACCCACTTTTGAGAAAACATAATTGTACTTTTGTATAAACTGGAATGAGATAATGTTTAGCCCTGTATGGTGGTTGAAAAAGTAAAGAGATACATACAAGAAAACGAGTTGATGGATGATTATGCAACGGTTGTGGTTGGGTTTAGCGGGGGTGCTGACTCGATGGCGCTGTTGGATATTCTGATTCAGCTTGGTTACAGGTGTGTGGCGTCTCATTGCAATTTTCACCTAAGGGGGGAGGAGTCAGACCGGGATGCACGTTTTGCACAGCAATGGTGTAAAGAGAGAAACATTCAGTTTGAAATTGTGGATTTTGATACTGTTGGTTATGCCGACTCAAACAAAATCTCTATTGAGATGGCTGCCCGTGATTTGCGCTATGGTTGGTTTGAGGAGTTGAGACAAAAATATGATTCCGATGCAATTGCTGTGGCTCATCACAAAGATGATTCGGTGGAGACGATGTTGCTCAATCTGTCGCGAGGAACAGGCATTAGCGGACTAAGGGGTATTTTGCCGAAAAACGGATATGTGGTTCGACCTTTGCTTTCCTTCAGCAGAGAGGAGATAGAGCAGTATTTGAACAGGAAGGATATTCCTTACAGAACTGACAGTACAAACAAAGAAGATATTTATCGACGCAATTATATAAGACTCAATATTATACCTGCTCTCCGCAAGCTCAATCCATCGGTGAGCGAAGCTCTGTTTCGCACATCAAAGAACCTGGCTGAGGTTGAAAAGATATATTTCAATGCCATTGATGCTTCTATCGCAAAGGTGTTGAGTGACAGCCGGATTGATATCGACTTGCTGATGAAGGAGGTTTCACCGCAAGCGGTTTTGTATGAAATACTTTCGCCTATGGGCTTCAAACCTTCCGTGGTTGATGATGTTGCACAAAGTATGCATGGTGAGTCGGGCAGGGTGTTTTATTCTGACACTCATCGCCTGATTAAAGATCGAGACTGTTTTATAATTGATGAGTGGAGCGATAGAGATGATGATGGTGTGTTTTATATCGATGATGCACAGTCGGAGTTGAAAACACCGGTTTCGCTTGTGCTGCAAACTATCCCCAGGCCTGAAGTGTTTGATAAGTCAAACAGGGTCTTGTATGTTGACAGAAATAAGCTGGTGTTTCCGCTGATGTTGCGACGATGGGAACATGGCGACTGGTTTATTCCTTTTGGCATGAAGGGCAGAAAAAAGGTGAGCGACTATTTTACCGATCAAAAGCTGTCGGTGAAAGATAAGGAAGAAATATGGCTTCTTTTTTCTGACGATAAGCTGGTTTGGATAGTTGGTCACAGAAGTGATAATCGATTCAGGGCAGACGACACCACCACGGAGGTGTTGAAAGTTGAGTTGATTGATTAATATGAAAACAGCTTTAAACATTAAACTATACTTTAATGTTGTTGTCAATATGATTATTATAACAAAAATATAAAAACAATGAAAGATAAAGTAATAACGGGCGTGTTGGTGGTTGCCGCTTTTTCGGCTCTGTCATATTATGTGGTAAGGGATTACCAGAGAAAGATAAATGAGAGGCGACAAATGAAAGACTTTATTCACTTCCAATTATTTTGATTTACCCGATATAATAACAAAATTGATTTTCAATTATTTTTGAAGTAAGTTTTTGCTAACTTTGCACTTTCTTATAATATCAAAAATAGTTGAAACTGAGTTGCTATGCTTACACTTAGAGAAATAAACGAAAACAGCGAAGAGATAATTCGCAAATTAACCAAAAGAAATATTGATGTTGCAGATGACATCGCTCAAATTATTGCTTTAGACGGAAAAAGACGTACAACGCAAACATCATTGGACGGAAAGCTTTCTGAAATTAATGCACTGTCGAAATCGATTGGCGGATTGATGAAAGAAGGTAAGAGAGATGAAGCAGAAACTATAAAGCAGGAAGTGGCTGCTCTTAAAGACACTACTAAGGAACTGGAAACAGAACTGAAAGATGCTGAAAGTGCAATCCATGATATACTTGTAAATATTCCAAACGTGCCACACGACTCCGTTCCTGCCGGAAAGGGTGCAGAAGATAATGTTGTGGAACGTTCGGGCGGTGAGGTGCCCAAGCTTCATGATGGTGCTTTGCCTCACTGGGACCTTGCAAAGAAGTATGACTTAATTGATTTCGAACTGGGAGTAAAAATTACCGGTGCAGGTTTTCCCGTATATAAAGGTAAGGGAAGCCGCTTGCAGCGTGCATTGATTAACTTCTTCCTTGATAATGCTTATGAAGCAGGATTTACTGAAGTGCAACCGCCTTATGTGGTTAATTCTGCATCTGGTTTCGGTACGGGACAGTTGCCCGACAAAGAGGGACAGATGTATCATGTTGGAATTGATGATTTGTATCTTATTCCCACGGCTGAGGTGCCTGTAACAAATCTTTATCGTGATGTGATTGTGGAAGAAAGCGAGCTGCCAATTAAGAACACTGCATATTCTGCTTGTTTCCGTCGTGAGGCGGGTTCGTATGGTAAGGATGTACGCGGACTGAACAGATTGCACCAATTTGATAAGGTGGAAATAGTTTGTATAGAAAAACCTGAAAACTCTTATGATCGTCTGGACAAAATGGTTAACTATGTGCAAACTTTGGTTGAGAAGCTTGAGTTGCCATGGAGAATACTCCGTTTGTGTGGTGGAGATATGGGTTTTACATCGGCGTTGACTTTCGACTTTGAGGTTTATTCTACTGCTCAGGAAAGATGGCTGGAGGTTAGCTCGGTTTCTAACTTTGAGTCTTATCAGGCCAATCGTTTGAAATGTCGTTATCGTCCCGAGGATGGTGGAAGACCGCAGCTGTGTCACACTCTCAATGGTAGTGCACTGGCTCTGCCTCGTATTGTTGCAGCTATTCTGGAGAATCATCAGACACCTGAGGGTATTAAAATTCCCAAGGCATTGGTGCCATACACCGGATTTGAAATGATAGATTAATCAGATTTAATAATTATAACAGACCCATCCCCATTCAATTAACGGGATGGGTTTTTTTATGGCCATACGTTTAGCCAGCGTGTGAATACTGTGAAAATATTTTCTCGTTCAACTTCTCTTTTAGTTACTTTGGGAGCAAATACCTTTAGTCCCTGCGGATGAATCTTTACGTTAATCTCTTTGCCCATCTTTACGGGTTCGCCATCTACATGAAGCACGCCCGCCTTCTCTCTTTTTATATTGAGTGAGGAGGTGAGCAATGAAATCATCTTACTGTTCTTATCAATGTTTTTGGTGAAAAGCTGAAAAGTGGTTTGCGGAATTTCATTTGGATTTAGGGGTTTTAGTATTGAGACGTTCATCTTGCCGTCTTCCATATCGGCATCGGGGGCAATGTATGCCTCATTGCCATATTGAGAGGCATTGGCACAGGTGACCAGGAACGCACGTTCATTTAATACTCCGTCGTCGTATGTTATTTCGTATTCTTCGGATTTAAACTCGATAACGCCCTCCACGATGTTGCGCACATAACCCAGCGGGCCTCGCTTCTTCTCGTCGGCAAACTTGTCGCTTATGAATGCATCAAATCCTACACCGCAGGTGCAAAAGAATATATGGTCGTTGGCAGAGCCGTAGTCGATGGTACGAATGTTGCCTTGCTGAATTACTTTGATTGCTTTGACAAGGTCGAGTGGTATGTTTAAATCGCGTGCAAGTCCGTTGCCCGAACCAAAGGGGATAATTCCCAATACGGTGTCTGTGTTGATTAGCTCTTTTGCAACTTCATTGACGGTGCCGTCGCCGCCGGCTGTTATCACAAACTTGTATCCTTCGTTCACCGCATCGCGTGCAATTTCAGTGGCATGACCGGCATATCCGGTGATGCGGATGTGAATATCGTATTCTTTTTGATTGAATTTACCTGCCACACTTTCGGGTATTTCTCTCTTGGATTCGTTTCCCGATTTAGGGTTTATAATGACACAAACTTTAGTCTTTTTCATCGATTGGTTTTTTACAAAAATAAGATAAATATCTTTTGTTGCACCATTTTGGGAGTTATTTATTTGTCCCTTCGTCCTTTGTTGACTACTTTTGCAGCTTATGAAAAATAAGAAAATTATGTAATCCGGAGATATATGCAGAGTAGTTATATCCTAATTGTAATAGCAGTCTATTTTTTACTTTTGCTGCTTATCTCTTATCTCACAAGCAGAAAAGGAGGAACAGACAATGATGCCTTCTTCAGGGCTAACAAGTCTTCGAAGTGGTATGTGGTTGCTTTTGCAATGATTGGAACCTCTATCTCGGGGGTGACGTTCGTTTCTGTTCCCGGCATGGTGCGCAATCTGGATATGACATATATGCAGATGGTATTCGGATTCTTTTTTGGATACATAATTATCGCTTATGTGTTGTTGCCATTGTATTACAGGTTGAACCTGACCACAATATATGGTTACCTTGGGCAGCGATATGGACGGCGGTCGTACAAGACAGGTGCGTGGTTCTTTCTGATATCCAAGATTGTAGGAGCGGCGGCAAGGTTGTATCTTGTTGCTTTTATTCTGCAAACATTGGTGTTTGATGCCTGGGGTGTGCCATTTGTGATTACGGTTGTTGGCATCATCCTTGTGATATGGCTGTATAGCCACAAGAGTGGTGTCAGGACTATTATCTGGACGGACTGGATTCAAACTCTATTGTTTTTGTCGGCGCTTGTGATGATAACCTGGCAGGTGATGCACAGGCTCGACTTTAGTATTGTTGATTCGGTAAAGGCTATAAGCAGTAGTTCGCATTCCCGAATCTTCGTATTTGACGATTGGACAAGTACACAAAATTTCTTTAAGCAGTTCTTTAGCGGAGTGTTTATTACAATCGTGATGACGGGTCTCGATCAGGACCAGATGCAAAAGAACCTGACCATTAAGAGCCTTAAGGATGCACAAAAGAATGTGTTATCATATGGATTGGCATTTGCCCCCATCAATTTTTTATTTCTAAGTTTGGGAGTTTTGTTGATTTTCTATGCACAGCATAGTGGTATCATGCTCCCTGAAGTTTCGGATAATATTTTGCCGGTATTGGCAAGCGAGCATTTGGGACCAACTGTTCTGGCTGTATTTATTGTGGGAATTGTGGCAGCTGCTTTTTCGAGTGCCGATTCTGCACTGACGGCGCTCACCACGTCATACTGCGTGGATATACTGGATATGAAGAAGACTGACGATCCAGCGATTGAGAAGAAAAATATCATAACCCGACGATGGGTTCACCTGGTGATAAGTGCTGTGTTTGTTTTAATAATACTATTGATAAAAGCGATAGGCTCAGATAGTATTATTACGGCTATTTATAAGCTGGCATCTTATACTTATGGTCCGTTGTTGGGACTTTATGTTGCGGGGTTATATACAAAAGTGAAACCAATAGACAAATATGTGCCTTATGTGGCAATCATGGCACCTGTGATTTGTTTTGTTATTGAGCTATCGGCAAAGCATTTTCTGGGCTATCAGGTTGGTTATGAATTGTTGTTATTGAATGGGTTGCTCACAGGCATAGGATTGTGGCTATTGAGTGGGAGAAATATAAAAAATAAATTGATATGATTATAAAATCGGCTGAGTTTGTTATCAGCAGTACAAGTTATAAAGGCTGCCCGCAGGATGGCAAACCGGAGTATGCATTTATCGGGCGCTCCAATGTGGGTAAGTCATCATTGATTAATATGCTCACCAACAAGAAGGGACTGGCACTGACATCGTCTATGCCGGGCAAAACTATGCTTATCAATCATTTTATCATAAATGATGAGTGGTATCTGGTTGACTTGCCGGGATATGGATACGCAAGAAGGGGCAAAGACAGCAGAGAGGAATTGAGGGTGATGATTGAGGATTATGTGCTGGAGCGAGAAAGTTTAATATCGCTTTTTGTTTTGGTTGACAGTCGCCACGAACCTCAGCAAATAGACCTGGAGTTTATGGAATGGCTGGGCGAAAATGGAGTGCCGTTCAGCATTGTTTTCACTAAAGGTGACAAACAAGGCTCTATGAGATTGCAACAGAATGTTGATTTCTATAAAGAAGAACTGTTGAAATCATGGGAAGAACTGCCGCCAATCTTTGTGACTTCATCAGAGAAAAGGGTGGGCAGAGACGAGTTGCTTGATTATATCGGCTTTATAAACAAAAGTCTTTAAAATAAGAACAATTAGAGGTTTAAAAGCCAGAACCTTTAAACCTCTAATTGTTTAGTATGCTAAATTATTAGATGATAACTAATGGCTTTAGCTGTATAAGAATCGTTTGATGCTCTTTTTGGGAGTTTTTTCAAACTCTTCATCCATTAGTTCAATAGTGCTTATTCTTTCATATCGGGCAATTGATTTGTTTAGTATCCCTTTGTTTTCATCCATGATGCCGGCCAGCTGTTTGCTCGGTATGTTGTTTTCTTTCATTGCAACCCTGTCGGGGTAAACCAATGCTATAAATCTGTTGTCTCTTCTTACCACCAGGCTCTCAGAAACGTATGGCAGATTGTTGAGTTTTGCTTCTATCTCTTCCGGATATACATTCTGGCCGTTGGCACCAAGAAGCATAGTCTTGATTCGTCCTTTTATATATAAGCGATTATCTATTAAAACACCTGAGTCTCCGGTCTTAAGCCATCCATCTTCGGTGAAAGCTTCCTTGGTGGCTTCCGGGTTTTTGTAGTAACCCTTCATCACATTTTCACCACGAACCTGTATCTCTCCGGGTATGTTCTCCGGATCGGGAGAGTCAATTCTAGCTTCCATTATTCCCTCCAACACAGAGCCGCATGAGGTTGGTATGAAATCATAATGATGATCGTAAGATATAAGCGGGGCGCACTCTGTCATGCCATAGCCAACAGTGAACGGGAACTTGATTTTTGCGAAAAAAGCTTCTACATCTTTTCCTAATGCTGCACCACCTATAATAACCTCTCTGAAGTTTCCTCCCAGTGTAGTAACAAGAGAGTTCCTGATGCTCTTATATATTAGAGTGTTTATTCCGGGTACCTTCAAAAGTAGTTTCATTATAGGCTTTTCGATGATTGGCAAGATTCTATTCTTGTATATCTTTTCGAAAATAAGCGGTACCGTAATTATGATATGGGGTTTTACCTCCTGAAATGCTTTAATCAGATTTTGGGGCGATGGTATGACATCTAGCAATGTGACATGCACACCATTGGAAAGTGCATAAAGAAAGTCGAATGCACAGCCATAAGCATGTGCCATTGGCAGGAATGCCAAATCTCTTTCGCCGTGAAGCAATAGTTCAAGCGTATGGGCATATGTTACGTTGCCGGCATAGTTGTTGGCAGTCAGCATCACTCCTTTGCTGTTGCCCGTGGTACCGGATGTGTAATTTAAGCAAACTACTTCATCATTGTCAACTTCTGCATACTTGATATCTTCTTTTGTAAATCCGTTTGGATACTTCTCGTCAATTAGATTGCTGAAGCGACTTACGGCATCCTTAACTTTCTTATCGCCTCCTTTGAGCAAAGTGAACGATGGAATTGAGAAGAATGGCAAATCAATCTTGTCGTGATTTAATTCCTGCCATATCTTGTCTTCTATGAATACACACTTAGATTCACTGTGAATAATGATATGCTCCATGCTTTCAGGATTAAACTCATGAAGGATGGGGACAATAACAGCACCGTAGGTGAATGTTGCAAGAAAAACTGTTGACCACGTAGTGTGATTCTTACCAATCAGAGCTATTTTATCTCCTTTTTCTATTCCAATCTCTTCGAAAAGAATGTGAAGACGGGCAATCTCCCTGGCAAGCATCCCGTAGGAAAGGGTTTCACTGTCTTTATAATTGGTCAGAGCTGGCAAGTCCCAATTCTTATTGAAACTCTCTTCGTATATTTTGACAAAGTTTTGCTGTATCATTTTGCACAAATCTAGTAGTTTTGTGCAAAAGTAGTATGATTTCATAGATAAACAAAGGAATAATGGTAGTAATTCTCTATGATTTTTGTAATTTTGCGTGCTTTCGATATTCAGAAGGCATTTTTTGTGTTTAACATTTTACTTTTTATTTTATTTCAAATGATTGATCAAACTGTTTTTGAAAATAAAACTGCTGCATATTATACATTGGGTTGTAAGTTGAATTTTGCTGAAACATCAGCAATTGGGAAGCAATTACTCAATGCGGGTGTGTCTCGCTCAAGAAGGGGACAAAAAGCTGATATATGTGTTATCAATACATGTTCTGTTACGGATTTGGCAGACAAGAAGGGGCGTCAGGCAATACGCAAGATGATTCAGTCTCATCCGGATGCATTTGTGGTTGTGACAGGATGTTATGCTCAACTTAAGCCTGACGAAATTGCGCAGATTCAGGGAGTAGATTTGGTGTTGGGAGCGGAACAAAAGTTGGACATATTGAATTATATGGACGATCTCAACAAAAAAGATAAGGGAGAAGTGGTGACTTCCAAAACTCACCGCATACGCTCGTTTGTGCCATCTTGTTCTGCTGACGATCGTACCAGGTATTTCCTGAAGGTTCAGGATGGTTGTGACTATTTTTGTTCTTTCTGTACTATTCCTTTTGCCCGTGGCAGAAGCCGGAATGGCTCTGTGGCTGATTTGGTGAAACAGGCAGAGGGGGTGGTTGCTGAAGGGGGAAAAGAAATTGTGCTGACCGGAGTTAACATTGGTGACTTTGGACACTCAACGGGCGAGTCGTTCTATGATTTGGTGCGTGCTTTGGATAATGTTGAGGGTATTGAGCGTTTCCGCATTTCATCTATCGAGCCTAACCTGTTGTCGGATGAGCTTATTGATTTTGTAGCAAACTCAAAACGTTTTGCTCCTCATTTTCATACACCTCTGCAGGCAGGGAGTGACGGAGTGCTGGAGCTGATGAAGAGAAGATACGATACTGCTTTGTTCCGTCATAAAATGGAGAAAATCAAGTCTGTGCTGCCTGATGCTTTTATTGGTGTAGATGTGATAGTGGGAACCAGAGGTGAGACTGCTGAGCTGTTTGAAGAGAGCAGAAGCTTTGTTGATTCGCTTGATATATCGCAGCTGCATGTGTTTACATATTCAGAAAGGGCAGGCACTGCCGCATTGAATATAGACCATGTTGTTGAACCGCGTGATAAACAGGCGCGAAGCAAGGCGCTTCATGATATTTCGGATCAGAAGCTGATGGAGTTTTATACAAAACAGCAGGGCACAAAGCGCAAAGTGTTGTTTGAGCATACCCGTCATGGTGAAATGATGCACGGATTTACGGAAAACTATATCAAAGTCTGCGCGCCATACAACCCTGAATTGATTAACAACGTAACTGAAATTGAAGTAGGAATATATAACGACGAAGAGATGGCTATGAATGCCATATTTTTGTAAATAATTGATGAATTAAATCAGATGAACTCAGGAGAAAAGAAAGGAATTGGTTATTATTTGCTCTATGGGACTTTTTCGCTAATCGCAATGCTCCCTTTTTCGGTGCTTTATTTTATTTCGGATATTCTTTATGTTTTGATATATAGAGTGGTCGGGTACCGAAAGAAGGTGGTGAGAAAAAATCTCTTCAACTCTTTTCCCGACAAGACTAAAGATGAACTAAGGACAATAGAAAAAGAGTTTTATCACCATTTGTGTGATTATTTTGTTGAAACCATTAAAACTCTTCGTATATCTGAAGAGGAGATTAAAAAAAGGATGGTATATACCAATATGGAATTGGTTAATGATTTGACAAAGGATGGGAACTCTTGCTTTGTGAGTATGGGGCATTACTGTAACTGGGAATGGCTTATTTCCATAGGCTTTTATCTTTTACACGGAGTGACACAAGGTCACGTATATAAGCGACTTTCTTCAAAAGCGTTTGATGAGCTTTTTATCAAAATTCGTTCTCGTTTTAATCCCACACCTATAGAGATGAGGTCGATATATAGAACAATTATCAGAAATAGGAATGAAGGCAAGGTAATGACAATAGGGTTTCTGAATGACCAGCGACCGAAGGCAAACGCAGAAGTCTATTGGACAACATTTCTTAATCAAGATACTTGCACTCAAACAGGAATGGAACGAATAGCTGCACAGTCGGGCTATTCGGTGGTTTATCTTGGTATGAAAAAAGTGAAAAGAGGATACTATGAGGGTACTTTCTCTTTAATTTCCGAAGATGCAAGCAAGGAAGAAAAATATGCAATAACTGAAATGTACACAAGGAAACTGGAGGAAACCATAAACAGTGATCCTGCATATTATTTATGGTCACACAACAAGTGGTCGAGAAAAAGAAAACCATCTGAATCATGAAAAAAACAGCGGTCGTAATTCTTAACTGGAATGGACAAAAACTACTGGAGAAATTTTTACCCACTGTATTAAAGCATTCATTAAACGAAGAAACCGAAGTTGTTGTAGCTGACAACGGTTCTACGGATAATTCGGTGGAGTATCTTACAGCCAACTTTCCCGATCTGCCGTTGATTGAGTTAGATGAGAACTATGGTTTTGCCGAAGGCTATAACAGAGCAATCGCTAAAGTAGATGCAGAGTATATAGTACTGCTGAACTCAGATATAGAAACAACAGAAAACTGGCTTGAGCCGATGATTGACTATATGGACGAAGACAGAGAAGTTGTAGCAGTTCAGCCTAAGATTTTGGATTATAACAACAAAACTTACTTTGAATATGCAGGTGCTTCGGGCGGTTTTATAGACCGATATGGATATCCGTTTTGTCGTGGGCGCATATTGGGGAATGTGGAGGAAGACAAAGGGCAATACGATGATATAGTTCCGATTTTTTGGGCTACAGGAGCGGCACTTTGTATTCGTAAAAGAGATTATGAAGAAGCAGGAGGCTTAGACGGTCGTTTCTTTGCACATATGGAAGAAATAGACTTGTGCTGGCGACTAAATGCACGTGGCAAAAAAATAATGGTTATCCCGCAGTCGGTGATTTATCATGTGGGGGGAGCTTCGCTTGCGGCAGAGAGTCCGTGGAAGACCTATCTGAACTTTCGGAATAACTTGCTGATGCTTTATAAAAATCTTCCCAAAGAGAAGTTTATATCGGTATTTATCATTCGTGTCTTTCTCGATATGCTGGCAATGGCACACCTTGTTGTGCAGGGGAAACTAAAGAATGCATGGGCAGTTGTAAGATCTCATTATGACTTTCACAAGATGAAACCCGACTTTTATAATAACAGAAAAGAGAACCTGGAAAAGAGGGTTGAGAAGATTGTCTCAACCAGACACACTAAAACTATACTGTGGGGTTATTATCTGAGAGGAGAGAAGACCTACGATTCGATATTCAGTAAGAAGTAAGATGCCTGATTATTCAAAATTAAAAGATAGAACAATCATTCGCTGAGTAGCTTTAGATAGAGATTTTGAATATTTAATCTCGTCTTTGTTAGCCAAATCGTCACGATTTTTCTCTAACATATCGGTTAGTCCAAACGTGAATTTCAGTTCGGGGCTAAGCTTGAAATAGGGGAGATAGAAGTCGCAACCAAAACCTATTTCCAATCCATAATCATAAGGCTTCAGCAGAATAGGCTGATTCTTTCGTGAAGCAAGCTCAATGCTGCCGTATGTTCCTGCAATGACATACGGGCGATAGTTGTCAACCCTGTCGGCATTTAGTTTCAATTGGAGGGGCAATGTAATGTAATTGTTTCTTACTCCTGTTTTGAACTCATCACCCGAAGTTTGTTCCTTGAATGTGAAGTCCTTGCTGCCAAGGTGCAGCGTGGGCACTAGTCTTAGGTTTGCATAATAGTTGAGATACAGGTCGGCTATGAGACCTACACTGAATCCCGGAGAGTAGTTTGGAATTTCAGAGAACCAAACCTCACCATTTTCATTTTCGTAGCCTGATTGTGTCAGTATCAAATCCTGCGTATGAAATCCAACCATAAAACCCAGATGAAAGGTTTTGTAGTCCACATAAGGCAAGTTTTGTAACTTACGGTGTTGCGCTGATACACTAAACGACAACAAAATGGCAGAGACAAAAATCAATATAGCTTTCTTCATTTACAATCTTAGAACGTGTTTTTATTGAGAATATTTTATTTTGGCACTTAAATTTGTAATTGTTTGTCCACAAAAAACATTTTTCAAATATATTATTTATACATGAAGTATTCCTATGTATTTGATATATAATCGATAAATGAGTGGTTTTAACTTCAAACCGGAAGCTTAACTAATTTAACATCAAAACATTAGTTTTAAATTTACCATATTTCAAAAATTCTCTATATCTTTGCATATAGTTTTACAGGCAGTTGCTTGTCAATTGTCTTATTTTTCATAACAAACAAATTAAGTATTATGGCTTACGTAATTAATGACGATTGCATTGCTTGCGGCGTATGTATGGACGAGTGTCCGGTTGATGCTATTTCTGAAGGTGATATTTATTCTATAGATCCAGAATTATGCACTGACTGTGGCGCATGTGCAGACGTTTGCCCATCAGAAGCAATCCACCCGGAATAAGACATTATTCATTTCCGGTAAAAATACAATAAAGGCTGAAAGTTAGATCTTTCAGCCTTTATTGTATTAAAAATTATAGAATTAAAATCGAGATGTCCTTATTTTAGAGTTCAGCTAACATTCTAAAAGTTATGTTTCGCCTTTATCTCTTCAAGCATATTTTCACATGCATCTTCAAGCAGATCCATTACCAGCTCAAAATCGGCCGGGCCACCATAATAGGGGTCGGGTATAAAGTCATGATTATACTTGTTGGAAAAATCAACCATTCGGTGAATCTTTGACAAATCATTTTTGTCTTTTGCCAGTTTTGACACATTGTTATAGTTCTCTTCATCCATGACAATGATATAATCAAACTTCTTGAAGTCTCCTGCCACAAATTTTCTTGCTCTTGAGTTTAAATCATAACCTCTTCGGCTGCCATGGTCGCGTGTTCGCTCGTCCGGTAAATCACCTTCATGCCAGCCTGATGTGCCGGCTGAATCCACAAGAATTTCATTTTCCAGACCACAGTCAGCTACCATTTTTTTGAATATACCTTCACCCGCCGGTGAGCGGCAAATATTGCCAAGACATACAAATAGAACTTTTACTTTTTTATTACCAGAATTAGGAGTTTGCATATTAATAAGTTATAAACTAAAACAATGGTGCAAAGATAATACATTTTATTAAACTAAAATAATCTAAATCATATTAGGTGCTGATATTTAAATATATATCTAATATGTGATGGCGTACATGGTTGATAATAAGAGGTGTATAGGTATGTGCTTTTGATGTTTAAAACTGACATAACGTCAGGTTTTTATGCTTGGCAAAGAATTTGAACTTTTATCTCTGAATTAAACAAGATAAAAAGGAGAATTAAAGATATGAATTTTAACAATTTTACAATTAAAGCGCAGGAAGCAGTGCAGAAAGCCATAGAGCTTGCACAAAGCAACAACCAGCAGATGATTGAACTCGGTCATTTGCTGAAGGGTGTGATGCTGGTTGGTGAAAATGTAACTAATTTTCTGTTCCAAAAGATGGGAGTCAATGTTCAGCAATTGACAAGTGCCCTTGACAGAGAAATAGAGTCCTATCCACATGTGTCGGGTGGCGAACCAACACTTAGTCGCGAAACTAATGCCGTATTTCAATCGGCAACTGATTTTGCCAAGAAAATGGGAGATCAGTATATTTCGCTTGAACACTTGTTGCAGGCTATTCTGAAAGGAAAGAACCAGGCAGGACAGTTGATGAAAAACAGCGGTGCTACTGAAAAGATGCTTGATGCAGCAATCAGCGAATTAAGGAAAGGCGAAAATGTGACCAGCCAATCAGCTGAAGATACTTATCAAGCATTGAGCAAATATTCAATCAACCTGAACGAAGCCGCAAGAAGCGGAAAGCTTGACCCCGTTATTGGTCGCGATGAGGAGATTAGACGAGTACTGCAAATATTGAGTCGCCGTACGAAAAACAATCCTATCTTGATTGGTGAACCAGGTACGGGTAAGACAGCAATTGCCGAAGGCATCGCTCACAGGATTATTCGTGGTGATGTGCCCGAAAATCTGAAGAGCAAAGAGATTTACTCGCTGGATATGGGTGCATTGATTGCCGGTGCAAAATACAAGGGTGAATTTGAAGAACGATTAAAATCGGTAATCAATGAAGTTGTGAAATCCGAAGGAGAGATTATTCTATTCATTGATGAGATACACACACTTGTGGGAGCAGGCAAGGGCGATGGCGCAATGGACGCTGCCAATATCCTGAAGCCGGCACTGGCACGAGGTGAGCTACGCTCAATTGGTGCTACCACACTTGACGAGTATCAGAAATATTTCGAAAAGGACAAAGCATTGGAGCGTCGTTTCCAAACCGTGGTGGTTGACGAGCCAACCGAAGCCGACTCTATCTCCATTTTGCGTGGATTGAAAGAGCGTTATGAAAACCACCACAAGGTGCGTATCAAAGATGAGGCAATTATTGCAGCGGTTCAGTTGTCGCACCGATATATAAGCGACCGATTCTTGCCCGACAAGGCAATTGACCTGATGGACGAAGCGGCTGCCAAATTGCGTATGGAGGTCAACTCAGTGCCTGAAGAGCTGGATGAGATAATGCGCCGCATCAAGCAACTGGAGATTGAGCGTGAAGCTATTCGTCGCGAAAATGACAGAGAAAAGGAGACTCTTCTCAGCAAAGAGATTGAGGATTTGCGTGAGGAGGAAAATGTGCTGAAATCAAGATGGCAATCAGAAAAGGAATTGATAAACCAGATTCAGCAAAACAAAATAGATATTGAAGAAGCTAAGTTTGAAGCAGACAAGGCAGAACGTGAGGGTGATTATGGTAAGGTTGCTGAACTCCGTTATGGTAAAATAAAGGAGAAAGAAGCGGATATCGAGCAACTAAAACTGAAACTTCACGATACCCAGGGAGGCAAGGCAATGATAAAAGAGGAAGTTGACTCTGAAGATATCGCCGATGTGGTGTCTCGCTGGACCGGTATCCCCGTTAGCAAAATGGTGCAAAGCGAGCGTGACAAACTACTTCATCTGGAAGAAGAGCTGCACAAACGTGTGGTGGGACAGGAAGAAGCTATTACTGCCGTTGCAGATGCCGTTCGTAGAAACAGAGCAGGACTGAGTGATCCCAAGCGACCTGTTGGTTCGTTTATTTTCCTCGGTACAACCGGTGTGGGAAAGACAGAGCTTGCCAAGGCGTTGGCTGAATATCTGTTTGATGACGAGAATATGATGACTCGTATCGATATGAGCGAGTATCAGGAGAAATTTAGTGCCACCCGACTAATTGGTGCACCTCCGGGATATGTGGGATATGACGAAGGAGGACAGTTGACAGAGGCTATTCGCAGGAAGCCATACTCTGTTGTGCTGTTTGATGAGATTGAGAAGGCGCATCCCGATGTGTTCAATATATTGTTGCAGGTGCTGGATGATGGACGACTGACCGACAACAAGGGTAGGGTGGTCAACTTCAAAAACACCATTATCGTTATGACATCAAACCTTGGTTCGGCACTCATACGTGAGAATTTTGAGAAAATAACCGAGCAAAATCATGATGAGGTGGTTGAGGATACCCGCAACACGGTGATGAATTTGTTGAAACAAACCATCCGTCCCGAATTCCTCAATCGTATAGATGACATTATTATGTTTGCTCCACTCAAATTGAATGAGATTGCTAACATTGTCAGAATACAGTTGAAGGGATTGAGTAATATGCTTGCCGAAAACGGTATAGAACTGGAATATACCGACGAAGCTGTCAGAGTAATATCTGAAGCAGGATACGATCCTGAGTTTGGTGCACGACCTGTTAAGAGGGTTATCCAGAGAAATGTTCTCAATCAATTGTCGAAAGATCTGCTGGCTGGTAATGTGGATAAAACGAAACCAATTGTTATTGATGGTGTTGACAACCAGGTGGTTTTCAGAAACTAAATTTGATATATAGCTAATTGAAAAGGCTCCCGAAGAAGGAGCCTTTTTTATTGCTAGTGTGAAAGTGTAATCTTACATCTCTCCTCTAATCAGATATATAGTATATCCAATATATATAAGCAATAGAATTACAGCCTCCCATCTGTCCAGTTTCTTTTTCTTGCCACTAAACATCGCTATAAACAATAGAACAGTTCCTGCAGAAAGCAAATAAATACCGATATTGAACGACATGTTATAATCAACAGGTCTTATTAGAGAGCTCACCCCGAGGATGAGGAAAATATTGAATATATTTGAACCAATGATGTTACCGACCGCAATATCGTTGTTTTTCTTGTAAGCCGCAACCACAGAGGTTGCCAATTCAGGCAGTGAAGTTCCGATAGCAACTATCGTAAGCCCAATAACCGTTTCGCTGATACCCATAGTGTGCGCTATGCTTACGGCATTGACCACAACAAGACGTCCGCCACCAACAAGAAGACTAAGCCCCAGAATTATAAAACTCCATATTTTGAGTTTGCTAAACTCTTCCCTATGAACTTTGCCAATTGATACGTCTCTTCTCATTTGTCTGAAAACGTAGTAGAGAAAGAAACTAAAGAAAACTAATAAGATAACACCGTCAATCCTGCTAAGAACGGTTGAATCAGTAAAAAATGGATTTACTAATATAAATAGTATAACGGCTGCAAACAAAGAAAAGGGAATTTCTTTCCATACGGTGCTTGACTGTACAACCAGTGGGGAAATCAGACCGGCAACTCCAAGAATGGCAAACAAGTTGAGAATGTTACTCCCGATAATGTTGCCAAAAACAATGTCAGCGTGTCCATCGTAAGCCGAAAAAGTGTTTACGACCAATTCGGGCATTGAAGTTCCGAATGCAACGATCGTAAGACCGATTGCCAGTTCTGAAACTTTGTATTTGCGGGCTAGCGCCGAACCACCTTCTACAAGCCAATCTGCACCCTTAATAAGAATTACAAATCCAAGAATTAAAAATAAGATTTCTAAAACCATAATAGTTGATTTATATTGTGTAACTATACCATTTATATGAAAGTCAATAACCTGAGAGGTCTTGTAAATTCGGACGCAAATATAATTGTTTTACACTAAAAAGATATTCTTACCTTGTAATATTTTAGAGTCAAGAAACTTATTTCTCAATCCTTTGAACCCTTTGTATATCCGATGAAAACATTAACTTTGCTCCGAATTATTAAAAAAACTATGATAGATATAAACAAAATACCTTCTCCTTGCTATGTGCTTGAGGAAAATCTGTTTCGCAACAACCTGCAACTGATTAAATCAGTCAAAGAGCGTGCAGGTGTTGAAATCATTCTTGCTTTCAAAGCTTTCGCTTTATGGAAAGCATTTCCAATCGTGCGCGAATATATAGGCTACTCTACAGCCAGCTCTGTTTCTGAAGCTCAGTTGGCTTATGAAGAGATGGGAAGCAAAGCTCACACATACGCCCCCTCATATACTGATTATGATTTTCCAAATTTTATGGAATACAGCAGTCACATTAGCTTTAATTCATTAGCTCAGTTCCATAGGTTTTATCCGCAAATAAAGGAATCGGGCAATGATATTAAATGTGGCATCCGCATCAATCCCGAGTTCTCGGTTGTGGAAACTGATATGTATAATCCCAGCATGCCGGGGTCACGTCTTGGAGTTACTGCCAATAACATGGGTGATGTCTTGCCAGAGGGCCTTACAGGTCTTCACCTTCACAATCTATGCGAAAACAACTCTTATGATTTGGAGAAAACATTGGAGGCTGTTGAAAGCAAGTTTGGCCATTTCCTCACACAGGTTGAATGGCTCAACCTTGGTGGCGGACATCTGATGACGCACAAAGATTATAATGTGGAGCATTTGATAGATCTGCTCATCAATTTCCGCAAAAAGTATCCCAATCTGGAGATTATCCTTGAGCCGGGTAGCGCATTTGCCTGGGAAACGGGATTCCTGCTTGCCGAAGTGGCCGACGTTGTAGAAAATGAAGGAGTACTGACAGCGATGCTTAATGTTTCTTTTGCATGCCACATGCCCGATACACTCGAAATGCCATACAAACCACGCATTCGTGGCGCATATCACGAGCCCGTTGAGGGAAAACCAACATATCGCCTAGGAGGTAACAGCTGTCTGAGTGGCGACTTTATGGGCGATTGGTCATTTGATGAACCACTGGCCGTGGGAGATAAAATTATATTCGAAGATATGGCCCACTACACAACCGTCAAGACTACTATGTTCAATGGCGTTTCGCATCCTTCTATTGGTCTTTGGACGCTCGACAATGAGTTTGAACTCTATCGCGAGTTTGGCTACGAAGATTACAAAAGTCGCATGAGCTGATAAGTGCGGATTTAAACTAAACGGTGTTTAATGCGTCTAACATTCGTAAATTCAAAATAATCAATAAAAAAACAATTATTATGGGAATTATTTGGTCAATTATCATAGGTGCCGTTGCCGGTTGGCTGGCAGGCAAATTGATGAGAGGAGGAGGCTTCGGTTTCTTCGTTAATCTACTTGTGGGAATCATTGGTGGAGTTATAGGCGGATGGGTTTTTGGCTTGCTCGGTATAAGCTCCAATGGTGGAGTTGTTGGTTCGCTTGTTGTATCTGCAGTAGGTGCAGTTATATTCCTTTGGATTATTTCACTGTTTAAAAAATCCTGACGTTAGTCGTTATTCTTTTAGATGAATATCAATAAAAAGAGAGTAGGGGTCTTTTCCGGTTCATTCAATCCGATACACGTCGGGCATTTGGTACTGGCTAATTATATCACAGAGTTTACCGACCTGGACGAGATGTGGTTTGTGGTCACACCACATAACCCTCTCAAAAGTGCAGATGGTTTGCTCAATGACTATATCCGTCTTGAGATGGCGCAACTGGCAATTGAAGGTTACGAGAAACTTAAGGTTAGCGATGTGGAGTTTTCCATGCCCAAGCCTTCATACACTATCGACACACTTCGAAAGTTGTCTGCCGACAATCCCGATATAGACTTTACGCTCATTATCGGTGCCGACAACTGGCATATCATTGACCAGTGGAAAGAATACAAACAACTGCTGAGCGAATATAAGCTGATGGTCTATCCCCGTTTGGGTTTTACGGTCAACATCTGTGACAAATATAAGTCAAACGTTCAGCTTGTGGAAGCACCCATTATTGAGATTTCATCAACATTTATAAGAGAGAGCATTAGGGCCTGCAAAGATGTTCGGGCTTTTCTGCCTAATTCAGTGTCTAAGTTTATTAATAACAATCAGCTATATCAATAACTCTGTTTTTTCCTATTGTATCTTGTGAATTAATAGAGTTTTGTTATACTTTTGTCTCAAATTAATTTTTAAAACCAAATATGATTATGAAAAAATTATTCTATCTATTTACAGTAGTGTCTGTAGTGGTGGCCTTTGCATCGTGTGGAGATAGTGCTCCTGATGATATGCCAAAATCTTTAAAAGATTCAGCAACAAAATCAGCGCAGATCGTGTCTGCTAAGAATGCTAATGCTTCTATTTCAGATATTGTTTTCACTATCGAAGATTTTACAAAAGTTGCGAAGTTCTCCAAATGGATTGAGGGTGGGTCAGGACAAACTACATCAACAATTAGTTTTGAAGGTTTACCCAAAGGTGAGGGTTTTGAATTAAGTAAAATAGTACTTAGATTAGGTAGCAACTCCAAGGAGAGTACTACGCTATCTAACGTAACTTCAGATGGTGTAATTACTGATTCAGGTTATGTGCCATTTATAAATAAAGTAGTTAGTGAGATTGCAGCTAAGAAGAAGTCAACTATAATTGTAACTGCATATTCTAATGAAACAATTTTAGATGCTAACATTAAAATCAAATTAGAAATAGATTTTAAATTAAAATAGCCTGATAATTAAGCTAAACAAAAAGCAGCGAAACATTCTTTTGTTTCTCTGTTTTTTGTTTTATACCCGTTGCCTTGTCTTTACTTCCCTATACAAAACTGCGAAAAGATATTACCCAGCACCTCGTCAGTTGATATCTGCCCGGTTATCTCACCAAGATAATACATGCACTCGCGAATATCCTGAGAGATGAAATCGCTGGTTAGCTCTGCATCTAAACCATCTTTGACACGACGAACGGACTCAAGCGCATTGGTGAGCGATTCGTAGTGACGAAGGTTAGTAACTACTACATCATTCTCTCCAATTTGCGGCAAGTGTGCTGCCTGAACCAAAAGCTGCTGCAGCTGGTCGATATTCTTTTCCTTCTTGGCAGAAATAAACAGCAAATCCGACTTAAGTTCGGGGAATAGTGATTTCCTATTCTCAATTTCCGCCTCTGATACAGCATCTGCTTTGTTGAAAAGCAGTACAACCTGCTTGTCTGCAAGTTTCGGTAAAATGTTTTGCGACAGCTCCACTATCTCATCCTCCGGTGTGGTAAGGTCAATTACCCACAACACGATGGCTGCCTGATCAATCTTCTGATAGGTACGCTCAATACCTAATGATTCAATAGTGTCGGTAGTGTGACGAATGCCGGCAGTGTCGATAAAACGAAAAGTGACACCGGCAATATTAACTGTATCCTCAATCACATCACGCGTGGTGCCGTGAATGTCAGATACGATAGCCTTCTCTTCATTTAGCAATATGTTGAGCAGAGTTGATTTTCCTGCATTTGTTTCACCAATGATTGCAACCGGAATACCGTTTTTGATGGCATTGCCCAACTGAAACGAACCTGCCAGTTTGTCAATCTCCCGCTCAAGTTCCAGAGTAAGCTCATAGAGCTGATCGCGGTTGGCAAACTCCACATCTTCTTCCGAAAAATCAAGCTCAAGCTCGATGAGCGATACAAACTGCAACAGTTTATCTCGCAAACTTGCCAGCTTTCGTGCAAATCCACCTCGCATCTGATTCATTGCCACTCGGTGTGACGCCTGCGAAGAGGAAGCAATCAAATCGGCAACAGCCTCAGCCTGACTCAAATCATACTTGCCATTGCGAAATGCGCGGCGGGTAAACTCGCCTGCCTGTGCCATTTGAGCACCGTTGGCTATCAGTGCTTCCATTATCTTTTGCTGAATATATACCGAGCCGTGGCACGAAATCTCAACCGTCTCTTCGCC
>CAYFUQ010000003.1:113636-114800 GCA_964346415.1 uncultured Proteiniphilum sp.
CTCTTCTATTATGTTATTTGTCATTAGTTATAATGTAAATCAATATCTAAAGCTACTTCCACCCACAAATTCACGCAGCAGCGAAGTTGGCGGCAGTTCACGGTCGGTGATATAATTGAAATAGCTTAAAAACTTCAACAGTCGGTAGGCTTCTGAATATTCGGGAACAGACTTTGGCACTTGTCGCAATATAGGCTCTGCGTGTCTTCTGAGTGCTGCCAGTTCATATATCATAGCAGAATTAATCATAGCGTCTGCATTCTCCTGAAATGGGAAAATCCATTTGTCTTCGCCACGACGAACACTGCCCCAGCGAGAAATGGTTTCGGCTGCCGAATATCCACGATAGCGATAGTCACGAATCATACGGCGTAACAGGCGATTGTCTGCCGCCGGTATCCAGTTGTGATTGTCTAGCGAAATGGATGTCAGCGCCGACACATAAATCATATATTTTCTGCTTTTTACAATGCTTTCGGTAAGCTCTGGGTTGAGGGCATGAATTCCTTCAATAATCATTACGCTTTTGTCGTCCATCTTAAGTTTGCGGCCTTTATATTCACGCTTGCCGGTTACAAAGTTATAACTTGGCAGACTAATTTCCTCACCATTTAGCAATTGGTTCAGATGAAGCTTGAAAAGTTCCAGGTCGATGGCATATAGCGATTCATAATCTTTTTCTCCAAACTCGTCAACAGGCGTATCGTTGCGTTCCACAAAATAGTCGTCTAATGAAATACCCACAGGCTTCAGCATATTCACATATAGTTGCACCTCAAGACGTTTGCGGAAAGTGGTCTTTCCAGATGACGAAGGTCCGGATATAAGCACCATACGCATTCCGTCGTCATACTTTCGGGTTATTTCGTTGGCAACATTAATAATTTCGTTTGCCTGATATGCCTCCGATATCTGAACTATTTCTGATATCCTGTTGGTGCGGATAGCCATGTTAAGATCGCCCACAGTATTTAGTTCACTCACTTTCAAAAACTCCTGATGTTTGCGATACACTTGCAGCAATTTGGGTTGGTCTACAAATGACTCCAGCTTTACAGGGTCTTTCCTGTTGGGAATGATAAGGAGAAAACCACCATTATAGTGTACAACATCAAATACAGATAAATAGCCTGTCGAGGGTAGCAGGCAACCATAATAATAATC
>CAYFUQ010000003.1:114900-117659 GCA_964346415.1 uncultured Proteiniphilum sp.
TATTATATTTTTCCAAAGTTATTAAAAACTCTACAAGTTTATATCTATATTTGCATGCTAATATACACTAATTTTTTGAAGATGAGTTATAGTTTATTCGATTTTTTAAAGCTTGTCGGCTCTTTAGGCCTTTTCCTGTACGGGATGAAGATAATGAGTGAGGGCTTGCAAAAGATGGCAGGCGATAAGCTGAGAGGCATCTTGTCGTCGATGACAAAAAACCGATTTATGGGCGTAATGACAGGTATCATTGTCACCGCACTGATACAATCGTCGTCTGCAACAACTGTAATGGTTGTGAGTTTCGTAAACGCCGGCTTACTCTCCCTCTTACAATCTATAGGGGTAATTATGGGGGCAAACGTCGGAACTACCGTTACGGCTTGGGTTATTTCTTTGTTTGGTTTTGGAAGTTTCTCTATTAGTGCATTGTCTATACCCTTGATGGGAGTGGCTTTACCCTTTATTTTTTCTTCTAAAAACAAAAACAAATCGTTGGGCGAATTCTTTTTTGGATTTGCCTTTCTTTTTATGGGTCTTGATTTCCTCAAAGACTCCATGCCTGATTTGCAAAACAACCCTGAGGTGCTCTCGTTTGTGCAGAACTTCTCAAATATGGGAATGTGGTCAACTTTTATTTTTCTGTTAATAGGAACAGTTCTCACAATAATTGTTCAATCATCGAGTGCAACACTTGCTCTTACGTTAATTATGGCAACCAAAGGGTGGATTGACTTTCCTTCAGCTGCGGCCATGATCTTGGGTGAAAACATCGGAACAACCATTACCACCAATCTGGCCGCTATCCCGGCTAATATATCAGCCAAGAGGGCAGCTTTTTCACATATGCTATTCAACGTGTTTGGGGTAATCTGGATGCTATTTGTGTTTAAGTTCTTTGTGAATATGGTTGACAACATCATGTTTAATGCCTCGTCTGTGCGACCAACAGGTGTATATGAATTTATAAACTCAATGAGCAGCGAAGACCTCAAAGCCATTACGACTTTGCCCAAGTCCGAACTTTCGGCTGATTTAGTTGCCAAGCAATCACTCTACAATCAGTATCAGATGGTGACCTCCTACGGTTTATCTCTATATCACACCATGTTTAATATCTTAAATGTGATGCTAATGGTGTGGTTTGTAAAATATTACGAGAAGCTCTCTTTGCTAATTATCAGACCCAAGAAAGGTGAGGATGAGGATGAAGAGTTTGTACTCAAGCATATTGACAACAGCCGTCTGGCTTCCACTTCCGAGCTTTCTATTCTGCAGGCAGAGAAGGAGATGGAGGTGTATGCACAGCGCACACGCAAGATGTTTGGCTTTGTGGTGAAGATGACCAATATGGACCACAACGACAAGAAGTTTATGAAGCTCTACAACCGTACCGAAAAATATGAAGATATTTGCGACCGAATGGAGCTGGAAATTGCAAACTATCTGGGCAAAGTGCTTGAGGGGCGACTCAGCAGCCGAAGCAAAGAGCATGTGCGCGATATATTGCGTGCCGTTACCGAAATTGAGAGTATGGCCGACGCCAGCTGCAACATAGCCCGCCACCTGAAACGAAAGATGGATGCAAACGAAGTGTTGGACGAAAAACAGATTGATAATATAAACGACATGTACAAGCTTGTTGAGAAGAGCTACGACAATATGCAGACTATTCTCAAGGTTCCAAGAATTTCATCGCGTGAGGTGATTGAGAGCCAAAACCTGGAGAAGATGATAAACACCAAACGAGACACCTTCAAGCGTCAGAATGTTGACAGCATCAACAATGATGAGTATTCATACCAAAGCAGTGTTTTCTATATGGATATCATTTCGGAATGCGAAAAGCTGGGCGACTATATGATTAATGTAGTTGAGGCGCTGTCTAACTTCAAAATGATGAAGAAGATGTAGTTAGTATCCATTAAGGATAACATATATAATACTAGACCGCAAACAGAGCTTCGGCTTATGTTTGCGGTTTTTTTGTTTGTTGGTCTGTGCATATTTTAAGTACATAGCTACATCTCTTTTCCGGTAGTCAATGTGGTAGTGTCACTATATTTATAAATCACCGAACATATAAGTTCATCGCCTCACCTGCGATTTCTAAATCACTGAACTTGTAAGTTCGTCGTCCTGCCTCTGTTTTATGAATCACTGAGCATATAAGTTCATCACTCCACCTGTGATTTATAAATCACCGAGTATGTAGGTTCATCGCCTCACCTGCGATTTCTAAATCACTGAACTTATAAGTTCATCGCCCTGCCTTGTTTTATGAATCACTAAGCTTATAAGTTCATAGCCCTACCTACAATTTCTAAATCACTGAACATATAAGTTCATCGCCTCACCCCCAATTCGGATATCACTATTGTTGCGGACTAAAGTGAAACGACCCTTCTTGACATCACTTTTGTCCCTGACCAAAGTGAAACTACGCGTCCTGACATCACTTTTGTCCCCGACCAAAGTGAAACGACCCTCGCGGACATCACTATTCTTCCCGAGTAAAGCAAAACGACCCTCGCGGATATCACTATTCTTCCCGACCAAAGTGAAACGACTCTCCCTGAAATCACTATTCTTCCCGACCAAAGTAAAACGACCCTCCCTGAAATCACTATTCTCCCGGAACAAAGTCAAACGGTGCTCGATGAAATGCGGAAGGCGTATTGCTAATTTAGCAATACGCCTTCCATATGTGCGGAAACTCCGATGTAAAAGTAGCATTGCGGCTTCCGCATATGCGGAAG
>CAYFUQ010000004.1:0-67869 GCA_964346415.1 uncultured Proteiniphilum sp.
GGGAGTAGCCTTTCTTTATTTTTTATCTCCAAACTTTAGTCGGTCAGTAGTGATTAAAAATATGTCTGCAAAACAATCGGATAAAATGGCCTGGGGAGTGACTTTCCTGATTATTGGCGCATTGGTACTTTTAGATAAACTGGGTATCACGGGGTCATTGCCCTTTTCGAGCTTCCTGCAAAGTCCGGGGACTTATTTTCTGGCGGCAGGTATAGCGTTTCTGATATATAAATCGGACAAAACGCTGGGCCTCGTCTTCACCGTCATCGGGGTTATCATCCATTCAGATACTTTGCTTGGCTGGATACATGTGTCGCGACAGCTGATGTTGCCGGTTGCGCTGCTTGCAGTGGGGGTGATATTGGTTTTGTCGAACAGGAGAAATTAAAGTAAAAAGTAAAAAGTAAAAAGGTAAAAGTAAAAAGTGATGAGTGATGAGTGATGAGTGATGAATTGAAAATTGAAAATGCTTTTGACCTACTAACATCAAACCGCGTGGCTGGAACGACATAGCGGTAACTTTGCGTATAAAAAAGCGACGCAGTATAGCGTAAAAGATGCAAGCTGTTCGAGCGAAGCGAGTTTTTGCATCTTTAGCCAGACAAGTTGCTTTTTAGCAAAGTTTCCCTAAGTCTTGATTTTTTGCATACTTTTTTATCAAGAAAAAAGAATGTGTTTGATTCTTTTCAAAAGAATATATTTTTATCAAGAAAAAATGTATGTTTTGTCGAAGTGAAACTAAGATTCCGATTTATCGGAAGTTCTTTAGCGAAAGAACATAATCTTTTTAAAACTGAAAAGGTGTATATTGGTGAGTTTTCGGCTAATGAACAATAACCTCAATCTGACGTTTATATCTAACGTATAATTGAATAAAACAAGGAGAACAGATAAATATGTTTAACGCGGCGCGCACTTTTATTAAGCCCTACATGAGGGTGTATGATTTGATTGACGAGAATCATAACCTATTGCTGATGTTGCAGCACTTCGATATTGACTTTAGAGTGGACGACAGCACCGTTGCCCAGTTGTGTGAGCAGCAGGGCATTCGCATGGAGCTGTTTATAGCTGTGGCTAACTTGTATAACGGGTATTATCCCCGAAAGAATCCGCTTGAGACTATTGACGATCTGGAGAGGGTGGTGAGATTTTTGCGCAACAGTCACAACTATTATCGCAACGACCGTTATCCGCAGATGAAGGATTACATTCATCAGTTGCAGGAGCACAATCCGGGAAGTAAGGAGTTGGAGTTGCTCGAGAAGTTTTTTAATGAGTATTTTGATGAGGTAATGGAGCACTTCGATTATGAAGACAATGTGGCATTCCCCTACTTTATAAACCTATTCAACAATCCGCATGATACCAATATACAGATATACTCGGCTTATGAATATAAGGAACATCACACAGATATAGAGTTGAAATTGAAGGACCTGAAAAGTCTGTTGCTAAAGCATATCACTATCAAATCGGATCTGATGCTAAGACGAAGATTATTGTTTACACTTTTTGAAGTGGAGTTTGACCTTTATATCCACTCGCTTATAGAGGAGACCATTCTGATTCCATTTGGTTATAATATGGAAGGGCATTAATAATGCGGGAACGATCTCATATTGCAATAATTGTGCAATCCAAGATTATATATGAGGGGTTGCACTCGGTGATTTCACAATCGGAGCTGGATGCCTCGATCTTCAAGGTGGAATCGCTCGACGATTTGGAGCAGGTAATTCACACCCGTACAGTGGATGTGTTGATTATAAATCCCATATTGATTGCCAATCGCGAGCGGGATGTGAAGAAATTGCGAAAGAAACATCCCAACCTTTCGATTGTGGGTATAAACACCGGGCTGATAGATCAGTCGGTGATGTCGATGCTGGATAATTCGTTCACACTGTTTGATGCAGTGCCTCAGGTGATTGAGAAATTGCAGAAGGCGGCAGACGAAAATGATCCGAAGAGTGCGGGCAACACTGAGAACCTGACCGACAGGGAAATTGATGTGCTGACCAAGCTGGTGCACGGGCTGTCGAACAAGGAGATTGCGGAGTCGCTCAACATTAGTATCCACACGGTGATAACTCACCGAAAGAATATAGCTTCGAAAACGGGCATACGTAGCCAGTCGGGACTGACTATATATGCCATTTCGAAGAAAATTATTGACCTGGAGGATGTGAATCCGTTTGGTTAAAAGTTATAATTGACAGATACACTAAAGTTTCTTGGATCTGTTGGGTTCAAATATCCCCCTCTGTAATAGGCTGTATAGCCGGTTGAGTCGAACAGGTTGTTGAGATGTGCCCGCAACTGGTATTGACCTATGCGGTAGCCTGCCTGAATATTAACTGTTGTATAAGCCTTTGCCATAAAGGGTGGTGTGTTGGGTTGCACGGCATGGCCCGGCACTACTTTGTAGGTATATTCCGCAAATGGTTGCTCACCCACATAGTATGCTCCTAATCCAAGTGAAAGATTTCTCAGAACTCCATCGAAGAATGTGTAATTGAACCACGCATTGGCTGTGTGATTGGCTGTATTCATTGGTGAAGATCCTTCGTGATAGTATGGGCTGTCGTGATAGCCTGCATCAAGATATGAATATCCTAATATCACATCGGCATTTCGATGTACCTTTCCGGTTAGCTCCAGCTCCACACCTTCGCGCTTGAGGTTTCCGGCACGTATGTAGTATCCTGTATTTTGACCGGCATCGCTTAGCTCGGCGTTTGTGATATTATTATTTTTGATGTGGAAATATGTTGCATTGAATCGAAGTCGGTTTTCGAACCATTCGGTTTTGAAGCCTGCTTCAAATTGTTTATCTTTCGAAGGCCCCACAGGGGTTACTTTGTCGTTGAGCAGGTTGGTTGCTCCACGCAATGAGGTGGTTGTGGTGTAGGATGCAAACAGATTTATATCTTTAAGCGGTGTGACTATAATCCCCACAAGCGGGTCCCACACGCTACCGCCGGTGGTAGAGGCCACATTATTGCTCAAACCGCTTAGCTGGCTATAGCGCAATCCCAGAGATAGCTTGAGATATTGATTGAAAGTCATCACTTCCTGCAACAGCAGACCATAGGCATACTCTTGCGATTCAACGGGAGTGCCATAAACAAGTGTGGCCGTTGGTGGAGTATTGTCTATTGACTGAAGAACATCGATGGTGTCAACCACAATTGAGTTTGTTGAAGTTGTTGTCAGATTTGTGGTGCGATAGTCGAATCCTGCATTGAATGTGTGCTTAATAGAACCTGTCATTATATCTTTACCGATAATATCCATTTGGAAACTACTGTTCTTATCTTCACGCTTGCTGCCGCTATAGGCACGTGAGCGAAGATTGTACTCACCCGTTTGTGCGGCAGAGCGCAATGCTGACGCATGTCCGCGCACAGTGTTGTTGTTAAGATCTGATGCAGCATAGGCAACACGAAGGCTGAAGCCATTACCTAAATCTCTATTAAGATGTGCCATATAGGTTAGCACGTTGCTAATCTGTCGGTCGGTTGAGAAGCCCATAAATTTGTCGTGGGGCATCTTATATATATTATTGACACTGTCGGGACTTAAGTTTACCGTTCCCTGATCGGGTGTGCGCGAGTCATGCATGTAATCTGCTTCGAAAACTATTTTTGTTTTCTCGTCAGGACTCCATGCAAAAGAGGGATTGATATAAAAGCGGTCTTTGCTTACATTGGCACGATAGCTGTCGGAACGTTCGTAAGCACCATTGACACGCAGAGCGGTTTTTCCACTGTTGTCAAGTACATGTTGCACATCGAAAGTGGGTCTAAACTGTCCCCAACTGCCGGTTCGTATTCCTACGCTACCGCTATTGATAAATCGTGGAGTCTTGGTAGCAATGTTAACTACTCCCCCGCCTGAACCCAGGTCGTTGCCAACACCTTGAGCTATGGCAGCCGATCCGCGCAATATCTGAATAGTTTCTACACCTTGCATATCAGATAAGAAACCGCCGCCACGGAAGTCGGAGTGAACACGAACGCCGTTCTTAACTACCGGGATGCCACGATAGCCACGTGATGTAATACTCTCGGATGTATTGCCGAAGGTACCAAAGGTGCCTACCCCCGGTGCATTGCGCACTGCGTCGCCCAGAGTTAGAGTGCCTTGATCCTGAATCATTTTTTGTGACACCACTGAAACACTTTGCACCTGTTCGTCGAGACGAAGTGGAATTCGGGTAAGTGCTTCAATCTTTTCAGGACGCTCCTTACGTTTACCAAACACTTCAATTTCGGAGAGTGTTCTTCCTTCTTTGGTTAATTTAAATCCTTGCTTCTGAGTTTCTCCTTGTTGAAAACTGACAATTCTGGAAGCAGACTCAAAACCAACATAGCTAACACGTATCTTATGCTTGCCGCTGGGTATGTTTTTTATAAGAAACAAACCATCACTGTCAGTTACAGTGCCAACGCCTAAATCTTCGAAGAAGATAGTGGCGCCAATCAGGCCTTCGTGATTTTCGTCATAGACCTTTCCTCTGAAAGCACTGCTCTGCTGTGCGTGTAAGGAGGTTAGCGCAAATAGTAGCGCCAAAAGAGTGAATAATATCTTGTTGTTCATTGTGAATTAATTGTTTTGTAATAACCTGATGCAAAGTAACAGAATTTACCAAAACAGTTCAATCCCGAGAAATAGTGAGATTAACAACTAATGAGTCACAGCTATTAGCTATTGGCTATTGGCTATTGAAGATGGTAATCTCACGCCCTCCCCTGCCGGGTGGTAGATTAGAACACAAAAAAAGCCCCGCATCAGATGCGGAGCTTTTTTTATATATAAACTAATGTGTAATTAGTTATGCTTTACCAGCGCTACCAAGAACGTGCTCAGTTTTGTGTTTGTAAAGTTCTTTAAGTGCGTCGCGTGCAGGACCTAAGTATTTACGTGGGTCAAACTCTGCAGGTGATTCAGCGAATACTTTACGTACTGCAGCAGTCATAGCCAAACGACCGTCTGAGTCGATGTTTACTTTACATACAGCTGATTTTGCAGCCTGACGTAGTTGCTCTTCGGGAATACCGATTGAGTCTTTTAGTGCACCACCGTATTTGTTGATAGTTTCAACGTGCTCTTGTGGAACTGATGAAGAACCGTGAAGAACAATTGGGAATCCGGGGATACGTTTTTCGATTTCTTCAAGGATATCGAAACGTAGTGGTGGAGGTACAAGACGGCCGTGCTCGTCGCGTGTGCATTGTGCAGGAGTAAACTTGTTAGCTCCGTGTGAAGTACCAATTGAAATAGCAAGCGAGTCAACGCCGGTGCGTGTTACGAAGTCAACAACCTCATCCGGTTCGGTGTAGGTGCTGTGTTCAGCTACTACGTCATCTTCGATACCTGCAAGAACGCCTAATTCACCTTCAACGGTTACGTCGTGCTGGTGTGCATATTCTACTACTCTTTTTGTAAGAGCAATGTTTTCTTCGTATGGAAGGTGTGAACCGTCGATCATAACTGAAGAGAAACCGCTGTCGATACAATCTTTACAAAGCTCAAAGCTATCGCCGTGGTCTAAGTGAAGAACGATTGGAATTTCGTATCCAAGTTCTTTGGCATATTGCACAGCTCCCTGAGCCATGTAGCGCAAAAGTGTTTGGTTTGCATATTTACGAGCACCGCTTGACACTTGTAAAATAACAGGTGATTTGGTTTCAACACAAGCCTGGATAATTGCCTGCATTTGCTCCATGTTGTTGAAGTTGAATGCCGGAATAGCATATCCGCCTTCAAAAGCTTTTTTGAAAATTTCTCTTGAGTTTACAAGACCTAATTCTTTGTAACTTACCATATTCTTTAATTTTAAATGTGTGATAATAACCTTTGCTTAAATATATCACAAAAATAACCTATTTTGTTCAGAGTTCGAAACATTTCACCAAAAAGAATGTATAAAATCTTTTTATTCAAGCTAAAAGAGTATAATATTAATTGAATAAAAATGTCGTTATGTCAATTATTTCGGTTAAATTTGTGGAGAGGTTTGAATAAAACTTACAATGTGAAACTTTAAATTGATTTTGAGCTATGATCGTAGGAATTCCCAAAGAGATTATGACGGGTGAAGCCCGCGTAGCCGCTACTCCCGAAACCGTGGAAAAGTTTGTATCCGAAGGTATAACCGTTCTTGTAGAAGCAGGGGCAGGAGAAAACTCACTCTACTCCAACCAGGAGTATAAAGATGCGGGGGCAAAACTGATTGGTGACACCCAGCTTCTGTACAGTCAATCGGACTTAATACTAAAAGTGAAGGAGCCATTGTTTAATGAGCGTATTGGCAGGCATGAGGTTGACCTGATGCATGAAGGGCAGTATCTGATAACATTTATACATCCTGCTTCGCCTGTGAACCATGAAATGGTGAAGCAGCTTGCCGAAAAGGGTGTTATTTCGATGACGCTTGACAGCATTCCCCGTATATCGCGTGCACAAAGCATGGATGCTCTGACGTCGATGAGCACTTGCGCCGGATACAAGGGCATTATGATGGCGGCAAATGAATTGTCGATTTTTATGCCGCAACTGTTTACGCCTGTAGGCAAACTTAATCCGGCCAATGTGCTTGTGATTGGGTCGGGAGTGGCGGGGCTGCAGGCTCTGGCAACAGCCAAAAGGCTGGGTGCGGTGACTTATGCTCTGGATATTCGTCCTGCTGCCAATGAACAGGCCATGAGCGTGGGTGCCAAGACCATCGGATCGGGTGTGCCGGAAGAGTTAGCTGTTGGGGAAGGCGGATATGCGCAGAAGCTGCCTGATGAATGGCTGGAAAAGGAACGTGAGGTGTTGAAAAATATTCTGAAAGATATGGATATTGTTTTCTGCAGTGCTTTGATTCCGGGCAAGGTTGCTCCCATTTTGATTACCGAGGAGATGATGAAGACCATGAAAAAGGGTTCGGTAATTGTGGATGTATCAATTGATCAGGGAGGAAATTGCGAACTGACCGTTCCAGGGAAACAGGAAGTTTTCCATGGTGTTAAGGTACAGGGTATCAAAAATATCCCGGGATTGATTCCGACGAGTTCTACATGGATGTTTTCGCAAAACATTTATAATCTGGTTATGCTTCTGATTAAGGATGGTGAAATTAATCTGGATATGGATGATGTAATTGTGAAGGACATCCTGGTGACGCACGACAACAAAATTGTGCACTCGGGAACACGGGAGGCGATGGGACTGTAAGGAACATAAATTTAACTATTTGAAAAAACACAATATATGAATCCATTATATCTGATATTAATATTTGTGGCTGCCACTACTGTGGGCTATTTTATTATAAAGAATGTGCCGAGCTTGCTGCACACGCCGCTGATGTCGGGGATGAATGCCTTGTCGGGGATTACCATTCTGGGGGCGATAGTGGCTGTGGGGCTTTCGGTTGTGGTAATTAGGAGTGATCATGTTGTTTTGGGTCAAATTCTGGGAGGTATTGCCGTGATTGCCGCTACGGTGAATGTGGTGGGTGGTTTTGGTGTGACGCACCGAATGCTCAAGATGTTTAGCAAAAAGAAAGGAAGGAGGAAATCATGACAGTGACTATCTATTATGTGCTGTGCGCTGTGTTGTCGCTCCTGGTGTTGCTTGGCATATCGATGATGAGCAAGGTGAAAACTGCGGTGGCAGGCAATATATTGAGTGCTGCAAGTGTGCTGGTGGGAATAGTTGCCACTCTATTGTTTAACGATATTGTTTCTGCCTGGAGTATTTATGTTTATATAGCAATCGGTGCGCTGATTGGCGGAATGCTGTCGGCACGAGTAAAGATGATTGAGATGCCGCAGCTGGTAGCATTGCTGAACGGAGTTGGCGGGCTGGCATCGGCACTGGTGGGAATTTTGACACTGGCAGGTATTGGCGTGACGGGAGGCAGCTATGTACTGTTTTCGAATGTTACATCGGTATTGGCTGTTGTTGTGGGTATGGTGACGCTTACGGGCAGTCTGGTAGCTGCAGGCAAGTTGCACAATCGCATATCTCAACGTCCTGTGGTGTGGAAAAATCATTCGGCTATATTGAACGCAGGTCTGCTGGTGTTGGCAGTGACAGTAATATATACTCTGTTTGTGGGCAAAGTTTTATCTCCTTCGGTTGATATTTCGATTATATTGGTTGTAAGCATTGTTGTCAGTGCACTATTTGGTTATGCTTTCTCAATGCGCGTAGGCGGTGCAGACATGCCTATAACAATTTCGCTGCTCAACTCGCTGAGTGGTGTGGCGGGCGCCATTGCCGGAATGGCAATTGGCGATATTCTGCTGGTTTCTGTGGGAGGAATTGTGGGAGCGTCGGGGTTGTTCTTGACACAAATTATGTGCCGCTCGATGAACCGAAGTTTGATGGATATATTGACCGGGAAAACCTCTGTTGCAAGCAAACCGGCAGTGAAGACATCTACCGTTGCGGCGGCGCCGCAAAAAAGTGTTGCAGGCGGGCTAAAACCTACACCTTGTGAGATGCTGCAAAGTGCCGGTTCCGTGATTTTGGTGCCGGGTTATGGAATGGCACTGGCACAGGCGCAGCACTTGGTTCGTCAACTTGCGGACAAGCTTGAAGAGAACGGTGCATCAGTGAAGTACGCCATTCATCCTGTGGCAGGGCGCATGCCGGGACATATGAATGTGTTGCTGGCGGAGGCTGATGTGCCATACGAGCAGCTGTATGAGATGGAGGTCGTGAATGATGAGTTTAAGGATACTGATGTGGTGGTGGTGATTGGGGCAAATGATGTGCTGAACCCTGCTGCACGGGATGCGGTTGACACTCCCATTTATGGGATGCCAGTGCTGAATGTGGATGAAGCAAAGCATGTGATTATATGCAATTATGATATGCAGCCCGGTTATTCGGGTGTGGATAATCCGCTGTATGAAAAAGAGGAAGGCGTTAGCCTGATGCTCGGGGATGCCAAACAGTCGCTTACAAAGCTGCTGACTAAATTTGATGGCATCAATAGCAGCGATGATGAGTTGATGAAAGCACAATCAGTGGTTTCTGCAGATATTCTTAAGCAGGCAAAGTCTGTTATATTGGTGCCGGGTTACGGAATGGCACTTGCGCAGGCGCAACATCAGGTGCGACAACTAGCAGACAGGCTTGAAGAAAGCGGGGCTACAGTGAGGTATGCCATTCATCCCGTGGCGGGACGCATGCCGGGGCATATGAATGTATTGCTGGCTGAGGCTGATGTTCCTTATGAGCAGCTGTATGAGATGGAGGCAGTCAACGGCGACTTTAAGGATACGGATGCAGTGATTGTGATTGGTGCAAACGATGTTGTGAATCCTGCCGCACGTGATGCTGAGGATACGCCCATTTATGGGATGCCAGTGCTGAATGTGGACGAGGCAAAGCATGTGATTATTTGCAATTATGACCTGCAGCCGGGTTATTCGGGTGTGGACAATCCTTTGTATGAAAAACAGGAAGGCGTTAGCCTGATGCTGGGTGATGCGAAGGAGTCGCTGAACAGGTTAATTGGCTTATTGAGTTAAATAGCTATAATTGAATAGTCATAGATTATGACTATAGCCCGAACAAGGCTTCTGTTTATTTTACAAAACAGAGGCTTTGTTGTTTCATATCGTAATATGAATATCAACAGATTATGTTGCTCAAAATATAATACTGCATTGATTTTTGTGTGTGGCAAACCGTAAGTTGTATAAGAATAAAAAACAATACAAAAAAATTAGTTCTTTTTTTCCGTAATTAGCTGTTTCAAACTTTGTGATTTTATGAAATTTACCTTTCTTTGTAAATAGGAACTTAATCTTTAAATGACCTAAATAAACTTTTAACAACAACACATCAATGGATAATTTCAACAAGGAGAATCAAATTCAGATAGAGTTGTCGGATGAAATAGCACAGGGCACTTATTCCAATCTTGCTATCATATCGCACTCTTCATCAGAATTTGTGCTGGATTTTGTAAGAATAGTACCGGGAACACCCAAAGCAAAAGTCAAATCACGCATTATTCTTACACCCGAGCACGCAAAGCGATTGCTGATGGCTCTTAAGGATAATATTGACAAATTTGAGAGTATCAACGGAACAATTACAATTAGTAATAATGAGCCTCCCGGTTTTATGCCGCCGATTGGAGGTGTAGGTCAGGCATAATTACATTCTACAACAATTAGTATAACATCTTAAAAATGACAGCAGAGAATAGAGAGGTTGATAAATTTAACTGGTTTAAAATGTTTGGTGCAGGCTTTATGGGAATGTCAAAACAGAGCCGCACTTTATGGATAATAGTGATTGTGAAATTAATAATCATGTTTGCGATACTGAGACCGATATTCTTTCCCAACTTTTTGAAGTCGCAGGCTAAAGATGAAGCCGGAAGAGCTGAGTATGTTCGCGAGCAGATGATTGAGAGATCGACTGGAAATTAAATAGTTTATAAGAACAACCAACAATTAAAATCAAAATTATATGGATTTATTATTGAATGCAACAGTTAACTGGTCGAGGGCTCAATTTGCCCTGACAGCCGGCTATCACTGGATTTTTGTACCGCTTACCATTGGGCTGGCAGTTATCATGTCGGTGATGGAAACAATATATGTGAGGACCGGGAACGAGGAGTGGAAAAAGACCACCAAGTTTTGGCAGACCATTTTCGGAATTAACTTTGCCATTGGTGTGGCGACGGGTATTATTCTGGAGTTTCAATTTGGAACTAACTGGTCTAACTACAGTATTTTTGTAGGTGATATTTTCGGTGCTCCGCTGGCTATTGAAGGAATTGTGGCTTTTTTCCTTGAGGCTACATTTATATCTATCATGTTTTTTGGGTGGGACAGAGTGAGTAAAAAGGCGCACCTTACAGCTACATGGATGGTGACACTGGGAACAACGCTTTCAGCACTCTGGATTTTGATTGCCAATGCATGGATGCAATATCCTATCGGAATGGAGTTTAATCCGGATACGATGAGAAACGAAATGATTGACTTCTGGGGAATAGTGAAATCACCGGTAGCCATCAACAAGTTTTTCCACACTATCACCTCATCATGGGGTGTGGGAGCAGTATTTGTGGCTGGTGTGAGTTCATGGTATCTGCTTAAGAAGAGAGATCAGGAGTTTGCGCTGAGAAGTATCCTTATAGCTTCTATCTTTGGTTTTATATCATTCACGCTGGTTGCACTAACGGGCGACGGCTCTGCTTATGAAGTAACACAAAAGCAGCCAATGAAGCTTGCTGCCATGGAGGGACTATATGAAGGCAAGGAGGGTGCAGGACTGGTAGCTATTGGTTTGTTGAATCATAAGAAAGAACACTTTGACGATGGTGTTGACCCATATATCTTTAAGATTGAATTGCCCAAACTGCTTTCGTTAATGGGCTACAGAAACATAAATGCTTTCGTTCCGGGTATTAAAGATGTTATTAGGGGTGGTTATACCCTACCCGATGGGACAACTGCACTATCGTTTCACGAGAAACGCGAGCGTGGTCTCACAGCACATCAGGCGCTTGCAGATTATCAGCAAGCTAAAGAAGAGGGACGGGACACGGACGCTGCAGGGCATCTGGAAGTGATAAGAGAAAATTACAACCATTTTGGTTATGGATTCCTTGAAAAAGAGGAGGATATGATTCCTAATGTTCCGTTGACTTTCTATGCATTCCATTACATGGTGCTTGTAGGGGGATATTTAATTCTCTATTTTGCATTCGTATGGTATCTGCACAGGAAGAAGAAACTGGAGAATATGCGCTGGTTGCATATCGTATCGCTTGTAAACATAGTGCTAACATATCTGGCTACTCAACTGGGCTGGGTGGTGGCAGAAGCAGGACGACAACCATGGACTATTCAGGACATTCTGCCTGTGAGTGCGGCTGCATCGGCTGTGTCGGCCGGACATGTGAAGACAACATTCTTCCTTTTTGCAATTCTCTTCACTGCTCTTCTGGTTGCTGAAGTAACCATTATGTTGAAGCAAATTAAAAAAGGTCCGGAGAAGTGATTCATAATATGACAATTCATTAAACTTAAAAAAACAAAGCAATTATGATAACATACGAATTTTTACAAAATTACTGGTGGTTTATAATTTCGCTTCTCGGTGGATTGCTGGTGTTTCTTCTTTTTGTGCAGGGCGGGCAGTCTATGATTGCATCACTTTCGAAAACAGAGGATGAAAAGAAGCTGGTAATTAACGCCCTGGGGCGTAAATGGGAATATACATTCACTACCCTGGTTGTGTTTGGGGGTGGATTCTTTGCCTCATTTCCTTTCTTCTATGCGATTAGTTTTGGTGGAGCATACTGGGTGTGGATGATAATATTATTCTCATTCGTTGTGCAAGCAGTTTCTTATGAGTTTCAATCAAAACCGGGCAACGTGTTTGGACCTAAGACATATCGTACATTTCTGTTTCTCAACGGGGTGATAGGTACTTTCATGCTGGGTGTTGCTGTGGCTACTTTCTTTACAGGATCGGAGTTCACTGTTAACAAGATGAACCTGGTTAATTTCGGCTCTCAAACCAACACAATGAGTGGATGGGATAATCCACTACACGGTCTGGAGGCGCTGGGCAATGCCAGAAACTGGTTTCTGGGACTAGCTGTATTGTTCTTGTCGAGAACAATGGCAAGCCTTTACTACGTAAACAGACTTGACCATGATGTGTTGCACGAGCGTTCGAGAAGATACACACTATATAATGGCGCTCCATTCGTGGTTTTCTTTTTGGCATTTCTTATCTGGACTTTGGTTGCAGACGGATATGCAGTGAATCCCGATACGAAAGAGATTTTTATGGAGCCATATAAGTATCTGAACAACTTTATTGAGATGCCTGTAGTGCTGGTATTATTTTTACTGGGCGTATTATCGGTACTGTGGGGAATATTCGCTACAGTCTTCAACAAGACTTATAATAAAGGTATATGGTTTGCAGGAGCAGGTACTGTGGTGACTGTGACTATGTTGTTCTTAGTTGCAGGTTATAACAATACTGCTTACTACCCTTCTTATACCAACCTACAAAGCTCATTGACGGTTCAGAACTCCTCATCAAGTGAACTTACATTGGGTGTGATGGCAATCGTGTCACTGCTGATTCCGGTTGTGTTGGGATATATAATATATGCCTGGAGGGCGCTGGAGAAGAAGAAGCTTCATCTGGATGACCTGCATAAGGATGGACATGCTTACTAGGCGCAAATTAGTCTGTAAAAGATAACGGGCAGAAACATTAAATTGTTTCTGCCCGTTATCTTTTGTTTATTTTTCAACCGGAAGCACACTACTCAACTCAAAATTAAAGCGGCGAATTCCTTCATGTGTATTAATATTAATAGTAAAATCTTTAGTGGGGGGATTGTCTTTATATAATGCTGAAAGCATAAAGGATGTGTACATTTTTTTTGCATACCCCGGAGGGTCGTCTTCGCGCGAATAAGTAAAGTACAAATCTGATAGTGAATTACTTTTATTTCTATACAGCTCTATCTTGTGAGTTTTGCTATGATATTCAGCTTCAAAAATCATATTGAGATATCCGCCTGACACCCATATACTCTGAATCTTTACAAGGTCCTTTTGCAGAACTTCTGATTCTTTATCGGCAACAGAGCCAAGCAATACTGATAACACCTGATTAACTTTCACTGTATCACCTTTGATTGGTGTGTAATTAATTATTACACGTTTCCCCTGCTCAATATTTTTATCGTAACTATCGTTTGGAATCAATAGTCTGTTGTTGTCTAGCCGAAACATTGTTTTGGAGTCTGACTGAACTGCAGTAGCGAACTCCAAAAATACATTATCCAAACGTGCAGGCTCCTTCTCACATGAAAGTGCAAGTAATAAGAGTGTCAGTATGCCATATGTTTTGAGTCGGAAATTCATTAGTCCTGATGTAGTGAAAGTAATTACTGAACCGACAGATGATTTTTTAGGGTGTTGGCATACATCTCAATAATCTTGCTGCGTAAAAAGTCTTCGTCTTTGTTGGGTAGATTCACTTTGTAAATCTGACCATCAAGATAATCTTCAAAGTCTCGCTTTTCTTTATTGGTATAATGTCCTGTGAATTGAGATTTGCCCTCCATCATGTCGTAAGCGATATAATTGACAGGGAAGAATTGATAGTTTTTGAATATTTCTGTATCAATTGCATCTGCAGCTGTCTCAAAGACTTTTGACTTCTTTTCTGCAGGGTCTATGCTTAACAATATGTCATTTACTGAGTTGCCAAAATTGAATATAACACGACCTTTGAATCCCATGATTCCGGTTTTCATATTTTCAATATCGTCCGACTGGCTCTTTTTGTGATCAGGGTTATCACGTTTTTGCTGAAACTCCTTTGCCTTCAGGTAATCGCAGGGGTCATACTCGTAATTGAGGGAGAGCGGAACGATATTGAGTGCAGCCAATGCCTCGGCCGGGCGGGCGCTGTCATAAAGCGTTAACATCTTGAGCAGGCTGGTCTGGGTTCTGTCATTAGAATCCTTTGCCCTGCCTTCACGTTGTGCCAGCCATATAGACTGTTTTCTACTAACAATAGTGTCGTTGATGTACTCCGAAAGCTGTTTGGAGGTGGCTATCATTTCACGAACAGAAACTTTTCTCTTTACAATGAAGCTTTTATTGAGTCGCACCAGATCTGTTATCCAGGGATATATCAGCAAATTATCTCCGATTGCAATCTCACAGGTATTGAATTTTTGGTCTATAAGCAGCATATTTAAAAATCCTGCATCGAGTACAATATCGCGATGATTAGAGATAAAAAGATAACTATCGTTCTTATTAAGTTTTTCAAACCCATTGGCTGACAATTCAGTGGTAGTTTTCTTAATGATCCTGGTCATAAAAGGATATATGATTTTCTTTTGAAAATCATATATCGACTTACTTGAATGCATCACTGTAGTAAAGCCAAACCATGGTATGGGCTTAATGAGTGGTTTTACCAATCGCTTGAATGTGGGATTGGAAGTAAGCTGCCTTGTCACTTCTTTTACTTCGCTGTCATGTACGGGGCGAATATCGTCGAACTTCTGCATTTTTTCTACTTCCATATCTTTATTTATTTATGTGTTTCACCTTTTTATACTCGTATTCAATAATATCGGTCATAACATCCCGGATGTTGAGACCCGCTCCACGAACCTGTTGAGGGATAAAACTTGTTGCAGTCATCCCGGGCGTGGTATTTATCTCCAGCAATACGGGTACTCCGTCTGAGATAATGAAGTCAGCACGAATAATACCTTTTGCGTTAATGAGATTATAGATCTTTTCAGTTTGATTTTGAATATCAGCTGCGATATCGTCGGGAATTCTAGCCGGGGTAATTTCCTCTACCTCTCCTTTATATTTGGCATTGTAATCGAAAAACTCATTTTCGGTAACAACTTCAGTAAGAGGCAAACGTTGGAACCCATTTTCACCTTTAAAACAGCCGCAGGTTACTTCCGTGCCTTCAATAAAACTCTCTATCATCACTTCAGGAGCTTCTTCAAAGGCATCTTCGATGGCTTTATGAAGCTGCGTTTCTTCCTTCACTTTTGTTGTTGCAAAACTGGAGCCTCCCACATTGGGCTTCACGAATAACGGCAGGCCTAGTCGTGCAACTATAGCTTCAGTGCTGTATGAGTCTCCCGGAAATAATACGATGGAATCGGCTACTTTGAAGTCAAAGCTTTTAAGGAAATTGTTGCAGGCAAACTTACTGAAAGTAAGCGCAGATGCCAATACTCCACAGTTGGAGTATGGGATTTGCAACATATCGAAATATCCCTGAAGCACACCATCTTCGCCGGGAGTGCCGTGGATAGTTATGTATGCGAAGTCAAAAACTACTTTTTCAGTGCCATTTTTGAAACTAAAGTCGTTCTTGTCAACTGGTATTTGTTGAGAACCGGACTCTGCGAACCATCCTTCTCTGTCTATCCTAACCTTATATGTATGGTACTTATTACTGTCGATAAAAGAGCTGATACCTTGTGCACTTCTTTCCGACACTTCCTTTTCGGAGGAATAACCTCCCCAAACAATTGCAATATTTTTTTTCATCTATGAATTGATTATTCTATTATTAACAGACATAGTAATAGATATCTAAATTTCTATTTCACGTGAGGAGATATAGACACGCCATCTTTCGATTACTGATTGAATATCATCGGGCATATCTGAATTAAAAAGCATCTCTTCTCCTGTAGCGGGGTGAGTGAATCCCAGTGATTGGGCATGTAATGCCTGACGGGGGCATAATGCAAAACAATTATATACAAATTGTTTATATTTTGCGAACTGAGTGCCACGCAATACTTCGTTTCCTCCATACCGCTCGTCATTGAAAAGGGTGTGCCCCAGGTGCTTCATGTGCACTCTAATCTGATGTGTACGCCCTGTCTCCAGCCTGCACTGTACGAGTGTTACGTAACCAAATCGCTCCAGCACAGTATAGTGTGTCACTGCCGGTTTGCCAATTTCTTCATCATCAAACACACGCATTAGTAATCGATTTTTAGGATCACGTCCTATATTTCCAATTATGATACCTTCATTCTGCTCTACATCACCCCAAACCAAAGCCACATAACGACGTTGTATGGTTTTGTTGAAAAACTGAGCCGAAAGATTAGTTTTGGCATCGGGAGTTTTGGCAATAAGCAACAATCCGGATGTATCTTTGTCAATTCTGTGCACCAAACCCAGTCTGGGATCACTCACATCCATTGCCTGGTCATATTTGAGATGGTAGGCAATGGCATTGACAAGTGTGCCTGTATAGTTCCCATGGCCCGGATGCACAACCATTCCGGCAGGTTTGTTTACAACCATCAGATGGTCATCCTCATATACTATATCCAGGGGGATATCTTCGGGAAGTATCTCCAGTTCTCTTTTGGGTCGGTCCATGACAATGGTGACCACATCAAGAGGCTTAACTTTATAATTAGACTTAACGGGGTTGCCATTTACCAGAAGGCAATCGGCTTCTGCCGCCTGTTGAATTCTGTTTCTTGAAATTCCCTCGATACGATCATTTAGAAACTTATCAACCCGCAAAGGTCTCTGCCCTTTATCGGCAATATGGCGATGATGCTCAAACATATCTCCGTCATCTGCCGGATCCTCTATATCATCTATATATAAATCTTTATCTACCACTTTTTAATTTAAAAGAATGAATCATCCATTCCTGATTTTTCTTCTTTGATATTTTGGTTCCCTTGAGCGGGAGCGGTTTGTCTGCCTTCGGGTGACAAAATATAATCATCATTAAATTCGTCAAACTCATCGTATCCGCTCTTGCCAACAATTAGTTTAATGGTAGAGCCTGCCGGGATTAATTCATCGGCTAATAACTTTCGTCCTTTATACTCAACTGACATAACAAGTCCATTATACTCAGCAGGGATCTCCTCTATTATGATATCTGTAAATCCAATAGAGTTAAGCAGGGAAATTGCCTGTCGTGAAGAGTAGTCAACCAGCTCAGGAATGGAAATTTGCTGAGGATTGTAAGAATATATCGTTATATATATGCTCCTACCCTCTTTGACCTTGTTGCCTGCTCTTGGGGTTTGATCTATTACTGCACCCGGAACTGCGTCTAGCTTAAATATGGAATCAATAACAAGTGCCGACAATCCCTTGGATCGGAGCATCTGTTCTGCCTCATCGGCTTGCAAACCATTAAGGTCGGGAACAATAATGTTTTGTCCGTGACGTGTATATATATTGAGAAAGTATAGTGTAGAAACCACCAATAAAACGCCCACGACAGCTATCGCAATTAAGTTGAGAAATATATTATTTCCCGGGAATTTCTTATTTATTTTCTTCTTACTCATAATAACTTGTTATGTAATTATATTTGAAAGCAAATTTACGAGATTTTTCTTTAATAACCTCAACGGCAAGTAAAATAGCAATTCTTTTGCTTACAATTTTTTGTTGCGCCATAATTAAAAAAAGCAGGAACATGCGATTCACATTCCTGCTTTTTCAAAACCATGGCTTAATTTAAGCCACGTATATTATACTGACAGTTTGGCTCTGCCTTTAGCTCTACGTGCATTTAGTACTCTTCTGCCGTTTTTAGTTGCCATTCTTCCAAGAAAACCATGTTTGTTTTTCTTCTTTCTGTTCGAGGGTTGAAACGTTCTCTTCATTTTATTTTATAGTTTTGATTTTTATTCCAATTGTATTTTGGGGTGCAAAATTAAAAAAAATATTTTATATATGCAATTAAAGGGATTCTAAATTTGCAACCAAGTTTAAATTAAGATGCAAAAGAGCATTATTGAAGAATTATTTAAAAAAAATACTCGAAATGTTTTGATGGTATAAAAAAAGGTTCTATCTTTGCACTCGCAATTTGAAAAGAACATCAACGCCTTTCAGGTTCGCATAACATTTTGGCCCATTAGTCTATCGGTTAGGACGCAAGATTTTCATTCTTGAAGGAGGGGTTCGATTCCCCTATGGGCTACCAAAAATAAAAAAGATTAAAGATAACACATTCACACGGAAATGGCAAATCACAAATCAGCAGAGAAAAGAACAAGGCAAGCAGCGACAAGACGTTTGTCAAATAGATATGCAGGCAGAACCACAAGAAACGCAGTAAATAAATTACGCGCAACAACCTCAAAAGATGAGGCCACAAAACTATATCCTGAGGTTTGCTCAATGCTAGACAAATTGGCAAAGAAAAATGTAATACATCAAAACAAAGCCAACAATCTAAAAGCAAAATTAGCTGCACACGTAAATAGCCTTGCGTAACCACAGAGTATTATTTTACAATATAATCAAAACCGAGCAAATACTGCTCGGTTTTTTTATGTCCATACCTGAAGCAAACACCTACTAAGACACTACTTCACCACAAAGTACAAGAAGACTACGCTGATGCAAAAATAATTGCTTAAATTTGAAGTCATTTAAATTCAAAACTAAAAATGATAAGACATCTTGTATTTTTTAAACTGGCTGAGACAGCAGAAGGAAAGAAGAAGGACGAAAATGCGGCCATCATCAAAAGGGAACTCGAAGAACTCAAAGAGCTTATACCTGAAATAGTCTCAATTGAAGTTCACATCAATCACCAAGAAGCATCTAGCGACAACTATGACATAGTACTTGATAGTGTATTCAAAAATCTACATGACCTGAGTGTATACGCAGATCACCCCGAGCATCTAAGAGTAGCCAAATACGTGGCCAAGGTTCGCACCGAAAGAGCAGCCATTGACTACGAAATATGACACGCAAAACCACATCAATCACAACTTCTAAAAAAACAAAAAAAGTTGTCTGAAAGCGGTTTTTTTCGTATATTTGTTGACTTTTAGAAAACAACAACTCTGTATAAAATAAGCTTACAATCAGAGAGATAAATATATAAAAATGACAGACGAAGAAAGAAAATCTGCGAGCGGGAAATACTCCGCACAAAACATTCAGGTACTTGAAGGACTTGAGGCAGTTCGCAAGCGTCCTGCGATGTATATCGGCGACGTTAGTGAAAAAGGATTGCATCATTTAGTTTATGAAGTTCTGGATAACTCTATTGACGAAGCTCTTGCAGGCTTCTGTACCGAAATAAATGTAACAATCAACGAAGACAACTCAGTTACTGTTTCCGATAATGGAAGAGGGATTCCTGTTGACTACCATGAGAAAGAAGGCAAGTCAGCACTAGAAGTAGTTTTGACAGTATTGCATGCCGGTGGAAAGTTTGACAAAGGAACTTACAAAGTATCAGGAGGACTACACGGCGTTGGCGTATCCTGCGTTAATGCTTTATCACAAAACCTAAAAGCTGAGATTCACCGTGGTGGCAAAATATACTCACAAGAATATTCACGTGGTGTACCATATTCAGATGTAACTACAATTGGTGAGACAGACAAAACAGGAACTATAATTACCTTTAAGCCTGACGACACTATATTCACTGTATTTGAATATCGATATGACATTTTATCTACCCGACTGCGTGAACTTGCTTTTCTTAATGCAGGAATTACACTGAATATAACGGATAGAAGAAATGTAAAAGAAGATGGTTCATTTAAAACTGAAAGTTTTCATTCAGAAGATGGACTAAAAGAATTTGTGGGCTATATTGACAAAACAAAAGAACCACTGATCAGCGAACCTATTCACATAATCACAGAAAAACAGGGAATACCAATCGAGATTGCAATGACTTACAACAGAGCATATAACGAAAATGTATTTACCTATGTAAACAATATCAACACTATTGAAGGCGGAACTCATCTGACCGGATTTAGAAGAGGTTTGTCACGTACACTGAAGAAGTATGCGGAAGACTCTAAGCTACTTGACAAAGTAAAAGTTGAGATTAGCGGAGATGACTTCCGTGAAGGGTTGACCGCTGTTTTATCTGTAAAGGTTGCTGAACCACAATTTGAAGGTCAGACCAAAACAAAGCTTGGTAACAGCGATGTTATGGGGGCAGTGGATCAGGCTACAGGAGAAGCATTGGGCAATTATCTGGAAGAGAATCCCAAAGAAGCTAGAATCATTGTAGAAAAAGTGATTCTTGCTGCTACAGCCCGTAATGCTGCACGCAAAGCGAGAGAGATGATTCAAAGAAAATCTCCTCTTTCAGGAGGCGGGTTGCCCGGTAAACTGGCTGACTGCTCCAGTAAAATTGCTGAAGACTGCGAAATATTCATTGTCGAGGGAGATTCGGCAGGTGGAACCGCAAAACAAGGTCGTGACAGGGGTTTTCAGGCAATTTTACCTTTAAGAGGTAAGATATTGAACGTTGAAAAAGTTATGCCTCATCGCGTATTGGAAAATGAGGAAATCAGAAATATTTATACGGCTTTGGGTGTTACCATAGGAACAGAGGAAGACACCAAGGCATTAAATATCGAGAAACTTCGCTATCACAAAGTAGTAATCATGACAGATGCTGATGTGGACGGAAGCCACATTGCAACACTTATCCTCACATTCTTCTTTAGATATATGAAGCCACTTATCGAAAAAGGATACGTTTATATTGCTACTCCTCCTCTATATTTGTGTAAAAAGGGAAGAATAGAAGAATATTGTTGGGATGACCGTCAGCGTCAGGATTTTATCAACAAATATGCAGATGGAAACGAGAGCGGAATCAGCACACAGCGCTACAAAGGTCTCGGAGAGATGAATGCAGAGCAACTGTGGGACACAACGATGAACCCCGAAAAACGTACGCTCAGACAGGTTACCATCGAGAATGCTGCTGATGCAGACAGAATCTTCTCTATGCTGATGGGCGAAGAGGTAGCGCCACGAAGAGAGTTTATCGAGGAGAACGCCACTTATGCACATATTGATGCCTAACATTATTTTTCAAAATAAAAGTTTTTTCGTACAGAGCGACTAATGTTCGCTCTGTACGTTTTCATTGCACAATTCCACATCATTTCCTAATGATTATACCTCCCAAAATAGATCAAAAAGACAAGGTTATTATTGTTTCTCCTGCCGGACATGTAGATGTAGAATATGTTACTAAGACAGCTTCAATACTGAGCAGCTGGGGGTTGCAAGTCGAAGTATCTGAAAACGCATTGGGAAAGATGGGAAGATTCAGTGGGACTGTGTCTCAAAGGCTGAATGATCTACAAAAAGCCATGAATGACCGTGAAGCAAGAATAATATTGTGCACAAGGGGTGGATATGGCGTAATTCATTTATTGGAACAACTGAATTTTTCAAAAATATTAGAAAATCCAAAATGGTTGATTGGCTTTAGTGATATTACTGCCTTACACACTTTGTTTCAGTCAAATGGTTTGATGTCTATTCATGGTCCAATGACAAAGGATATTGCAGAAGGAGGTAACGATGATTTTGCGGTGAAGAGCTTATATAGCATCTTAAACAACGAACCGCTAATCTACAGCATCCCAATTGCACCTTATTACAGAATACAAAACATAAACAAAAAAGGATATTCGAAAGGGATACTTTTCGGGGGCAATCTTTCTGTTTTTTGTGGAATGATTGGATCTGAAATTTTAAAAATACCCAAGAACGGAATACTCTTTATAGAAGATATCGGCGAAGAACCTTACAAGGTGGACCGCATGATACATCAAATTAAACTTGCCGGAATTTTTGATAAAATATCTGGATTGATTGTTGGTCAATTTAGTGAATACAAAGAAGATGAAGGCATGTATAATAAACTATATAAATCAATCGCATCTGTGATTGAAGGTTATGACTTTCCTGTTTGTTACGGCTTCCCTATCGGGCATACAAAGAGCAACTATCCTGTGGTTATGGGAAAGATTTCAGAATTGGAAATTAACGAAAATCAAATAATTTTTCAACAGAAGTAATATAATACACAATGGATATATCAATTGAACTAATGTTATTAATCGGATCTTTTCTCTTCTTTGTCAGTTTACTGGCAGGAAAAGCCGGTCACAAATTTGGAGTTCCTGTCCTGCTCTTATTCCTCTTTGTTGGGATGGCATTCGGCGGAGATGGCTTTGGATTAAAATTCGAAAATATTCAGATTGCACAAGCAGTTGGAACAATAGCCCTAACTATAATTCTGTTTTCCGGGGGATTAGATACTAAGTTTAGTGAAATAAAACCAGTTATTGTGCCTGGTGTTATTCTAGCTACAATTGGCGTTTTATTAACAGCAGCAGTGACCGGTATTTTCACCTGGTGGATTTCCGGCAAGTACTTTGCCGGTTTGGGAGTTAGTTTCCTTACTGCAATGTTGTTAGCATCTACAGTATCTTCAACAGATTCAGCATCAGTATTTGGCATACTACGGTCAAAAGGTCTTGTGCTTAAAAACAATCTTCGTCCTTTGCTTGAATTAGAAAGTGGTAGTAACGACCCTATGGCCTACATGCTGACAATTACATTTATCAGCATCATTCAATCAGGTGGGCAGCCCAATTATTGGATGGTAGGTCTAACCATTTTGATACAGCTGGCAGTAGGTGCAGTTGCCGGATATCTCCTTGGTCGCTTGTCCGTCCTAATAATCAACCGCATACGAATGGATAACATTTCTCTTTACCCCGTATTACTGTTGATAGCCGGTATATTCATTTTCTCTTCAACATACTATCTGAAGGGTAATGGATATCTTGCTGTGTATATTGCCGGATTGGTAATTGGTAATTCTAAGTTTGCACATAAACGTACATCCATGAACTTTATGGATGGATTTGCCTGGATGAGTCAGATTCTTTTGTTCTTAACGCTGGGTCTTTTGGTAAATCCCAGCGAATTAGTACCTATCTTAATTCCGGGTATTATTATTGCTCTATTTATGATTTTTGTAGCCAGACCTTTGACTGTGTTCCTTTGCTTGATTCCTTTCAAAAAGATATCACTCAGGGACAAAACATACATTTCGTGGGTTGGATTGCGTGGTGCAGTTCCTATTATTTTTGCAATCCTCCCCTTAGCTGCTGAAGTACCGGGGGCTCGTACTGTTTTCAACATAGTATTTGTGATCACAATTGTTTCTTTATTATATCAGGGCACAACATTACCTATTGTGGCAAAATGGCTCAGTCTGGCAGAAAAACCCAACATGTATAGAAGTTTTGAAGATTTTGATGTTGAATTTGCAGAAGAAATTAAGTCTGTAATGACCGAAATAATTATCACAGAAGAGACCCTCAAACATGGTAAGAATCTAATGGAAATGTCACTACCTGATAAGACTTTGGCTGTAATGGTGAAGAGAGATAATCGTTTCTTTGTTCCTACAGGACAAACAGAGCTTCATATGGGCGATAAACTTTTGGTGATTTCAGATGATGAAACAGCCCTAAAAGAGACATACAGAAAAATGGGTATTTCAGATTTCACATATCAGAAAAATGCTTAATGAGCAAGTTAGGTCTTTATATAATTTTATCAGTATCCATAGTTGCAATATTCTTTTCACTGTCATGCAACTCTTGTCAATCTCAAAAGAAAGTAGCCGGAGAAATAACTTCAAAACCATTTGTTAAGGTTTCTCCGGACTTCAATTCGGACAGTGCGTATGCATTCACAGAGCAACAGGTTAACTTTGGACCACGCACTCCCATGAGTGCAGCACACAAAGCTTGCGGTGATTTACTTTCTGACAAACTTAATAGTTACGGAGCAACGGTTACAGAGCAAAAAGCAGATGTAATACATTACGACGGGCAAAATATTGAACTTCGCAATATTATCGGCAGCTTTAATCCGGACAACAAAGAGCGGATATTGCTGTTTGCTCATTACGACACCCGCCCTTTTGCTGACAGGGAAACAGATAAAGAACGACAAGACAAACCTATTGCGGGCGCAGATGATGGAGCAAGTGGCGTGGCAGTATTACTGGAAATTGCCCGACAAATACATCTAAACCCTATCGATGCAGGAATCGATATTATATTTTTTGATATGGAAGACTGGGGACAAGCAGATTTTGACGAAACATATATCTCTGGCGACTGGTGGTGTGTAGGTTCAAGATACTGGTCTGAAAATCCTCATGTCGAAAATTATAAAGCAGAGTTTGGGATTCTTCTCGACATGGTGGGAGCAGCTAATGCTACATTTATGTACGAGGGTTATTCAATGCAAAGTGCATCTAAAATTGTGTCCAGAATATGGTCTACAGCTTTTAAAATGGGCTACGGACAATACTTCTTGCAACGTCGGGGAAGCTACATCACCGACGATCATGTTCCAATAATTCAAAATTTGAACATACCATGTGTTGATATTATCAACCTAAAGGACAGTGAAACAGGTTTTGCTCCATATTGGCATACATTAAGTGACGATATGCGCAACATAGACCGAAATACGCTAAAGGCAGTTGGCCAAACAGTGTTAGAAATAATATATTCCGAACAATAGTAATCACTAAAATATATATACATTATGACAATTGACGAAACTCAACAAGAAATTATTGACGAGTTTAGCATATTTACAGACTGGATGGATAAATATGCATACATAATAGAGCAGGGAAACAAACTGCCGACACTTGACGATAAATATAAAACTCCTGAGAATATTATAAAAGGCTGCCAGAGTAGAGTGTGGCTTCAAGCTGAAACAGAAAACGGAAGAATCAACTTTCAGACCGAAAGCGATGCAATAATAGTTAAAGGGCTGTTAGCATTGGTGATGAGGATTTTCAACAATAGAACCTTCGACGAAATTCTTGAAGCAGACCTTCGATTTATTCAGGAAATAGGGTTGACAGAACATCTGTCACCCACCCGATCAAACGGATTATTATCAGTTATTAAGCAAATTCGCTTTTATGCAATGGCCTATAAAGCAAAAGCTGAACAGAACTAAGACAAAACCAATACACTTTATACTCTATATGTTAAACTGAACGTTATGAGAAAATTATTATTACTATTATTAATTATGAGCACAATTACAGGATGTGGCACATCATCGAGCGACAATCCATTTTTCAAACCATTTGATACAGAACATGGCACGCCACCATTCCATCTTATCAAAACTGAACATTATGAGCCTGCTTTTGAAGAAGCCATCAAACAACATCAGGCAGAAATAGACGCCATTGCAAACAGCAGTGAAGAGGCAACTTTTGAAAACACAATTGAAGCTATGGAATATGCCGGAGAGATGATGAGCAGGGTCGGCGGTGTATTTTTCAATCTTCTAAGTGCCGAAAGCAACGATGAGATGATGGAAATCTCTCAGCGACTAAGCCCAAAGCTTTCAGAACACTCAAACAATATAAACCTCAACGAGCAGTTGTTTGCACGCATTAAGAGTGTTTATGACAACAGACTAAACAGCAATCTGGACAAAGAACAAATCAGATTGGTTGAAAAGTACTACGAAGGTTTTGAAAATAGTGGTGCCACACTTTCTGCAGAAGATAAAGAAACATACAGACGTTTATCAGCAGAACTTAGCAAAGCTACACTCGAGTTTGGACAAAACAACCTAAAGGAGACTAATAAATTTGAGATGCTCCTAACCGATGAGGCTGACCTCGACGGACTACCCGAGAGCGTACTTGATGCGGCAGTTGCTGCAGCTAAGGCAAAAGAAAAAGAAGGCTGGATGTTCGACCTTTCAGCACCAAGCTACATTGGCTTTATGAAATACTCTAATCGCAGAGACCTACGCGAGAAGCTATATATGGCATACAACACCAAGAATGTGATGGGTGGCGAGTTCGACAATCAAAATAATGTTGAACAAATAGCTAACCTGCGACTTGAGATAGCCAATCTGCTTGGATACGAGACCTATGCAGACTATATTCTAAAAAACAGGATGGCGAAGAATCAGACTGCTGTTTACACTCTTTTAAACGATCTTGCAGCAGCATATAGCGCAACAGCAAAACAGGAAGTAAAAGATGTGGCAGCTTATGCAAGCAAAGCTGAAGGTAAAAGCATCGATATACAACCATGGGACTGGAGCTACTATGCCGACAAACTAAAAGATGAACGCTTCCAGCTCAATGACGAAATGACACGACCCTACTTCGAACTGGAAAATGTGAAGAAAGGAGTATTCGGATTGGCAACAGATCTGTACGGAATAACATTTGTAAAAAATGAAAACACACCTGTTTATCACGCCGAAGCTGAGGCTTTTGATGTGCTGGATGAAAACGGAAATTATCTTGCTGTTCTCTTTACCGACTTCCATCCAAGAGATGGCAAGCGCTCAGGTGCATGGATGACAGATTACAAAGGACAGTTTGTGAGAGATGGCAAAGACAGTCGCCCACATATCTCAATTGTGATGAACTTCACCCGTCCCACTGAAAGCAAACCGGCACTACTCACTTTCGATGAAGTAGAAACATTCTTACATGAGTTTGGTCATGCACTCCACGGCATTTTAGCAAAATCCAAATACGAATCACTATCAGGAACAAATGTATATCGCGACTTCGTAGAACTGCCGTCACAAGTTATGGAAAACTGGCTACTTGAAAAAGAATACCTTGACAAATTTGCTTTCCATTACGAAACCGGTGAGAGAATACCCGAAGAGTTAGTTCAAAAGATTATCGACGCTGCCAACTTCAATGCAGGTTACTTGTGCCTTCGTCAGCTCTCATTTGGATATCTGGATATGGCATGGCATTCAATTAGTGAACCCTTTAGTGGTGATGTACGCACATTTGAACGTAATGCAATGAAAAGAGTAAAACTACTTCCTGTTCCCGAACAGACCGCAATGTCAACATCATTCTCTCATATTTTCGCCGGAGGATATGCAGCGGGATACTACGGATACAAGTGGGCAGAAGTACTTGATGCTGATGCATTTGCAGCATTCAAAGAAAACGGAATATTCGATAAAGAAACAGCAAACAAATTCAGAGTCAATATTCTGGAGCGTGGCAACACCGAAGATCCAATGCAACTCTACATCAACTTCCGTGGCAAAGAGCCAAGTATTGATGCATTGCTGGAGAGAAATGGTGTAAAGTAAATCATCATATTTAACCATCTAAATTAAGGCTGTCCGAATCATTGGTCAGCCTTTTTTTATATGCGTATGCCAGGGTTAATACTTGCTTGTTAAAAATAAAATAGTTAGCTTTGTTATTGAAGTCACAGTTCACAAACCATAGATGGCAGTCATCACTGCATCTTATTAACATATTAATATGAGAAAAATTATAATCCTGTCGATTATTATCGGTATCACATTGTTAGGCTATTATTTAATCACAACTAAAAAAGCGAAATCACAAGATAGAGACTCCAATACAACAACAATCACAATACTTCATACTGCCGATATTCACGGACAATTAGAAGTTCATGACGAAATGCTCTATCTCAACGATGAGATTACATTTAAGAAACTGGGAGGACTATCACACATGAAAACCCTTTTCAATAGTGTAAGAGCAGAAAATCCCAATGCAACACTAATTCTCGATGGTGGCGACTATATCCAGGGAGCAGCAGTAGCTGCACTCTCTAAAGGTCGTGCGTTTGCACCTATTATCAAAGCTATGGAATATGACTTCCTGATTCCGGGAAACTGGGAAGTAGTTTACGGAAAAAATATTATGATTGAGGTTATGGAGCAATACGATGCTCCAATTATTTCCGCCAATATGTTTCACGAAAACAGCGATGAATATATTTTTCATCCCTATTTAATAAAAGAAGTACAAGGGGTAAAGCTAGGATTCATATCCTACAACGACCCCGACATACCCATTCGTCAAAACCCCTCATACAGTAAAGGTATTAGATTCACCCCGATTGACTACAATCTGAGTGAAACGATAGACCAACTAAAAGACAAAGAGAAGGTAGATATCCTGTTTTTAGTTACCCATATCGGCATCTCCAAGCAGTTAGATTTGGCAAATAATCCTTCGTTGAAACGAGTTGACTACATTTTGGGCAATGACACCCACGAGAGAATCCGAAAACCAATTGAAGGCAAATATGCAAAAGTTACCGAGCCAGGTGCATTCGCATCTTTTGTTGGCCGTCTTGATATAACGGTTAAGAATGGTATAATAGTTAGTGACAGCTACGATTTGATGGAAGTTGACCCCAAGATTTACCCGGCCGATCCAACCATTGCAAAGATTGTGGAAGAAGAAACAGCACCCTACTTAGACCAAATCAATGAAGTATTAGGCTATACCACAACTCCGATGTACCGATATTTTGTGATAGAAAATCCGATGGACAATTTCATAACAGATGTCATGCGATGGAAAACCGGAGCTGATGTTTCACTGTCCAACGGATTCAGATTCAGTCCGCCGTTAGTACCCGAAAATGATAAACCGGCAGCAATAACAGCAGGACACTTATGGAACTTTTTTCCGGTTGATGAAAAGGTAAAGATAGGCAAAGCCACAGGCAGACAATTAAAAGATTGGATGGAAAAAGAAATTAACAACGTATTTGCCGAAAACCCTCAAGAGCGATTTGGCGGCTGGCTTGTTCGTTTCTCAGGAATGACACTGGTTTTTGATTCATCTAAACCAATGGGCGAACGAGTTATAGAGATGAAAGTGAACGATGAGCCACTTGACCATAACAGAGAGTACACAGTTTCGGCATGCGACCGCGAGGGCGAACCCCCTCATATTCTATGCAGACTTCAAAACGCAAAGGATACGCAAATATTAGATTATAGCGTTCACGACGTAATAAAAGAATATCTCAGCATCCATAAGACCATATCACCTGTCACCGACGGACGCGCCAAAGCAATTGACCTGGGCGACAACTACCTCTTCCATCTGCCCGGTACCGATTACAAATTTTACTAAACAAATAAATATGAAACAATTTAAGCTTTTAATGTCAACACTACTGCTAGGCTTGTTTATTCTTTCTTGCACCACCGGTCAGACAGAAACAGCAGCCGGCACAATCAATGAGTCAGATGCAATAAACTATGTAGCGCTTACCCAAAAGATAACACAACTCAAAGCCCTTACATTAACTGCACAAGATATGCAGGCAGAAGATAAAGAACTTTTTGGAGACTTCCACATTATCTTTTGTGGCAAAGATGTAGGCATCCTTTCAGATGCAGAACTAATAACCCCTTATGTGGAAATGATACAAAATGCCGGAGGCAAATTATTTGCCTGTGGATTTTCACTCACACAGTTTGAAGTTGACCAATCTGCACTTGCAGAGGGTAATAGAAGTCATAGAAAATGGCTTAACCTACAGCTTGCAAATGAAAAAGAATGGAGCTTACAGTATAGATCAGTAAACATAATTGAGAGATGGTAATTACAAAACACTTCAAATTAGTTGTGACAACTTTATTTGAAGTGTTTTGTTGATCCCTCATACGAAGCATCACCACTGACGTCAATAAGAATTATAATATTATCGCTTTGTATATTATAAAAACAAAGATGCAACTTGGGCTATCATAATCAAATATTAATTAATACCGATCATATTTTTCATCAATAAAAACATTCTTCACAGCTTCCAGATAATCAAAACCATGAAGCATATCCGGCAAGAGATAGCTGCCTTCAACCCACTCGTTCCAAGCATTAATTGTGATTAATTTTATTTGCTCTGGATGTCTATCAGCATATTCCTTCGCTTTTGAAAGCAGCGCAGCAAAGCTCTTCGGTGTATTGTGATAATGTACGGTGTCTTTTATTCCTTTTTGGGGAAACCGAGGAGTATCGTCCCATCCTATGGAAACACACGGAAAAACAGGTACGTTCAACACTTCGTTCATCTGTTCTCTTATCTTTATTGAATTATTTCCATAAACCAGATAATCTTCATCCATTCCACCCATATTATACATGGCTACACTATTAAATCCCATTGCATCCACATTACGTCTAAACTCTTGAGATTTTTCATTTGACATCAGAGACCCTCCTCCTTGATTCCACTGAATATGAAGTCCCGGAAATCCTGCTTCTTTGACCTCATCCCTGAAATAATCAAGCGCTTCCCTTGTTTTTTCTATACTACCACCAAAACTTTCCTTCAATTTTTCAATACTGAAAATTGAGAAAACAGGCTCACCATTAATTTTAAAGTAGTTTGGTTTCTTAAAATATTGATTAATCACCCTGTCTACAATGATTTTATAGTTTTTCCAATCAACTTTGGCATCCCACAGAATAGACTCATCATCTCCGTAACGATGATAATTCCAATAATTATGCTTTACATCATGGTTTGCCCACATGATATAAAACTGCATTTTATCGTTATTTTTAGCTTTTAAGAAACCATCATTCAACGCACTTTCAAGATAAGGTCCCTCATCGTACCAGTACCAATCATAAACAAACACATTGACACCATGGTCAACAGCCACGTCTATCCAACGCTCCACTACTGATGGATTATTATCCAGTTCGTACCCCCATAATGGCTGACGAGGTTGGTAATGACCTTCATACCTCGGATTCCCTTTTTTTATAACCTCCCATTCACCCGTTCCTTCCGACCACAATTTCTCCTTTGCCAATGGATCATCATGGCAAGAAGGCCAAATGTAAGCCGCTACATAATATTCATTTTTTGTTGCTTCATTTGCTACTTGTGATTCTGCTTTGAAGGAATTTCCCAAAGTAATACCAAATACTATTATAAGAGCGATTAAAGTTTGATTTGTTTTCATATTTATTTTTTATATATCAATGATTACAAAAATAAGGATATAAAGCATATTTCCTTCAAGTTTAATTATTAAAATAGTCACGGATTAAAATAACTCAGGGGCAAGCACATGCAACTAATAGATTTCCTCTTGCAGCAATAAAATTCAGCAGAATCTCAGGCTTCCAATAAGAATTCTCGTTTTGGTAGTTATAACTGGTAATTTTTATTATGTATTTTACTACCGACTCTTCCATAACAGCCCAGTTCTCCTTGACAAGCTCGCTATCCAATCCTTTGACTAGAATATATTTCGATATATGAAAGCTCCAGTTTTTTTGTTTTATCAAGAGATTAATCAACTGTAAACAAGCGATATATATATATATATATATATATATTATTGCATCGAAAGTCCCCAATCTGATTTTGTAATACTATTATCATTTGTACTATTATATTTACAAGCACAGATACAAATATAAATAATGTCAATAAAGACTTTAAAATGCTCAGCATATGTGTGTGTGTATTAATGGATGTACATTTCAAGTTATTCAAATAAAGCTATTATCAAAGCTGAATAACTATCGCTCAGGGAAACATCAAAGAAATGGACAAAGATAATTAGGAGCTGGAGATTGATTCTCAAGCAGTATTTAACTATTTTAGCACAAAGGGTCCAGCTATAAAGCCAGACCCTCTGATTATACTTACACACTTAATAGGATAGTATTAAATAGTGTCATAAATAAAAATTATTCATAACAAATTACTCATTAAAAATCAATTCTCACGCTACCCAATTGTATTAGCCATCCATTCCCCTCGGGAACATCAAGTTCCTTGAGCCTTATAGCCAAATATCTATAACCAGTATCTAATAGACCTTCGGGAATATAGTTATAGTTCAACCAATCCCCTCCTCCAAAATCTTCTCGAATAAATGGAATAGAAGTCATTTGTGATAATACATCTGTTTTTCCACACAGAATCTCCAAATGCTCAGACGCCGGTGCCCAAACACTTACGAATGAATTAATTGCAAATCCGGTAATGTCTCTCGGAGTCTTATATACAAGAAGTCCTTCTTCAATATCAGTCCTTGTGGCACGAGTACCGTCTCCTTTGAAATCATCGGTAGGCGATTCATATATAATTGTCATGTTATCAGTAAAGTACTCCAGCTTTGTTGCATCTTCAAAATCATCAAATATAGACTCCTCAACCGGAACAATTTCCGGCTCTTCAATATCAATTTCTACCGATCCTACCTGCAGCCCCCACATATCATCTCCATTATCTTTCAACACTATTTTTAAGTATCTGGATTGTGGTGATATTACAGTATTGCTTTTTGCTTCATAAGCTTGCCAACCATCCAACTCCACTCCTACTTTATGATTCTGAACAGCTATGTTATTCCACGGACCCTCTACATGTTCAGCCTCCAACAACTGCAAATCATTTACGTCAGTCATCCCAAGCGAAGTCCAGCTAGATACTGAAAATGCTACAGTAGCAGATTTAAACCCTTCGTATTCATAGATAATATAAGCATCACCATTCGACGACCTAAGTATGCGTGAGTCATCACCATTAAAATACTGCAAATTAGATGAATCGAACGCAAGATTAGGAGAATGCGAGTGAACAATACTCAAATCCTCCAGCGGATCAAACAAAACAGTATCAGGATCATCATCACCATTAGGCTCATAAGCACCAATAGTTAACGGCCCTTGGGCTGACACAAAGTTACCCCAGAAATCCATTCGACCATTTTTACGAACTTCAACGCCATCATTAATTGCCGGAGAATCCTCCTCTAATTTATATCCATCGAGGCTACCAATACCTAATGAACCACTTCCGGGAGATATCAACTTAGGGTCATAAGTTCTTTTACCCTCCTCTTCAGGTTCACTTTCAGGATGATTTCCATAATAAATATTCCCTTCAAAGCTTCCTCCCGTGCCAGGAATATTGTACCCACCCGTACCATAATTAACAATTATATTATTCTTAAAGTTCCACCTCGAATTTATATTTCCACCCCCTTCCCAGCTATAATCAACAATTTTAGTATCCAGTCCTTCTTTAACATAGATTGTATTTCCATAAATTTGAGTTGAAGCAGAGACTCCACCTCCAAACAGAAAAATGCGCTCTTTATCATTCTGAGAAATATTGTAACGGACAATATTATTTTTAGAGCCCTCTCCACCCACATCCTTATGTCCATCAACAAACACTATAAATCCACCTTCATTGTCATGACTATAATTATATTGTACAATACAATTATAAGAGTCAATGTCAATGTCATATGCAGTTCCGTCTGTATTACCTTCTAAAGCACGGGTATTAAGCACTTCATTATGTTGAATTATACAATTATGCCCACGAGTACACCATATTCCAACTGATCCGTTAAATTGATTATCTTCTCTATATGATCCCGCACTCTCACATATATTATATTCTATTAAAGCTCCGTTACAGCCGTAAGTCAGAATACCATCAGAGTCAGTTTGTTTCACTCTGTTATTACGTATAACAACGTTTGTAGACGATTCAGCATTATTCCCCCATGCGTAATCCCACACAACAATACCACTACGACCAACTTTCTCTACCACATTATTTTCAATCAATATTTTATCAAATTTGTTTGAAGCAGCTTCACTATAGTTTGTCACCGCAATTCCACCAAATGAATGGGGATGGTAGATATCCTCATAAACAAATGAGCTAACCACATTGTGAATCTTATTATTCTTAATTGTAATATTGCTTACTATTCCTCCATTTTCATTAAGAACCATAATACCGCTTCGATAACGGTCACGCTGTGATGCGCTATTCGTTATCTCTATACCATCTATTACCCAGTTAGATTGATTCACAAGCTTTATACCTGCATCTTCACCATTAGCATTAATAATTGGCCTTTCACCATCACCATATGAGGTGAGAACGATTGGCTCCGAGATTGTTCCCGATCCTTCAGGTATTATCATACCTTCAAAACGGCTTCCGGCTTTGAGTGCAATTGTATTACCCTCAACAAAAGTTTGTTGATTTATTTTTTCAAGAGTCTTCCAAGGAGCATCAGAAGAGACACCACTGTTTGTGTCGTCTCCTGATTCTGAATCAATGTAGTAAGTAATACCACTCTCTGCCAAAGTTGGATAATTAACAAGTAAATCTTTTACATCACTACATGATAAAGTGAGACAGCAGATTGATGTTATAGTTATTAAATGTAATATTTTTTTCATCATGATAAAATTGTTTAATTAATTCTTACTATATTTGATAATCCACTCAAACATAGCAGTGTTGAGTTGATGACTAAACTCCGGTGAAGCACCCTCCCCACCATGTCCCCCATTAGGAATAATAATTAGTGTATCTTCAATATTTATTTCCTTGAGCTTTTTCTGCATCATACGCGATTGCTCTATCGGCACAATCTCATCTGCACCTCCATGAATCAACATTGTTGGTTTAAAGTGCAAACTATGATACGGACTGGCATCCTTATATTCTATTGCCAGATCAGCAGTATTACTACTCCAAGGCTTACCGGTAATCAAAGGTAGCAGTCCCTGTACATCTTCAGGTTTTGCACCATCCATTATGTCCAGGGCTGTTGGTGCTCCAAGAGTGATAACAGATGAAATTAAGTCTTGTTTGTCATATTTATATGCATAAAGCAATGCCAAGTGTGCTCCGGCACTACCACCCCAAAAAACAAATTGACTATCTCTTATATTCCATTCTTTTGCATGCGATACCACATGACTCAAAGCCTCATCAATATCAGACATCATTTCCCTGTATCGGTTATCATTTTCAGAAGAGGCCAATCTGTAGTTAATATTAACCACGTTGATTCCTGCAGATAGCAAAATGTCTCTCATAAAGTATGCATCTTCTTTATCGCCTGCCATCCACCCACCTCCATGAATAAGCACAACAAGAGGTGTTTCAGAGTTTCTGCCAGCAACAAAGTTCACATCCATTTTATGAAAATGATCTTCTCCATAAGCAATGTCATATAAGTTTAGTGCCTCTATTTTTGAATCTGCATTGCAACTCATTGCTACAAACAATATGAACAAACTTTTCACTATTATATTAAACTTTATACGTTTCATATATCAATAGCCTTCATTGTTTGATCCTAGCTTAGGGTTCTTTGCTAGTTCATTAAAGCTTATTGGCATCAGATAGTGTTTAGGCAAGAACACCTGTACAGGCGAAGTAGTAATTTCAAAAATCTCATAATTTTTCACATCACCACTATCTGTAATTTTTATTCCATGAAATCGTTTTCCATGTAAAAGTTCCTCAGCAATACGCCAACGTCGTATATCCCAGAAGCGATGCCCTTCAAATGCCAACTCTACTTTACGCTCATGGCGAATCTTTTCACGCATTTCCTCCTGCCCAAGTCCTTCTGGTAAAGTGCCTCCTAATCCTGCTCTTTGGCGAACAAGCTCCATAGCATCATAGACCGACTGATCCGCTCCTACTATTTCATTTTGAGCCTCCGCATAGTTAAGTAATACCTCCGCATAACGAATCTCCTTCCAGCTTGTTGAACTTCCCAAATAATCTATCGCTAGTTTTTCAAAAGGAATTGTTTCATCCAAAAACTTACGCAAAATATAGCCTGTATTAGTTCCTTCAACCATACCCAAACCATCAGGTGTAGTTCTGTATGCAGTACGGATAACACTATTCTTAAATATCGAACCATCTACAATAATGCTCCAGTGCAATCTTTTATCTCTATTGCTATATGGATTAGCTGCATGCTCCGGATTATTCCAGTCAAAAGGGCTACCATCAAGCATCTCATACGAATCAACCAACTCTTGTGTCGGACAAGTTTGATTGCCCCAGCCATTATCAAGACTGAAAGGCATATATAAGAAATCAGCCGAATGCCCCTTGTTTACACCATCATAAAGCACCTCAAACAAGACCTCACTTACCTCACCTCCCTTTGATTGGAATAAAGCATTATAATCATCCACAAGAGAGAAAAGACCTGTGTCTATAACTTGTTTCGAAAACCAAGCAGACTTTTCATAGCGCTCGTCATACAACATCGCACGACCCCCAAGAGCTAGTGCGGCCTCTCTTGTCACTCGCCCCAGTTCTGACGAAGGAAGCTCCATTACCGAAGGCAATCCTCCATCCTTTGCACCAATATACTCAAGTTCTTTTTCAATAAAACCATATATTTTGGAAGCCGGATCACGAGGAACTTGCATTTCATCAAGATTATTAACATCCTGAAGCTCCACTATTAACGGTATGTCACCATACCTCCTAACCAAGTCTGAATACATATAAGCACGTAAGAATCTAACCTCTGCCGAAACCCTTGCCTTAAAATCATCTGAAAAATAAGACTCATTCAGGTTAACCAGCATATGGTTGCACTTACGAATAGCAGCATAGCGCTGTCCCCAAACGTCATGCGGATTCCATTGCGCTGACATTCCTCCTGGTATAATCACACTGTTACTCTCATTCCAGTTCGCTCTTGAGCGAAGCAAATCTGTACTTCCATCAAGCAAGTCTGTAATACCCATACCAGTGTTTATTGCATCATTAGGTGCAGTACCAAAAGCCATAGCCCCATATCCACAAGGCATTGTAGAATAAATATGATAAAGATATTGAAGTGTTAGCTCCTGATCTTGAAATATGGCTGAACTTACAACTCTGTCTTTCGGTGCTTCGTTGAGATCTGCACAACTAAATGTCAAAAAGATAAGAAGCACAGCATATATATATGTAGTTAATGTTCTCATTATTGTCATTTTTTTTAAAATTGAATATTTATCCCAAAATTATACGTCCTCATTTGCGGATAGAAATAACTCCTTTGTCCTGGTTCTATTTGTGGTGATTCAGGATCAAAGTCTTTCATCGCAGAGAAAGTCAAAAGGTTATTACCGGAAACAAACATGCGCAATCCATTAATATGTGCTCTTTTCAACCATTCTTTATTAGTGTCAAACGAATAAGCAAGCTCTAAATTACGCAAGCGTACATATGTACCATCATACAACCATAGAGAAGAGTTAACACGATTGTTAGGTCTCATACCAGCATACAATTTGGGATATTTTGCATTTTGATTGTCTATACTCCACGAATTCATAAATATAGCCAATGCATTAGCGTCAAGGTTAAACGGATCCCAACGCAACATCTGATCAAACATTGCTGCACCCTGCCAGTTCGTTGTTAAACTCAAATTCTTATAAGAAAAGTTCAAATTCAAACCATAAACAAGCTCAGGTATCTGGCTTCTTCCTATAGCAGTAATATCGTTGCCATCAATTATATTTCTTCCATCATTATCATCAATGTTTGCATATTTAATATCACCAACTCCATATGCACCAAACCCTGACTGATCGGCCCATGAGTCAACCTCTTCCTGTGTTTTAAAAATACCTTCAGCTTTATATCCAAAGAACTGATCGAAAGGACGGCCTGTGCGACGCTGTAGTTCATTTACGCCATCAGCCTCGCCAATATAAATTATTTTACTACGTGCAAAAGTGGTATTGGCTTCAACCGTTAATCCAAAATCTCCCCATTTGTCAGCATATCTAAGTAATGCTTCAAGTCCATAATTATTCACTTTTCCATGATTTTCTTGTGGTAATAAACCTGCAACTCCGGCAGATTCAGGTACTACAGCATCACGAACCATGAGAATATCACGGGTATATTTTTTAAAATAAGTGAACTCACCGGATAATCTTCCTCCCAGAACACCCCAGTCAAGACCTACATCGATATTACGAGCTGTCTCCCACGTCACATCTTTATTCGGCAACACACTCTCCTGAAGACCCGGTATATATGAATCTCCTATAACAGAACTTGCCCCAGTAACAAATGCAGACAAATATTGGAATTGCTGTATACGATCGTTACCAAACTCTCCATATGAAACACGTAACTTGAGATTATCGAATACATTGAGGTTTTTAACGAAAGGTTCTTCACTTACTCTCCAACCAGCAGACACCGCGGGAAAGAAACCCCAACGATTATCAGGATGAAAGTTATACGAACCATCAACACGGAAGTTCGCTTGTAGTAAATATCTATCCTTATAAGCATAGTTCACACGTCCTGCATAACCCTTTCGTGCATTATTCCAGGAATAACCTCCCATTTTCTGATCTTTTTCTGGTCCCGCAAAAATTTCAGGAATTGAAGAAGAGTAGTAACTATAACGACTTGCAGATAAGTTGGCACCTGTATATTTTGACTCTTCATATACCAATACAGCTACGACTTTGTGATTGTCTGCCAACACTTTCTGATAATTTAATGAAGTTTGTAGCGTAGTACGAGTCTCATCCGAAGCGACTTCATGCAGATTTTTGCCACCACCTGATGTTTTTTTATCGTAGGTATTACTCAATCTATCATGAATATAATAATCATACACATCAGTAAATGTCTTATGACGTGCATAAGCGCGGTCATAAGAATAAGAGAAGTTTGCTTCTAATCCATCAACCCACGGCACAACATATGTAGCCTTAAAGTTACTATTGAACGATGATACCTTACGCTTAGCATATCCCGAATGATCAGCAATACCAATTGGGGAAACATTTTGTCCATTAGCTTGTAAACCTTTTTCTGCAATATGATTAGGTGTATAAGGCGCCTCTGTCGGAGCTGAATTAAGTACGGTGCTAAAAACTCCATCACCTGAAGCAGCATCACTCACATCCTCTAGCCTTCCGGACAAATCAAATCCCAAAGTAAAATAATTACTTATCTGCGTATCAATGTTTGAACGAACATTATAGCGCTGGAATGAAGCCAAGTCATACAATCCACCCTGGTCAAGATATCCGACCGAGATAAAGTATTTGGTTTTATCAGCACCCCCGTTAAGCGTAATACTATGTTGATGCATAGGAGCATATTTATGTAACGAAGCATCCCACCAATCAGTATCCACCAATGCTCCATTTTTATAACCATCTATCTGGTCCTGAGTAAACAGTAGCTGGCTTCCAATATTGTGTCTTGCGAGATTAAGATACTTAGCATATTGGTAAGAGTTCATCATTTTAGGTTTTATAGTTGGAGTTTGCATTCCAAACAAACTAGAATAATTTAATTTATTCTCCTTTCCTGATCCCCTTTTGGTAGTAATGAGTATTACACCATTAGCAGCACGTGCACCATATATAGCAGCAGAAGCAGCATCTTTAAGAACACTCACGCTTTCAATATCATTTGGATCAACTTGATTTATAGGACGCTCAACCCCATCAACGATTGTTAATGTAGCATTATCTCCCCAAGTGCTTTTACCTCTAATATAAAATAATGGAGCATCATCACCGGGTTTTCCCGATTGTTGTGAAGTAATCACTCCAGTCATTTTACCAGCAAGTGTATTAGTAAGATTAGGTGTTGGCGCAGTCAATAAAGCATCTCCACTAAGAGAAGAAACAGAACCTGTCAGGTCTATTTTGCGTTGTGCTCCATACCCAACAACCACCAACTCCTCCAATGCATGTGTGTCTTCTACCAAAAGTACATTCACAACTCTTTTTTCGGAAGTGATAATATCTTGTGATAGATACCCAATATAAGAGACTATCAATACAGCATCATCACTCACACTGATTATATAATTACCATTAATATCAGTAACAGTACCATTTGTAGTTCCTTTTTCCATCACATTGGCTCCAATTATAGGTTCTCCATTTTCATCTGTCACAACACCAGATATTTGCTTCTTTACCTGTAGCACTGATAAAACTGAACTATTATTATCTTTAATACTCAATATAATAGCCTTGTTGTTGACCTGATAAGTTATGTCAGTACCCCTTAATGCAATATTCAAAATTTCAAATATTGTTTTATTGGCTACATTAACAGACACTTCAAGGTCTTTGTCAATAATATCATTGTTATAGAAAAAGTAAAAGTCGGTCTGAGACTCAATTTTATTAAAGAGAGTGCCCAACTTTATATTATTTTCGTTAATTGTCAGATGTGTTTTTTGTGCATAAGAATCAACTGCATACATTTGCATCACACCAATGACAAACAAAAAGAGTGTTATTCTCATAATAAAGAGTAAAAATTTAGGAATAGGAATTCCAAGTCTGTATTTTTCCATATATTTGTTTGTTTTTAATTTGTGCCTCTAACCGGAATCCTGCAAGATAAGTTGGTTATTGGCGGTATTTATAAGTTAAAAATTCAGCGAGTCGGAGGGGATGCTCAGTTTCTTCCGACTTTTTATATTCTAATGGTTTTATTGATTATCTTATCATAGGCATTTACAGTTTAATTTGTTTGACATACATATTTGTTGTTTTGTTATTTTGTCAGATAAATGTTTTTGTCGGATATGCGATACTTGATAGGATAACTTTTTTGAAACGACTTCAACACATCATCTATTTTATCTTTCGACGTTACTCTTCCGGTAAACCGTTTATCCTTAACACCTGAAGAGACCTGAATGTTAAAACCATAACGTTTGCCTACCATTAAAGCTATTGTTTCTAGTTTTTCATCAGTAAATCTATAAGTGCCATCTTTCCATGAGGTGTAATAGTCTGTATTAACCTGCTCTACCACAATGTCACCATTAATACCACTAACACTGGCTTGCTGTCCCGGCGAGAGTTGTGTAGATTGCTGTTTTCCATTTACGTCATTAAGACTCACATTAACTCCTCCCGTAATCAGAGTTACTGCTGTCTCACGCTCCGAAAGCATTTCAATAAAAAACTCAGTTCCTGTTACTTCAATCTCAAAATCGCCACTTTCTACAATAAAAGGTCTGTCCGCATCTTTACTAACATCAAAATATGCATTACCTGTTAATGCAACCAGACGTTTACCATCAGTAAACTCATCCGGATATGTTATCCTAGAGTTTTCATTGAGCCACACTTGCGATCCATCAGGCAATATTAAGGACTGTACTCCATTATTGTTATGCACAATATTTTTAGTATATAACTGTGAGTTTACAATGCTTTTTGAATCAGACAGCAGATACCATGTTGCAGTAGATATTATGACTCCCACGAATACAGCTGCTACGTACCTAAGCCAACCGGGTACGATAGTTTTTGAAATTTGTTTTTTGAAGCTTTGATTTGATGTGCGTTTTTCAATCTGTCTCTCCAGCATCTCCCATCCATTCTGAATAGTTTCTTTAGATACGGGTTTGCCTTGACTCCAAATCTCTTCCATCTGAAAATAAAAAGAAACATTTCTTTTATCTTCCTCCAGCCATTTTTTAAGGATAGTCAACTCTTCCGTTGTTGCGGTCTTTTGAATTGAGCGGATAATTATTTCTTCAGGTATATTATTCATTTTTATATCTTGTCTTTGTCACTCTCTACTAATAAGACAAGATGGGAGGAGTATTTACTTAAAAGAAAAATAGAAAAAATAAATCTTTTTTACCATCCTTAGTCATTCGCTCACGTAAAGTCCTTAATCCTAGGTATAAGTGATGTTCAACAGTGCGGATGGAAATATTCAACTTTTCTGCAATCTCTGCATTTTTCATCTCCTCAAGGTAAGACATCTTAAATGTCTCACGACATTTTTCAGGCAATTTTTCTATTTGATCATATATATACTGCCGTGATTCTTTATCTATTAACAGTTTATCATGAGAGCTATAGTAATCTAGACCAAGAAGCTTCACCTCCAACTCCACGTTCTCCACATAGTTCCTTTTGACCTGCTCTCGTGTCAACACATTCAGACACTTGTTTCGTATAGCCGAAAACAAATAGGCACGAGATGGTAGTTCGCTTCCTGAAATATGCTTATCCCATATTTCAAGAAACAGATCCTGAGTGATATCTTCAGCTACCTCATCAGAGACAAACCGTCTTGCAAATATTATCAAAGCGGAAATGTTTTCTTCGTAGTAGGTTCTAAAAGATACTGGTATTATATCTGCTTTCTCTTCTTCCATCGGGCTTTTTGTATCACTGGCAAAGAAATAAATAAGAGAATAATGCCTATATCCTCATTTTGTTTCTTTTGCAAATATAATCATTTTGCAACATAAGAAACAAAATAATAGAGAACAAGAATTGGTTTATCAAATATTACGCCTATATCATTAATATCACTAATTCCTTTTTAAAATACCAAAACACAGACTCACAAATACATTTATTTTAACTTCAACTGTGATAAAAACTTCATGCATGACACAAATGTCCACCATTTTCACGCAAAAGATGTCGATTAGTCTCCATATAATAGCCAAAAATCCACCAACTAAAATGCTTTTGACGATAAATTTGCAAATAATTGATTAATTCAACTATCATTTTATGAAAACATATTAAAAACTCAAAACTAAAAAATGCATCGTCTGAAAATTAATTTACAAATAATTACCCCGCTATTCAACGGTGACCCAAACAAAGGGCCACCCGTTTGAGGAAAAGTGAATAATTCAAATTGAAAAAACCAAACAAAATACGAAACCAAAACTTTTTACTGGTTACAAAATCAAAAACACATACTTCGATAAATACCAATTAACTTAACATAGAATATATATGAATACATTTAAACTATTAAGGTACGTTCTTTTCGCTACTGTAACTATTGCAATTAGCTTAAGTTCATGCGAAAAACTGGAACTTTACACGATTGATTCTCCTTCGGATCTGCAAAGCAAAGTTGATTCAATTGCAGCTGAGAAAAATAAGGGAGACACAGGTGACACCACTTTTATCAATATTTCAAAAGCAATTGTTGGTGCCGACGACAATAGCTCGGGTTGGTGGTCAGAATTCTCAGACTACTTTAAAGTTCCCTCAGGTAAATTACTGAATTTAGAATTTATCAACCACTCATCAGGAGCAAATAACTGGAACAACTGGAATCTTGCAATAACCAATGAGGTGGCCGACAGAGATGACAGCGGGTACAAAGAATACTTCGTACTTCGCTCTGATGCATTTGGATGGGGAGGAACAATGGCTGCCGAAGGATATTCGTATGATGGGAACATGATTTCGCATAACTATGCTGATGTTAGCGATAATGATGATTTCTGGGCAGACTTTCGCACCACAATGCAGGGAGCTTATGTTACTTTGGAAATTGACCATTCAGCAACGGGCAATGTCTTTGTTACTGCTACCGCATTGGGCACAAACGGTGTAGAACTAGTTATGACCTATCAGCAACCGGTATCTGCAGCTAATGACATTGTTGCATTTTTGGTTTGTGACGGAAGCTACTTTGAAGTAAAGAAAGCATATCTGATACCTTCAAAAATGGTTGCAATAGAAGATGTAAAACCTGTATCTATCTCTGTTAGCGGAATGCCCGAACTGGTAGAACTAGGCAATGAAGACTTCTGGGGCGATGCCACTGCCGTGGTAACGTTCGAGGATGGTTCATCTGCTGAGGTTGACTTTGCCGATTTGTCGTTCAACACAATACCCGACATGTCCACTCCGGGCGTAAAGACTGTGATTGTGACATACAGCAAAACTAAACAGGGTGCATACACTCAGGCAGTCTCCACTTTGTACACTCTCGAAGTGACTAATCCTATCTCAGAATTAGAGGTTACCACTCTACCACTAATAAGCACGTATTACTTCTACAGTGAAGACCCAATTATTTTCAACAAAACAGGCATAGTTGTAACTGCCACATTCTCTGATGGAACACAAAGTGTTGTTTCAAACAACTCACTACAGTTTTCCAACATTACAGCCCAAGAGGGAACACAGGAAGTACTTATTTCCTATGTGGGAGAATCAAGCACAATAACCACAACATGCCCCATAACTCTTGTTAAGGGAACCGCTCAGGTTGGTGTAAGCGACTTCTCGACAGCTTGGTGGTCTGCATTCTCTGAAGACTATCGGGTAGCTTCAGGAGCAAGCAAAGCCGTAACACTGTATTGCTATTCAAACAATGCCGAAAACTACAATAGCCCTTCAGTAATACTACGCAAAGAAAGCCTTGAGGAATTTGCTGTTGTTCGTATGGACCATTTTGGATGGGGAGATGGATTTGCTACAGCAGTTGCCTCATCAAACTGGAATTGGGATACATTCAAACCAAATATAAGTGGTTCTAAAGTAGTTATCACAGTTACAAACAATGGTGACAACACAGCCGATGTACACTATGATGTAACGTTTGCCAACGGTGACACACATTTCCAAAACTATGATGGTGTAACCATTGACAGCTCTGATTTGAACTTCGCACTGGTAACAGAAGGAGCCTATCTTGTAATTATTGATTAATCTTTAAATTTAAAATATTCAAACTATGAAATATTTATATATAACCCTATTGGGATTACTTACATTTTCACTGTCAACATATGCACTTGACAAGGGCAATGAACAACAGATGTCAGTGAATCAGGATAATAATATTACCATTAAAGGTAAGGTCTTAGATGAATTTGGTGATCCGCTACCGGGTGCAACCGTGATACAAGCCGGCACATCAAATGGTACAACCACTGATCTTAACGGTGAGTTCTCTCTGAATGCTCCCGCCAACAGCACTTTAACTGTATCATTTATCGGGTACAGAAACAGCGAAGTGCAGGTTAACGGACGAACCAATATTGGCAATATTGCTTTATCATCTGAACTCCACGAACTGGAACAGCTGGTGGTTATTGGATATGGAACACAACGAAAAGTTGACTTGACAGGTTCTGTGGCCATTGTGAACGCCGACGAACTCAAAAAAGTTTCCCACTCAAATATATCAACAATGCTGGAAGGTAAAGTAGCGGGTGTTCAGATTACAAGTGACGGACAGCCCGGAGCCGATCCAACGGTACGTATTCGCGGTATTGGTTCATTTGGAAGCACTGCCCCGCTATATGTTGTTGACGGAGTACCTTTGGGTACAACCATTCGCGACTTTTCTCCCAATGATATTGAAACCATCCAGGTATTAAAGGATGCTTCTGCTGCTGCAATATATGGTTCTCGTGCTGCCAATGGTGTGGTAATTATTACCACAAAACAAGGTAGTAAAAATGAAGCAATGAAGATAGACTACAGAGGCTATTTTGGAGTTGACCAGGTTCACAGAGGCATATATGACGTAATGGACTCCAGACAATATGGACAATATGTGAACATGGCATTCGCAAACAGTGGAATGGACGCGCCCGCAGGTTACAATCCCTCAAGCGAGAAGTATATTGACCCAAATGAAGTAAATACCAACTGGTTCAACGAAGCATTTAAAACGGGTGTACGCCAAAACCACAACATAAACCTGTCAGGAGGAGGCACAAACAACACATATAACGTAGGACTCGACTACTTTAAGCAAAATGGTACGATGGTAGGTGCAGGACCAAACTTTGAGCGTTACACTGCCCGTCTTAATAACACTATGGAAGTAAAGTTCATCAAAATCAGAACAAACATAGTGTACAGCAACAGCAACCAGGACAATATGGCATTAAGCAATGCCAATGAATATGTTCAGGGATTATATGGCGCACAATATCCGGTAATGGCTTCTGTTCTACTATTACCCCCATCAATTAAAGCATACGATGAATCTACATGGGTGCTTGACGACAAAATCTCATCTGCTACCGAATACAACTATGACTCTTTTGGTTACGGAACTTATTACGATGATGTTCATGGCGACCTCAGGGTTACCAACGTACTCCTAACCAACAGTCTGCTAAAGAGAAATTCAAAAGTGGACAGAATTTTAGTTTCAGGTTCTGCCAATGTAGATTTCATTGAGATGGTTGGAAAGAAAAGCAAAAATCACAAATTCGATTACAATCTGAACCTGTCATACGGTAAAACTGTTGCAAAGGACTTTACATTTGTTCCAGCTTTCATTCAGAGCACAACAAACTATTTGTCAAAAAGCAACGAGAGTCTTACACAAGGGTATCGCAACTACAGTGATGCACTTATCGAGAACACACTAAATTATGATGGCAAGTTTGGTCTCAATCACATCAATGCTGTTGTTGGTCAAACATTCCAGCGCGAGCTTTTCCATACACTTACAGGAAGAGGAGTAAATATGCCCGAACCATACTATCTGCAAATAAACAATGCGGTGAACACCTCGGCCACAAGTTATGAAAGCGAACATGTACTGGCATCATATATAGGTCGTGTCAACTATGACTTTGACAGCAAGTATCTTTTCTCATTCACAGCGCGTCGTGATGGTTCCAGCCGCCTTTCATCAGACGACAGATGGGAGTGGTTCCCGTCAGTTTCAGGAGGATGGCGCATAGATCGTGAAAACTTCTTTACAGTACCCGATAATGTTGTCAACCTTTTGAAACTAAGAGCCAGCTACGGTGAGCTTGGAAACGAGAACATTGGTGAATATCAATACATGGACGTTATGGCAAGAGGTGATTACACATATAGTTTTGACAACACTAAAGTCACAGGTTCTGCTATTTCAAACTACGTGAATACAGCAATCAGATGGGAAAAGAAAAGAACAGTTGACATAGGTTTAGACCTTGGTATGCTTAATAATCAGTTGGAGTTCACTTTCGACTGGTACAAATCTACTTCCGACGACCTGCTCTACAGTGTTCCTGTTCCAACCAATGCAGGAGCTACAAACGAAGCGGTAACGATGAATGCAGCAACTATGGTAAACTCCGGTTTAGAATTCCTGCTCACCTACCGCAATCATAAAAACCCTGTTAAGTATGATATTTCTGCAAACCTTTCTACGCTTAGAAACAAAGTAACCAAACTGGGAGTTTCGGGCGAACCACGCACAGATGGATATAGCCGCACAGAGGTTGGCAGAGAGGTAGGCGCATTCTATGGATATGTTTACGAAGGTATATTCGAATCGCAAGAACAAATTGATAATCGTGTCAACTCCTTAGGAGAATATGTTCACCAAAGCGGAGCTCAGCCGGGCGATGTTGCCTATGCTGACCTCAACAACGATGGTGAAATAACCGAAGCAGACCAGCAATACCTGGGTAGCGGAATTCCAAAAATTCATTTTGGACTTAATGCACGAGTAGAATGGAAAGGATTTGACTTAAATGTTTCAACATACGGTTCCGCAAAGTTTAAAGCAGTTGACTTTGTTGATGTCACTCTGCGCAGCTCTTACGGCATCCTAAACAAAAGCGTTGATTTGCTAAATGCATGGACACCTGAGAACACAAACACAGACGTGCCACGTATTGCATACAAATCAACAGGTTCTATCACCAACGATATGTTTAGCCAGCGTTTTATACAAAATGCAGCGTATCTGAAGATTGCAAATATTGAATTGGGATATAACTTCCCAAACAGATTGTTCAATAATGTTATTGAAGGTGTAAGGGTTTATGCTTCAGTTCAAAACCTAACAACACTTACTAAGTACAGAGGTTATAATGCAGATTTCGCAGGAGGTACATTCACCCCCGGCTTTAACTACTCGTCATATCCAACACCACAATCATTTATGTTTGGATTAAACTTCTCATTCTAAAATCTATTTAAAAAGAAAAAACATGAAAAGATTTACAATAATATTAATCACATTTGCGCTATTGGCAGGGTTCACATCTTGCAATGATCAGCTAAATGTAAATAATCCCAATAATCAAACAACATATGATTTTGGGAACACAGAATCTGACCTTCAGGAAGCAGTAATATCCTGCTACAACCGAGTGCGTCTTGAAGGCTCTTATGCACGCGTAGGATATACTATGGACGCAGTACGCGGAGATGAAGTCTGGAACTCTTCTCAACAATGGTATCTGGAGTATGACAACCTTAACTCACCCGGAACTATAGGGATCGGTGATGAATGGATATGGCGCGACTGGTATCATGTGGTTAATCGCACCAACTTTGTTCTCTCTAAAGTTGACCATGCCGACTTGTCTGACAAAGCATACAATGAAATTGCAGGTCAGGCCTTATTCCTGAGAGCTCTTGCATACTTTGAACTGACAACATACTATCAGGCCGTTCCTTTAATTATTGACTATGCAGATTATGCAGACATTAACACCATGTATGCATCAAACGAGCCCGAAGAAGAGGGAGTATCACAACAGGATGTGGTTTTTGATCAGATAGAACTTGACCTGAAAAAGGCAGCAGAAATGTTACCTTCGCGCGACGATGGCGGAGAATGGGCTAAAGGACGCGCAACACGTGGTGCAGCAGCAGGATATCTGGCACGTGCACTTATGTTCCGTCACAAATTTCCGGAAGCTTACACTATACTGAAAGACATTATTGCAGGCAAGTACGGACATTATGAGCTAACGGCAGACTATGGGGATAACTTCAGAGAAGGGCGGGCTTATGAGAACAATGTGGAAAGTCTGTTTGAAGTTCAATTTATGGATTATGGAACAGGTGGCACCGATGAAGAGTGGACACCGGTTAACATCAGCTCAGAAGCCACACAAGGTCATGCAGTTGAGAGCAACTATGGCTCACAAGAGCTTGGAAGCTGGGGCGACCTTGCGGGTGCACCATGGTTATACAATCTGTTCAGAAAAGAAAACTCAACAGACGGACGTCTTGATCCACGCCTATACTGGACTTTGGTTACTTACGAAGAAGAGTATAACAACTATACCGATCAGATTACCGCTGCATATCCCAAAGGAGACCCAAGATGCAATATTGTTTATCAACAGGAAATAACAGAAACACCTGTATCAAACAATTCGATAGGTGGCATTTCGATAGCGAAATTCACAAACGCAAGAAACAACATCTACAAGTCAATCACCACAGGACTACATTGCGGTGTAAACTTGAGACTGATGCGCTACAGCGACGTACTGCTTCGTGCTGCAGAATGTGAGAATGAAATAAACGGTCCCACACAAACAGCAATTGATTATATTAATATTGTACGCAAAAGAGTGGCTCTTCCCGAACTAAAACTACAGGACTTCCCTACAGCCGATGCTCTTTTTGAGCAAATAGCAAATGTGGAACGCCCTAAAGAGTTTGGTTGTGAAAACGGACGCGGCAAGGATTTACTCCGATGGGGATTCTTCTATGATGAAGGGCGTATGCAACAACTCATTGAACATGCATACTACAAGCGCGACGGCAAAGCCTCTACTGAGGAGCTTACAGCTGAAACAGCCGACGACTCATCATTCAAGTACTTCTACAAAGGACATGAGTACTTCCCAATATTTCAGGGAACACTAAATGCAAATCCACATCTTGTGGGCAACTCTGCCAATAACAATGAGGATAACGGACCTGCTTTCAGACAAAAATGGAGTGTGCGTCCTGTTGTAAAATAGATTTTTTTATTATATTTGAGGTTCTCTTACACACTTATAAAGTGGCAGTAAGAGAACTTCAAAAACACTTTTAAGATGAAGATTAGATACTTATTAATTTTGACTGCATGTTTGTTTCTCACATCAGTTATAGTCACAAGCTGTAGCGATGATGAATTGAAACCAACAGGCATAATTACAAAGGATGATAAAGATGATGATCCGGACCCCGATGTAGATTTTAAAATACCAACATATGCAGACGACTATTCATCAATAGCATCCTGGAGCAACAAGAATAAATGGAACCTGGCAAATGTGCACGACCCGTCTGTGGCTTACTATAATGGATATTACTATATGTACGGCACAGATGCATCTTATGGCAACGAGCATGCAGGTCACGGACACTTCCAGGGAAAGCGGTCAGCCGATTTGGTAAACTGGGACTGGGTAGGCGGTCCGTTTCAGGAGGCACCCTCGTGGGTAGCCGACTCCTTAAACTCTATTCGGGCAGAAATGGGACTCGGAGCGATAGACAAAGGCGACATTCAATATGGTTTCTGGGCACCCGTTGTCCGCAATGTTAAGGTGGGTGGCAAAGAGAAATTGCGCATGTACTATTGTATAATAATAGACAACTACATCAAGAGCGGCAAACCAAACACTCCGGACAACTTTGACGGAAGCTGGGTGGAACGTGCATTTATCGGAATGTGCGAATCTACCGATCCGCAAGGAGCCGTGTGGGAAGACAAAGGCTATGTTGTATGTTCATCATCCGACAAAGGAAAAGACTTTAGCAGACCAAGTCAATCAAACTGGGAGGGATACTTCTATTACAATGCCATCGACCCAACATATATAGTTACACCTGAGGGCAAGCACTACCTTATATACGGTTCGTGGCACAGTGGATATGCATTACTGGAAGTTGATGCCGTTAGCGGCAAACCAATCAACGAGCCGGGCAAGCCTTACGCTGACAATGCTACCGAACTTGCTGAAAGATTCGGTATAAGAATTGGTACTCGCAATGCCGCATCAAGATGGCAGGCAAGCGAAGCTCCCGAAATAATATATAAAGATGGTTATTACTATTTGTTTGTTGCTTATGATGCACTCGAAGTTCCATACAATACCCGTGTGGTAAGAAGTGAAAACATTGAAGGCCCGTATCTTGACATCACAGGCCGCAACTTCACAAACGGTCGCGGCGACACATACCCAATTGTTACCCACCCTTACAAATTCAATTTAAGCCACGGCTGGGTGGGATTATCTCACTGCGGCATATTCCAAAAAGAAGACACCAAGGACTGGTTCTATGTATCTCAAGGACGATTGCCGGCCGGAGTAAACGGCAATGCATATTCAAACGCAATTATGATGGGACACGTGCGACGCATAGTGTGGTGTCCTGCATCGGTGGACGAGCCTGACAACCTGTGGCCAATTGCCCTGCCTCAACGTTATGCAGGCGTTCCTGATTATGGCAAAATAACCAAGGAGTCACTTGTTGGAGATTGGGAGCACATTAATCTGGAATATAACTTCGCACAACAAAACACTGCAACCAACCTCAGCCTTAAGGCAGATGGAACAATGTCGGGAGCATTATCGGGCAGCTGGAAATATGATGAATCCAAGAAACAACTGACTTTGGGCAACGTTATTGTTTGTGTTGAACGCGAAGTGGACTGGGAAGCTGATCCACGTCATGTTACTCTTGTATATGCAGGTACAGAGAAGAATATAAACAAAACTTACTGGGGCAAAAAGAAGAAATAGACGTATAATATACTTTCTGAAATGGGATGGAACACATTGTGCTTCATCCCATTTTTCTTTATAAGTCCAATACGGCTTAAAGATCAAAAATGGAAACAGTAAATAAAAAGACATCATATTTTGAAGAAAAAGTTTGCTTTTTTCAACTTTATAACTACCTTTACAAAAACAATCCCATTGCTATAATCAACTGCTTATCTGCAATTAATGAAGTTACTTGCAATAATAGGTGAGAAACTGAAAAGCAAAATAAGCTTGCGAGGGTCGCAAATTGAAAAACCGGGAAAGATATTGACTTGCGAGGGTCGCAAGTTTGAAAACCGAGAAAGATATTGACTTGCGAGGGTCGCAAATCAGGAAACCGGGAAAGATATCAAGCTGCGAGGGTCGCAAGTAATAAAACTGAAAAACGATATCAACTTGTTAGGGTCGCAAGTTAGAAAACCATGAAAGATATTTAGTTGCGTGTGTTGTAAGTCAGAAAACCATGAAAGATATCCACTTGCGAGGATCGCAAGTTCAAAAACCGAAAAAGATATTAAGTTGCGAGGGTCGCAAGTTGGAAAACTGAAAAAGGTATCGAGGTTGCGAGGGTCGCAAACTCATTCACTCTTTTCGATGACCAGCCTGCGACCTCTATTTTGTATTAATCAAAAATTACAATTGTATCCTGAACCTACTTCAGAATGGGAATCACAAATTGCGATAGTATCCTAAAGTAGGTTCAGAGCGCTTGCACAAATTAAGATAGCATCCTAAAGCGGGTTCAGAGCACTGTTTACAAATTACAATGGTAACCTAAAGTTGACTCAGAGCACTTTCGCAAATTGAGGCAGTATCCTAAAGCAGGTTCAGAACGCTTGCGCAAATTTCGATAGTATCCTAAAGTAGGTTCAGAACACTTGACACAAATTGCGATAGCTACCTAAAGCTGCTTTAGAACACTTTTACAAATTATAATAGTAACCTAACGCAGGTTCAGAACACAATTTACAAATTACAATAGCATCCTAAAGCAGGCTCAGAGTACTTGCTATGTTTTCTAATAACGCATCGCTAAGAGTGTTATGCTCTTGCTCTGTATTCGATTGATATACCACAAAGAGTGTTTAGGACTTGCCCAATTTGAGATTGTGTACTTAAGTATGTGCTTAGAACCTGCAAAGCATTAGGATGGTTTATAACCGGGAGTGTTTAGGACTTGATATATTTTTGAATGGTGTATAGCGAGGTGTATTCAGGAGTTGCCCGGAATTATGATGGTCATGACAGGGGGCGCTAAGTGGTTGCCCAAAATTGTAATGGTGCAAAACAGCATCTGAACAGCACTTGCATAGTATTTTAACGGGCATTGAAGCATCGGTTTAGGAGTTGGAGAAAATGTGACTTGCACACTGCAGCCGGTGCTAAGCACTTACTTAAAAAAGCAAACGCTGCCAACCGATAACGATGGGCAGCGTTTATAATTTATTTCAGAAAGAATAGCAAATGCTAGCTCAATCCCTCAATCTCTCCATTCACAATATCGATACGCTTGGCCTGCGGATCGGCGGGGAGTCCCGGCATGCGCATCATTTCGCCTGCAATGGCAACGATAAACTCAGAGCCCTGATTGATTACAATATCGTTAATCTTGAAGCGGAAGTCTTTTGCCACTCCATACAGGGTAGGGTCAGCCGAGAAGGAGTATTGTGTTTTGGCAATACATACGGGCATCTTTGCCAGCGGTGAGTCGTTGATTAGCTTCAGCTTGCGAACAGCCTTTTCGCCCAACACAACATCACGTGCTCCATATATCTTAGTGGCTACCTTGGTAAGTTTGGTCTCTATGCTGTCCTCATCATCGTAGGTGAAAGTCATTTCGCCCGACGGTCTGTTTTCAACTGCATCCACAACCACTTTGGCAAGTTCCACAGCACCATCCCCTCCTTTTACAAAAGCCTCGTTGACAGCAAACTGAACCCCCTTGCTTTCGCAAAAACGACGAACGGTTTCTATCTCCTCATCGGTATCGAAAGCATACTTGTTGAATGCCACCACAACCGACTGTCCAAAGCTTGCCAGATTGTCCAGATGCTTATCCAGATTCTCCAATCCGCGAGTCAAACCCTCAGCATCGGGCTCTTTAATTTTGTCGAGCGACGTGCCGCCATGCATCTTCAGACCTTGTGCGGTGGCCACTATAACTGTCAACTTGGGGCGCAAGCCAGTCTTGCGACATTTGATGTTGAAAAACTTTTCCGCACCAAGGTCAGCACCAAATCCTGCTTCGGTGAGAACATACTCACCGTGCGTCATGGCCATCTTGGTAGCCAGCACAGAGTTGCAACCGTGTGCAATATTGGCAAACGGACCACCGTGCACAAATGCAGGTGTGTTTTCTGTGGTTTGCACCAGATTTGGATTGATGGCATCTTTCATCAGCACCGTGATGGCACCGGCTATCCCCATGTCTTTGACCGTGAAGGCAGATCCATCATGCTTGTATCCCAACAATATATTCTCGATGCGACGGCGAAGGTCATCCTGACTTTCGGCAAGGCACAAAATAGCCATCAGCTCCGAAGCAGCCGTGATGTCAAATCCCGCCTCAAGCGGAACACCATTGCCGGGGCCCAAACCGGTCACCACATAACGTAGTGCACGGTCGTTCACATCCAGCACGCGCTTCCACAGCACCTGCTTGAGTGCACCGTCGGTGCCTCTGGCACGCATGATGTAGTTATCCAGCAAAGCCGATATAGTGTTGTGCGCAGTGGTGATGGCGTGAAAGTCGCCCGTAAAGTGCAAATTAATATTCTCCATTGGCAGCACCTGAGCATAACCGCCGCCGGCAGCTCCGCCCTTCATCCCAAACACGGGACCAAGCGAAGGCTCTCGCAATGCTACAACTGCCTTCTTGCCAATCTTGTTAAGCCCCAAAGCTAACCCGATAGATACGGTTGTTTTGCCAATTCCTGCCTTAGTAGCAGTAATGGCAGTTACCAAAATAAGATTGCTCTGTTTTACTTTCTCCTCATCAATCAACTCAAGCGGCACTTTTGCCATGTGTCTTCCAAAACTAATTACTTCTTCACGATCTATTCCGATACTCTCGGCTACATCTTTGATTTTTCTTAAGGGTGTTTCTCTTGCAATTTGAATGTCTGATTTCATTGTAAAAAGGTGGTTTTTATTATTAAAATAATTTATTTAGTTTATTCTTCAACAGATAATTATGGTTATTGTTTGGCCTTTACAAAGTTGGCAAATTTAAGATAATTGGCAAAGTAAAACAGCCACTATATTTCCTTCAGCATATCCTCAAGTTTGATGAGATGGTCGCGCAGCTGAGCCGCCTCCAGAAACTCCAGCTTCTTGGCTGCATCAAGCATCGCTTTGCGAACGCGCTCTATTTCGGTTCTCAGGTCATCGCGCGATTCATACTTCACTTCCGCCTCTGAAGCCATCGACAGATAATCGGGCTCAATGTAAGCCTTCGGCTCAGCTGACGCTGCGTAGCCGGCCAGTGCCGAGGTGCGTTCCTTAATAATCTGAGTGGGTGTGATGCCATGTTCTTCGTTATATTTAATCTGCTTTTCGCGGCGGCGATTTGTCTCGTCAATGGTCTTGCGCATACTGTCGGTCATCTTGTCGGCATAGAAGATTACCCGTCCGTTCACATTCCTTGCCGCCCTGCCCGCTGTCTGCGTCAGCGAACGATGCGAACGCAGGAACCCTTCTTTGTCGGCATCAAGCACCGCCACAAGCGAAACTTCGGGAAGGTCGAGTCCCTCACGCAACAGGTTTACCCCTATTAACACATCAAACAGTCCACCCCGCAACTCATCCATAATCTTAACCCGCTCGAGCGTCTCCACATCCGAGTGTATATATCGGCAGCGCACGCCGTGGTCGGTCAGATAGTCGGTCAGCTCTTCGGCCATTCTTTTGGTGAGAGTGGTCACCAGCACACGCTCATCTTTCTCAACCCTAAGCTGAATTTCCTCCATAAGATCGTCAATCTGGTTGAGACTTGGGCGCACATCAATTGGCGGGTCAAGCAATCCCGTTGGGCGAATCAGCTGGTCAACAATCACTCCCTCCGACTTTTCAAGCTCATAGTCAGCAGGAGTTGCACTCACAAATATAATCTCAGGCGTGAGTGCTTCAAACTCTTCAAACTTTAGCGGACGGTTGTCAATAGCTGCCGGCAGACGGAATCCATATTCCACAAGATTTATCTTGCGTGAGTGGTCGCCTCCATACATTGCCCTGATTTGAGGGATGGTGACGTGGCTCTCGTCAATCACCGTCAGATAATCATCGGGAAAGAAGTCGAGCAAACAGAAAGGGCGTGTTCCCGGCAGGCGACCATCGAAGTATCGTGAATAGTTTTCGATACCCGAACAGTAGCCAATCTCTTTTATCATCTCTATATCGTAGGTCACACGCTCGTAGAGGCGCTTTGCCTCCAGCAGTTTGCCTATCGACTGGAAGAACTCTACCTGTTTGCCAAGGTCTATCTGTATCTCATCAACTGCTCTGAATATGCGCTCCTTAGTGGTAACAAACAGATTGGCGGGGAAGACACGATAGTTGTCAAACTTCTCGGTGGTTACACCTGTCAGCGGGTCAACCGATTCGATACTTTCTACCTCATCGCCCCAGAATATAAAACGAATAATAAAATCACTATGCGCAAGAAATACATCCACCGTGTCGCCCTTCACTCTGAAGTTGCCACGGTTGTACTCCGCTGTTTCGTTACGTGAGTAGAGACTGCTCACCAAACTGCGCAAAAACTCATCGCGGTCCAGTGTCTGCCCTACCCTCACGTCGATGGTAGTGTTGTTGAAGTCCTCGGGATTTCCCATACCGTAGAGACACGACACCGACGACACCACAATAACATCATTCCGCCCCGACAACAACGCCGAGGTGGCGGCCAGTCGCAGCTTCTCAATCTCATCGTTAATGGAGAGGTCCTTTTCTATATATGTATCGGAAGTGGGAAGGTAAGCCTCCGGCTGATAATAATCGTAGTAGGAAACAAAATACTCCACCGCATTGTCAGGGAAGAAGCTCTTAAACTCACTATAGAGCTGAGCCGCCAGAGTCTTGTTGTGGCTAAGCACCAGTGTGGGCTTGTTGAGTTGTGCAACAACATTGGCGATGGTAAATGTTTTTCCCGAGCCGGTCACCCCCAGCAGTGTCTGATAGGGCACATTGTCGCGCAGACCCTCAACCAGCGCTTTGATAGCGTCGGGCTGATCGCCTGTGGGTTTAAATTGTGATGTGAGTTTAAATTCCATACGCAAATATAATCAAATAAAGCGAACCAAAACGGCTCGCTTTATCTATATTATTAATATGTAATCGATACTATGCTTCCTCTTTTACAATGTTGGGAAGCTCCAGTCCGAATCCTTTTTTCTTGTCTAATGCTTTAAGATAGAATGCCAGGAACAAAGCCAACACTCCAAACCCTGCAAATATCAGCATCGGCACGGTGTAGTTGTATTTTACCGCTTCGCCCATATTGATGGCTTCGGCAACTCCCGGATTTGTTTCTTTCAGTGCCCATCCAATCAGGAAAGGTGTAAGCATCAAGCCTATATTCTGTATCCAGAAGATAATGGAGTATGCAGAACCAAGCACCTTGTTCTCAACCAGTTTGGGAACGGATGGCCACAATGCCGCAGGCACAAGCGAAAACGAAACTCCAAGAATGATGATAGCACCCAGTGCTATTCCAAATGTGAAGCTTTCGGCCGGTGTGAGGGCAAAAATAAGATGACACACAATTACCAGCGTCGAACCCAGCATGAGCATGCTTGCTGCTTTACCCTTGTTGTCGATAAACCAACCCAACAGCGGAGTAAGAATCATAGCACCAATGGGGAAGTATGAGAACAATCCGCTTGCTTCAGCGGTGGTCATGCCAAGGCGGCTTTCAAGCATACCGGTGGCAAACTTCTGGAATGGGAAGATGGCTGAATAGAACAGCACACAAAGACCAGCTACCACAAGGAATGTTTTGGAGGTAAAGATTGCTTTCAGGTCGCTGATATGGAACTCTTCCTTTGCTTCTTCCGGGCCATTGGCAGCCTCATCCTGAGAGTCAAGTTTTCTGTCAAATAGAAAATATACAGTGAAAGAGAGCAGGCCGATAAGCAGGAATAGTGTTCCTACTCCTACCGACAGAGTTACACCGCCTGTATCGGCCAGGTAGGGAGACAAACGGAATACGGCAAACACACCCAGGCGGGCAATAGCCATTTCCAGTCCCATAGCCAGTGCAAGTTCTTTGCCGGCAAACCATTTAACGATTCCTTTTGAAACGGTGATACCCGCCATCTCAACTCCACAACCAAAAATGGCAAAACCAATACTTGCAACCTTTGCCGAGGGTGGGAAGCCGGGAATAAACGAGTTGAAGAAATCGTAACCAAATCCTCCGTTGTTAAACAGGTCGCTGATTCCGTACAGCTTGATAGAGGCACCAATCAACATAAGCAAGCCCGACACGATAGCCGAACGCCTTACGCCAATGCGGTCGAGGATGATTCCCGCAAATATAAGAAAGAAAGCAAATACGTTAAGGAAATACTCCGACCCTGCAACGGCGCCAAACGTGTCGGGCGTCCATTTGAGCGATGTTTCGAGCATGGTGCTGAGTGGTGCCAGCACGTCGATAAACATATAGGCGAAGAACATTGTGATGGATAGCAATATAAGTGCCGACCAGCGGGCAACTGCCGAATCACGCAGTGTTTTGTGAAATTGTTCAGTCATTTGAATTATTATTTTTCAGTTAGTTGTTTACAGTAGGTTGTGTGTTTGTGGCCGATTTCTTTCTCCATTCCAGCCAGCCCAGTGTGGCAAGGATAAGGAATATGGCATACTGTCCGCTTGTGAAATATAGTCCCTGCGATGCATAGATAGGAATGGAGACAACATTGCCGACAGTCCAGAACACCCAGTTTTCAACCTTCTTGAAAGCCATAAGGATGGTTGCTACAAGGAAGAAAGATGTGTTAAACGAATCTATATAAGGCAGATAGGAATTGAGATACTCTACATCGCCGCGATTGGCATATCTAAGCAGCAGGAGTGCACCGCCATATATAACCACAATACCGCCCCATGAAAGGACATTTTGCAGTGGCGTGTTGCGTGAGATTCGCAATCTGGAATTGTCCTCGCTCACCCTGCCCCACAGATACCAGCCGTAGGCATTGCTTATGAAATATACCACATTGATGCCGGCATTGGCATAGAGCCGTGCCGCAAAGCAGATGTATATATAGATAGATACATTAACCAGTCCGAAAGGGAATACAAGTATGTTTTCTTTGCGTGCATACCACACGCTCACTACGCCCAGCACGGCCGCAAATAGCTCGAGCCAGTCGATTTGTGCCAATATTTCCATTAAGTTTGTCTTTTTACAAATAGTTGCAGCCCGTACACTGACCGCAACTCAAAACTGATGCAAAGATACAAAAACACAATAACAGTTATAAACAATCTGTAGGTACATTTCGTTAATATAACTCATTAACATACAAATAAAATAATTATCTTTGACACTTTGAAAGAATTAAACCTCAATATGATAATGTGGTCAAAGAGAACATAACGATATAATATACAAACACATTAAATAAAAACAAGTATGAAAAGAAAATTACTAACACTTACGGTGCTTCTCACAGGACTGTTTCTCTACAACTCCTGCACTACATATCCTGATGATTACTTAAGAGATTATGAAGTCAGAAAGATGATTGAAGATGCCATCAGGGAGAATAACAAGGATTTGGAGTTTACACAGTGGGAGATTATACAGGTTCAGGTAAAAGCAAGTGACTGGGAGTGGGTTTATATAGACGGTCATCCCGACAAAGGCCACTGGGAAGCAGTTGCCGACCTGCCCGAGCTAACCGAGTTTATCTTTGAAAAGGGAGCTGCATTGGGTTATGTATTTCTTGGAGAACCGGGAGTTGACGAAGTACAAAAGCCACTACCTTATGTACAATCGCACTACGATGGCGATGACGAATTTGGCAATCCCGTTTTCTTCACTGAGACTATCAGCTGCGACTTCCAGTATGGCAATCCCAGCACTGTGGCTTTTTACATAGAAGCAAACGATTTGTTTGAAGACAGCACTGCACCAAGCGACTACTACTTCCGAGTTGTGCTAATCTGGTAATAGAACTACCTATTAAGATATATTTCAAGAGGGTGTGTCACAATGTGATGCACCCTCTTTTGCTTTATCTTTAGCTGATTCCCTCGTCCAATTGCATTTTAGCAGCAAGAATATCTGCTACAACAAACGAACTTCCTCCAATAAAAATCAAATCGTTTGCTGCCGCCGATTCTTTGGCAACCGCTACAGCGTGTGACACTGTAGGGAAATAATCTCCACTCAAACCAAAGGCAGCTGCCTCTTCGGAGAGTTCCTTCGCATTGATGGCCCGTTCAACGGAAGCGCGGGTGAAATAGTATCGGGCATCTTTTGGCAACATACTCAGTACAGAGCTAATATCTTTGTCGTTTACCATCCCGAACACTATATGAAGAGTTTCGTAAGTTTCTTTATTCAACTGATCCACTATATATTGCATTGCGTGGGCGTTGTGTCCCGTGTCGCAGATCACTTTGGGGTTCTCACTCAGCGTTTGCCAGCGTCCCATCAATCCTGTGAGCTGCACCACCTGTTCAAAGCCCGACACGACTGCCTCGTCAGAGATAGTGTAACCCAGTTTTCGCAACCCAATCACTGTCGCCAGCACTGTCCTTGCATTCTTCTCCTGAGCAAAGCCTCCTAAAGTACCCACAACCTGAGGGAAATCATCAGACTGAAATACCCAGCCTGTACCTTGTCTGACTGCTCTAAATCCATTTACCGATTCTTCAGAGAAAATAAGCGGGGCACCTACGGCAGCTGCACTGTCCATAAACAAATGTCTTAAATCTTCATTGCCTGCTTCCCCTATCAGCGCAGGTGTACCTGCTTTGAATATACCTGCCTTCTCTGCTGCCACCTCTTCGAGGGTGCTGCCAAGATATTGGGTATGGTCCAGCCCTATATTGGTTATCACCGAAAGATCGGGGTTTATTATGTTGGTGCTGTCCAGACGTCCGCCCAGTCCCACCTCAACTATTGCCACATCTACTTCCTGCTCTGCAAAATAGAGAAAAGCCATCTCCATGGTTAACTCAAAGAACGAAGGCATCACCGGTTCGAACTCCTCTTTATATTTTTGTACAAAGTCCATTACATATTTCTTCGAAATCATCTCACCGTCCACGCGTATGCGTTCGCGAAAGTCAACAAGGTGGGGCGATGTGTAAAGTCCCGTTTTGTATCCTGCTTTTTGGAGAATGGCGGCCAGAAGGTGCGACGTGGAGCCTTTACCGTTGGTGCCGCCTATGTGTATAGTCTTGTATTTTCGGTGCGGATGGTCAAATATCTTGTCCAAACGGTGACTGTTGTCCAGCCCCGGCTTGTAAGCTATATGCCCTATGCGCTGATATTCGGGCATTTGCCCATATAGATATTCGAGTGTTTCTGCGTATGTCATCTTGTTTAATATTGAATGTAATTATATAAATAAAAAATAAGCGTTTCAGTAATACCAAAACGCTTATTTTCAATATTTGTTTAAAAAAGATGTGTGATATGTTAGTTTTTGTGTGGCAACACTGAGTATTGGCTAGAATATCTCAACTGTTGGTCAACATAGCTTTCGCCGTACGAAACAGTAACATCGGTCACTTTTCCTTTGTCATCTTTAACCAGTTTGTAAACGGGGTTTACAAAGCCTTTGTATGGTGCAAGGTTCAATGCTTCGTAGCGGTCAAGAACCTCTTTGTGCAATTTCTGATCCACTTTCACTGCGTAAGTTTCAATCAGGTTTTTACCTGCTTCAAAGTCACCTTCCGACTTGATGCGCTGAATTTCTGCAAGGAATGTTCCGAACAGTTCGCGAAGCTTCACATAGTCGTTCACCACAACATATGTTTTTCCGTCGCGCTCTTTCAGTTCCACCACATTGTCATCTTTGCCATGATCTATTACCCAGTTTGAAATCAGTGCACGATTGCGCATGTGTGCCTGTTCAATATCTTTACCCAGTTGCACACGGGTAAGCTGAGTCATTGCACCGTTCATAATATATTTGTAATACTCCGATTTGTATGCCTCATCGTTGGGAAGAAGTCCCAGTTCAATCAGCTTGGGGTCGCCCAGATAGTAAAGTGCAAACAGGTCGGCGCGTGTCTCTTCCAATGGAGAGCCGTAGGCCTTGAGTGCATCAGGGTCAACACCCGGCAAGAGTTTGCCCGAGCCGTGACCTAAGCATTCATGCAGGTCGGTGTGCAGGTTGTCGGTCATCACTCCATATTCGCTCATCAGTTCACGTTCGGTATCGCTCCACACAAACTCAGCATTAAAACCGTCGCCGCGTGCGGCGTTGGCATAAGCATCGGTTATGTTATCGATAGTTACCGATTTTGAACCGTGGTCGCGGCGTATCCAGTTAGAGTTGGGCAGGTTGATGCCGATTGGTGTTGCAGGATAGCAGTCGCCACCCAGCATCGCTACGGTAATAACCTTTGCCGAAACGCCTTTCACTTCATCTTTCTTGAAGCGTGAGTCGGTGGGTGAGTTGTCTTCAAACCATTGTGCATTGGCACTTATTATTTCTGTTCTCTTTGATGCCTCTTCGCTCTTGAAGTTTACGATAGACTCCCATGTGCCTTTCATCCCCAGCGGGTCGGCATATACTTCGATGAATCCGTTGATAAAGTCAACTTGCGAAGTGGTGTCATTGGTCCAAAGTATTGAATAATCATCAAACTGCTTCAGGTCACCTGATTTGTAATAAGCGATAAGGCTGGTGATTACCTCTTTCTGCTCCTTGTTTTCGGCAACTTCGGCTGCTTTTTCCAGCCAGCCCACAATTCTTTCGATTGCTTTGTCATACATGCCTCCCAGTTTCCACACTTTCTCAACCACCTTGCCATCTTCTTTCATCACCTTGCTGTTGAGTCCGTAAGATACTGGTGTGTTGTCATTAGGGTCTTTCATTGCATTATAGAAGTTCTCCACCTCTGCCTGCGTCACACCTTCGTAGAAGTTTATACCCGATGTTGTAACAATGTCTGCACCTGCAGTCTGGTTCATGCGCTTTGGCATTACAGCGGGGTCAAACATAAGCGGAAGGATTTCGTTCAGCGTTTCGTCTGCCGCCATTCCGTCACGGAAAGGCATACGTCCGGGGTCAACACTTTTCACAATAGTCACAAAATAGTCCTGACTAAATGCAGGTATGATTTTGTCTTCCGAATAGTGATGATGAACACCGTTAGCCATCCAGATTTGTTTCAGATAGGTTTCAAAGTTCTTCCAGTCTTCAGAATTCTTGTCACCCATATAGTTTTCGTATACTCCCTCACACACACGTCTGATGGTCAGGTTAAGACTGTTGTGCTGATCCCAAAGGATATCGCGTCCTTCCAGGGCAGCTTGTGTAAGGTAGTAAACCAATTCTTTTTGTTTTAGAGACAGTGACTTGAATCCGGGCACATAGTAACGCAGTATTTCTATATCTGCAAATCTATCTACCTTATACTCAAACGTCTCGTCCGGCATGTCATGTTCAGCCGTTGCTTTCTCTGTCTGATTTCCCGTGCAGGAAGCCAGCAGAAACATTGTAGTTAGCATAAAAATAATTTTTCTCATTGTTGATTTAATATGTTTATTTATGTGATTGCATTATACTATTTCGGTTGCAGGCTCACTGTCTGCTTGCCATATAGTCCTCAAGTCCCCTCGTGCGCAGTTTACACGCAGGACAATGACCACATCCGTCACCACGGATTCCATTGTAGCAGGTCAGCGTTTCGTTTCTAACCACATCAAACACACCCAGTTCATCGGCAAATCTCCATACTGCTTCTTTATCGCGATGCATCAGCGGCGTGTGAATCATAAAGTGCTTGTCCATAGCCAGATTGATGGTGGTGTTGATTGAGTGAATAAAAGTTTCGCGACAGTCGGGATAACCACTGTAGTCGGCTTCCGAAACTCCAATCACCAGATTGCGAATGCCTTTGGCATATGCAATTGTGGCTGCAAAAGATAGGAAGAACATGTTTCTCCCCGGCACAAAAGTATTGGGGTATGACCCTTCGGGTTGCTCCTCATCCATTGTGATAGATGAATCAGTGAGCGAGTTGGGTGCCAGTTGCGAAATAATGGATGCATCGAGCAATTGGAACGGCACATCTGCCTGCTCAGCTATGCGTTGTGCGATCTCCACCTCCAGCGAGTGTCGCTGTCCATAGGTGAAACATAGTGCATGAACATTCTTGAAAGTCTTTTTAGCCCAATATAGGCAGGTGGTTGAGTCTTGCCCTCCTGAAAAGAGTACCAGGGCATCTTCTTTGTTATAGTCAAACATTAATATAACTCCTTATTTATATATTTCTTTATTCTACTGTTAGTTACGGAGATGCAAAATTAATAAATTATTCTCAAAAGGGACAGCGTATCATGTTACATAATCAAAAAAAGAGCAGAAGACTTTCGTCTCCCACTCTTTCCATAATTAATAGTATGTTGTTATATTAAGCTTCTTCCCATTGCTTTCTCAGCAATTCGATTGATGCAGGAACCACAATGTTGCGGTCGCCCTGTACACCACATTCGTAGCTTACATATTTATCATAACCTATCATTTTCAATCCGCGGAATCCCTCCACATAGTTATCTGCTTCGCCATCCTCTCCCGGAATGCTGCGACGCTTACGACTTGCCATGTGTACGTGTTGCAGATAATCGCCGGCAGAAACAAATGCGCCTTTGTCGCAGGTCTCTTCCCATGTCATGTGCCAGAAGTCACCCAGACAGGTAACACCTGGGTTGTTGATGTCGCGACAAATTGAAGCGGCATCACTCAGCTGACGCAGATAGAATGCCTCGCGGCGGTTAAGCGGCTCAAGAATTACTGTTGTGCCATGCTGTTGTGCGAATGTGCCCATTTCATCGAACTGCTCACACAAAAAGTCACGAGTCTCTTGCGTATGAGGCATGACTGGCACCTGTCCGTTAAAAGCAGGAACAATGATAACACCCACCGAACCAAGTTCTCCGGCAGCTATAATCAGTTCGTCCATAGTGTCTCTGCACTTCTTGCGGATTGCAGGGTCTGTAGAGAGAATAAAGCCTTCGAATCCTGCACAGATAGCACTCACCCGGATGTTTCTTCCTTTCAGTGCTTCCTTAAACTCATTCATTCGTTTGTTGATGCCACCACCATGAGGTTCAAATCCCACAACTCCGTGCTCTTCCATAAAGTCGAACTTCTCATTCAGGTTGCTTCCCGGAGCGATTCCCTCCTGGAATGACAACTTAAGTTCTGCCTTGATGGGATATACAGAGTTGCTGTCTTTTACCGACGGACTTCCTTTCACCTTAATCGTGCTTCCCACGCCTAAGGCTGCTGCTCCGGCAAGTGATGATTTCAAAAAGTTTCTTCTGTCTAAAGCCATAATATTATTTTTGTGAACCGGGAACCTGAACGGTAAATCCGGACATATCCATTTTTCCAATATTCAAATCAGAAGGAGTGTAGTTGAGTGAAGCTGCTGTCATCTCATCCCACTTAACTTCTGCACCTGTGTATGCTGATTCGCGTCCCATGATGGCTGCCATGTTTGAAACTGCTGTTTCTGAGGCCTGCTCGATAGGTTCATTCTTACGAATGCTGTTAATCAGATTTACGTGCTCAAGAGTGTATGGGTCTGTTTGTTTGTAATTTGCTTTCTCAGCATCGTAATCAAATTCCCAGATCACATTGCCTTCAAGGTCTTTAATTCTGTGCCCGCCGTTGCTCGACCATGAACCTTTGGTTCCCTGTACAAATTCGCTAACATTCGTGGCACATCCGTCTATCTGACGACACATACTGTGAAGGTGAATTCCGTTCTCCATAGTGAAGTCGATGCTAAAGTTGTCATACTGGTCACCTGTGATACGACGCTGACGTGAACCAAAACCAACTGCACTTACAGGTCTCAAACCGCTGAACCATGTGAACACATCAATGTTGTGAACGTGTTGTTCAACAATATGGTCTCCCGACAGCCATTTCCAGTTAACCCAGTCACGAACCATAAATTCAAAATCGCTCCACCCTTGCTGACGCTCGCGGTACCAAAGCATAGGCTGATTCCAGTAAACAACACCACCGGTAATTTCACCAATAGCACCATTCATGATTTGCTTGTATGATTCCACATAGCTGCGCTGATGATGACGCTGAGTACCGGTTACTACCTTAAGGCTTTTAGCCTGTGCCTGCTTGGCAGCAGCTACAATTGTACGATATCCAACTGTATCCACACAAATTGGCTTCTCAAGGAAGGCATGTTTTCCTTTCTCAACAGCATATTTGAAATGTTCAGCTCTAAAGAATGGGGGAGTACAGTCAATAAGCACATCTATATCACTGTCAATAACCTGTTTGTAAGCATCTAATCCAACAAAACGCTTGTCGGCAGGAATATCGATATTCTTATCGTTTTTCAGTTTGTCGGCAAGACCGTCAACTCTGTCCTGGAATACATCACCCAATGCAACAATTGTAACACCATTTGCTGCATCAAGGAAGTTCATGGCTGCGCCCGAACCTCTTCCGCCACAACCAACTACACCTGCTCTAAGCTCTTTGCCATCATCAGCAAAGTCAACCAGATTAGGAACATAGTAGCTACCCGGTTGTTTAAGAGGCGCATTACCACCCTTACTGCTATTATCACCACTGCAAGATGTCAGAAAACCGGTTGTTCCGGTGCCAATAACACCTGCTGCACCTGCCAATGCAGATGACTTTAAGAAATTTCTCCTTGATAAGTTATTTTCCTTTTTCATTATAATTAAAATTGTTTTAGGTTTATATTTAGTTTGATTTGTTAATTGCACTCTCAGGCTCGCAGACAACCCTGAATCCAACTCCTTTAATATCCGAATACCACCAGATGCTTTTTGGTTGTTGCGGGTCGGTCTTCATCCAGTCGTCATGATGGGTATGTCCGCGCGCGGCTGATCTTACATCAGATGCATCAGACAAGTAGCTTCCGCCTCTTACCACCCATTCGTCACCTTCGGTAACTAAAGGATTGGATGTTTTGCCGCTTCGCTTGTCGTACGCATTCTCATCATATTTATCTGCACAATACTCCATCACATTACCCAGCATATTTTTTAAACCAAATGGGTTGGCTTTCACCAATGAAGGCTCCTGAGTACGGTTGTCACTATTTTTATCATAAATAACAAATGCACTGATGCTGTCTGTCTTGGCAGGGAAGAATCTACGCATAAAACCCTCGTCAGAGAATTTCTTTGGGTTTCCTGTAAAGAAGTAAGGAGTTTCTGTTCCGCCTCTGGCTGCATACTCCCACTCTGCTTCAGTCGGAAGACGATATTTCTTGCCTGTTTTTTCTGACAACCACTGACAGAACACCTCAGCAGCATAATGTGTCATTGTTATTGCAGGTCTGTCGCCTGAGCCCCATCCCTGATCGGGGAACCCAAACGGAGGCGTTGGTCCTGAAATTGCATCAACACCCATTGCACTCATGTTGTTTGCATATACAACTTCGGGAGGAGTTCTGCCCTCACTCATCGTTTCAGCATAGAACGACCAGTACTGGTCCCATGTTGCCTCTATTTCAGCCATAAAGAACGAGCTGATTTCAACTTCATGCTGTGGTGCTTCGTCTTTTTTGTGGAAAGGCTCTTTGGGTGAACTACCCATCATGAACTCTCCACCCGGCACGGCAATCATATTAAATGACACCGGTGTTCCGGGGATTTGTTCTGTATAGTTTTCAAAAGCAGTTACCAATGTAGGTTCTTTGAAGTAAAGACTTGTATCAATCTTTTCACCTCCCATTGTAGGTATGCCTACCATCTGCCCATGCGAGTAGTTGGGGTCGTAGTGACCAACGTCTAAGTGACAACTGATACAGTGCAAGTCCTGTTTCTTATGATTCTCATCGTAATGAAGATGCGCCGTAATCCCATCATCAGACAATCCCTGCGGAAATAAGTTTTGGTGACATTTCACACAAGATTCGTTTGGTATCATCTTAACAGCATATTCCAGTTGTCTTCTCTTCTCCCAGTCAAAGTCGGCACTATCTTTTGTAAGGTAACCCCATACATCTTTAATGCCCAACTGAAGTTTTGCAGTATAGTGTGCCCATGTATCATCTTTGGGTGGCAGGTGACAGTCAACACAGTTAACCATAACGCCACTTTTGTTGTTAACATGAGATGACAACTTCCAGCTCTCATCTGCATGAGGATGCACGTGACACATCATGCACGACTCATTGCTGGAAAAGTAAACAGAAGTTTGGTATAGTGTTGCAACAAACAGAATACCGATAAAAACACCCAGAAAAATGTAAAAACTCTTGCGCTGATAAACCTTTTTGTTTGACTTATTGCGCGAATCAT
>CAYFUQ010000004.1:67969-74265 GCA_964346415.1 uncultured Proteiniphilum sp.
ATGTAAAAACTCTTGCGCTGATAAACCTTTTTGTTTGACTTATTGCGCGAATCATCAGAGGATTTCTTTCTTGCCATTGAATTAAGCTAGTGAGATTTGTATTTGAAATTTAATCAAGTGTGTGACTACTACCAAAGCCTTATAATAATGTGCGCAAATATAGTAATTATATATGCGCCATTAAATTAATTTATATTAAAATAAATCAATGTACCCATTTTATCCATTTCACCTCATCATCATAACCTGATGCAACCATGGTTTCAACAAATTGCATACCTCTGACACCATCATATACTGTTGGGAAGTCAAGCATATTCTTATCTGGAGTTTCTCCGCTTCTTTTTGCTTGTACGGTAAGAGCAAAGTTTCGATAGATGTTTGCAAAGGCTTCGATAAATCCTTCGGGATGACCTGCGGGAGTTCTTGTGTTCCATTTTGCAAAGTCGCTCATATGCTCGTTGTTACCCATATAAAGCTCTTCCATCGGACGGTCGCCCCATCTTAGTATTAGTTTATTAGGTTCCATTTGTCTCCACTCCAGGCCGCCCTTTTCTCCATATACTCTGATACGAATATTATTTGCCTCACCTGTTGCTATCTGAGTAGCCATTAAAACTCCGGCAACACCACCTTCAAGTTTTAAAAGCGCAGCTCCGTCATCATCAACTTGTCTCCCTTCTGCGAAAGTACGCAAGTCGGCACACACCTCCTCAACCTTCAGTCCGGTCATATATTCGGCTAGATGCCATGCGTGAGTACCAATATCACCCATTGCTCCCGCTTTGCCCGTCAGTTCGGGATTAGTTCTCCAGCCTGCGTTGTTGCCACCTTCCAGCTCGATGCGCTTTGATAACCAGCCTTGTGTGTATTCAACATATACTCGTCGCAATTTACCAAAATCGCCATTTTTTATTCTGGCCTTGGCTTCTTTCACGGCAGGATATCCTGAATAAACATGAGTCAATGCCAGCGTAAGTCCTGTTTCCTCCACCTTCTGCTGAAGCAGTTTCGCTTCTTCAAGTGAAAAGGTTATAGGCTTGTCAATCACTACGTGAAATCCTCTCTCAAGGGCCATCATTGCAGGCTCAAAGTGCCACTTATTTGGTGTAACTATTGTAACGAAATCCATACGCTCTTCCTCAGGAAGTTGCATCTCCTTTTCGAACATTTCGTGATAGCTGTTGTAAGTTCTGTTGTCGGGCACGAAATAATCTCGTCCCGACTCTAACGAAACCTCAGGATTTACACTGAAAACTCCGCACACCAGTTCAATCTGATTATCCATAAATGCCGCTCTGCGATGAATCGCACCAATGAAGGAGTCATTACCTCCTCCAACCATTCCCATTTTTAATTTTTTTCTTGTCATTCTATTTTTATAAAATTAGAAACATGGAGGCCGTAAACAGCCTCCATGTTATATTAATTATTAATCACTGTAACCTGGATTTTGAATCAGATTCTTATTACGTTGCATTTCATTTCGGTGAATAGGCAAATAATAACACTTATCAACCCATTTTCTGTTCTCCTGCAACACTGGAACAACTTCATAAGTGTAGCTCCATCTATCTTCATCATAAGTTGGCTTTTCTTGCTTAGGAACACCTGCTTTTAGCCTTCCAGTTACTCTAATGCCATTAAGGCTATTTAGGCCGGGAGCATCTGGAGCAATCATCCACCTCCGTAAGTCCCAATACCTGTGCTCCTCAAAATAGAAGTCTAAACGCTTATCATTTTGGAAAATCCTGCGAAGCTCATCCTGATCATTTGTAGTTACCTCAGGCAAGTTTAAGTTTTTCCTGATGTCATTGAGATATTTTTTAGCTTCAGTTAGATCATTCAATTCAATGCAAGCCTCAATATAAGTATAATAAACTTCTGTGAGACGAATGAATGGGAAAACTGCATTTATTTTATTACGGTGATCGCCTTCAGCCGGATTAATAAACTTTTTCAGATAATATCCCGTATATGTTCCGTTCCAGTTTTCTCCTCCACCATCTCTTGTATCCATTCCGGCATACATATCATCACTACCAGGTTCCAATTGATAATAACCTGTTTGGATTCTGCCAGTAGGCTCTTCCACAGCATAATCCGCAGGACGCTGAATCCACTGCATTCCATCATGCAAGATAGTTGCATAAAAACGTGGCTCTCTGTTTTTATAAGGAGCTTTGGCATGCTCAGGATTACTCCAGTCGAATTTGCTACCATCCTCCATCAAAAATGCATCTACCACATCCTGTACAGGTGTATTACCACCCCATGCGTGATAACCACTTGGGCCGTTAAAGATAGGCATTTTGGTACCACTCTCATCTTTTGTATCAATAAAATATCTAGAGAATATATGATCAGGGCTATCCTGCAGGAAGAACGTCCAGATTTTATCAGCCTTCTCTTCTGTTGTAAGCCCCTCTCCTCCGAAACTGGGGATAGAATGTCCAAGAGGGTTATCCATTAATTCTTTTGCAGCTGTTTTAACTGAAGTCCATCTGTCCTCTCTTGAACCCTTGGTGTAGAACAAAAGATCTTTATGGTTATATGATTTAAAAATAGGCACTTTTGATGTTGCAGTCTGCTCATCATGCAAGTCACTAGCAGCATCTGCCAAAACTCTAACTCTTAATGCTTTAACGGCGGCCAACGTTGCTCTACCCTTCTCAGTATTTGCAAATGTTCTATCTTTCAAATACTTCCCAGCCTCATCCAAGTCAAGTAATATCTGATCTATACATTCTGTGTAAGAAGCTCTGGGAATTAAAAAATCTTCAGGATCATCAGTTAACTGAGTCACCCTTAGCTGCAAGGGAACACCACCGTGAGCACGTGTCAGTCTATGATAAAAATATGCTCTGAGGAAATATGCCTCACCTTTTAACTGCTCTTTATTCGCCTCATCAAACGAAGCATTATCAACATTTTCGATAAAATCATTACAGGAACGAATGTTGCGATACAATCGTGCCCACTGATGTCCACTTTGAGTTTTAGCAAACCAACCCAAATTAACATCAGTCACAGCACCAGAATTTGTTTCTCGAAACTCTCTACCGTGCGTAAACAATGCCTCGTCAGTAGCTGAAGCCTGCAGCTCTTCGGTAAAGCCCGCATCCTGAAATGTGAAATATATATCAAACATATAAGCCTTAGCCAAACTCGCCTCCTCCCATATATCATCTGCTGTAATCTCTGTTTGAGGCTTTGTGTCCATAAAATCAGCATCACATGCATTGAGCAGTATGAATGCCAAAATCATTATAAAAGGAAATATTCTATTAAGTCTCATTATTTTCGATTTTTTAAAATGTTAGTGATACTCCAAAGTTAACTACTAATGACAGAGGATAATAGACTGCATTCGAACTGGTACTCTCAGGGTCAACATCATGTGCATTGGTAAATGTCAGCAAATTAACAGCATTTACATAAACACGGGCACGAGAGAAGAATTTAGTTTGATTCATCAAATTGGTTGGCAGTAAATAACCCAACTCAACATTCTTCAGTCTCAGATAGCTGGTGTTTTGCATCCAATATGTATTGCTTGCACCTGTACCACTATCCCAATAATATTTAGCTCTGGCGTGAACTCTAGGATGCTCACTTGACGGATTGGCTACCGACCAATGATTATCATAAATATATTTAGAGTAATTACCGATTTCACCCGAGTCAAAATATAATTTAGACCATGCGTCTGCAGCTCCCTGAAACAGAATATTCAAATCAAAATTCTTATATTGAAGCATTGTATTCACGCCGTAAGTAAACTTAGGTTCATTTGTTCTATCAAACCTTCTTCTGTCATCAGGCGTAATTTTGCCATCGCCATCAATATCCTTAAACTTCATATCACCGGGCTGAAGTCCTTCGTCACTGGTAATACCGTCATAGTTTGGACGATTTGACTTATTATTTATTTCCTCCCAGTCTTTAAATACTCCGTCAAATTCATAATACAATCCTGTATTCATTGGAAACCCTGTTGACTTTTGCCAATCGGGAGCACCTGGTGCTTCATCCCAGAAAACAATTTTGTTTTTGGCATAACCTCCTGAGAAACTCACATTATATCTGAAATCATTCCCAACTCTATCCATCCATTCCAGCTTCCAATCGAAACCCTTATTGTCAACTTTGCCAATATTTTCTGCAGGCAATGTCAAACCAGCTGTTTCGGGCACTGAAGCGTTTCTACGCCATAAAATATTAGATCTTTTATTATTAAAGAAATCAAATTCAAAATATAGTTTATTGTTAATTGTTCTTCCTTCAAATCCCACATTTAAGTTATTGGCTCTTTCCCATGTAATATTCTCATTAGGGAAACGGCTAATTCTAAGTCCTTTTTCATCTTGATTATCGATTATATAACCCCACTCATAGTAATAAGTTGGCAAGAACTGATACTCTTGAAGCTTATTATCAAACCAAACCTGGTCATTACCCATCTGCCCCCAAGAGGCTCTGATTTTGAAGTAATCAATAGATGACAGATTTTCTTTCCAGAAATCCTCTTCTGATATCCTGTAACCAACTAAAACTCCCGGGAAGAAGCCATATCTGTTATCTTTAGGGAACATGTAAGACCCATCGTATCTCCACACAAACTCTGCAAGATACTTCTCCATAAAATTATAAGAGATCCTACCGAAATAATTCATTCTGGCTCTAATCCAGTTATCATTCCAGCCACCACTGGTAGCATTTTTCTCTTTATCTCCTCCTGCATTAAAGTGTTGCAAAGCGTTAGACAGAAAATATCTTCTGTATCCGGCAAAATATTCTTTGTCTGATCTATCCTGCTCTACACCAACCAATGCACTCAAATCATGATTGCCAAATGATTTGTCGTAAGTCATCAAAGCTCCAAGCACCGTATTAGTTTGATCAAAAGAATTCATACTCAAACTTGGGTCTGAGTGATTTGGATAGCTAAGAGATTTTGTCAGCTTAGGCGTCTGTCCGTCATCTTCCATAGTTTTAAAATCCCATGTATACAAGTACCATGGGTGGAACCATGTTTTAGATTGCCCAAAAGATTTGTCATAAGAAATATTAGCTCTTAGCTTTAATCCATCAATCCATGGCTGAGAAATCTCAACACTTGCATTTGTTTGAATAAAATATCTTTTATCATGGGTGTAACCTGTTTCGTCTGTAACAGCAACCACAGGGTTGCGTCCATATTCCTGTGCAGGTCCGGGCAGTCCATTAGGCCAATAGGCAGGATCAGTTGGTCTTCCACGAGCAGTGAACCACAAAACATCACCGGCTCCCTGGCTTGGAAAGTTTCTGTTTTCCTGACGTCCCATCAAACCAACACTTGCTTTTACCCACTCATTTAATTCAGCATCAAGGTTAATCCTAAGATTATATTGGTTATAGTTATTTGCTGAATTATAGTAAAGGCCATCCTGATATTTATAACCGAAGTTTGCGAAATATTGTAATTTCTCCATACCTCCAACCAACTCAACATTATGAATGCTCTGCGGTGACCAAGGCTTAAAGGTTTCACCATACCAGTCTGTATTTGGATATCTCCATGGATCCGAACCATCCCTATACATTCTGATTTCCTCATCTGTCTTCCATGGCTCCGACACAACATTTGGATTTCCTGTTGCAGGGTTCACCAAACCATCATTAACAATCAGCTCATTACGCAACTCTGCATATTCTGCAGCATTACTCATCTTAGGCAAAATAGTTGGACGCGCCCATCCCTGATTAAAAGAATAAGTCAACTCAGGTTTTTGATTGGTAGATCCCTTTTTGGTAGTAATTAGAATTACACCATTCGCTGCACGTGCCCCGTAAATAGCGGCTGAAGCATCCTTCAACACAGAAATAGTTTCTATTTCATTTGGGTCCAGCCGTTCAAGACCACCGGCCCTTGCCGCAACACCATCAATTACAACTAATGGGTCATTATTTCCTAATGTATTTGAACCACGAATTCTAATTGCAGAACCATCGTAACCCGGTTCTCCTGAGCGTTGAAGGGTTATAACTCCAGGCATACGCCCGGCAATGGCATTTGAAAGGTTTGCCACAGGCGACTTAATGATATCCTCACCCTTAACAGAGGACACAGAACCTGTCACTGTCTCTTTTTTCTGAATGCCATAACCCACTACTACCAGCTCTTCAATTAACTGCGTATCCTCTGCTAGCGTTTGGTTAATAACTGACTGATTACCTACCATAACCTCCACTGGAATATAGCCGATATAAGAAAATACCAAAACAGCATCATCACCTGGAACAGACAACGTATA
>CAYFUQ010000004.1:74365-76189 GCA_964346415.1 uncultured Proteiniphilum sp.
AGCCGATATAAGAAAATACCAAAACAGCATCATCACCTGGAACAGACAACGTATATTCACCATCCACATTAGTAATAGTTCCTGTGGTAGTGCCCTTAACAATAACATTGACACCTATCAAAGGCATACCGTCAGTATCAGATACAATACCGGAAACTGTTTTTTGAGCTGACAATGTGAAAGCAAACAAAGCAAAGACAAGAGTAAATATTACTCTACTGTGCTTAACCAAAAAACACTCTCCTTTATATTTAATTAAAATAAATTTCATACTTTAGATTTTTAAAGTGAGTAACAAGTTTTATTAATAAATTACATAAAGCACTAATAAGTTATATTTCAAAAAAAAGCATTTTCTATTTCATCATAGGCAAAAAATATTTAAGAAGTAAGTTAATTAATTGATATCTCAGTTTTTGGATTTTCCTTGAACAAGAAAACAAAACCAATAAGAATTGCTGATGCCATAATGAAAGGCACCATCCATACCGACACCCAGTCGTATCCACCCTGATGTGCAAATCGGTCAACGGCATTTCCGGCAACCAGCGTACCGAAATACTTACCTACACCATAGGTGGCAAAAGTGATTAACCCCTGAGCAGAGTTTCGTAGAGAAGCAGGTGCCTTTTCATCAACATAAAGCTGTCCTGCAACAAAAAAGAAAGTGAAACAAAAACCATGCAGTGGCAAAACCATATATAAGAAAGCAGTCTGCCCTGTATATGCTCCAAGTGTAAAGAATCCATACATCAGAACCCAGGCTATAATTGCAGCAACAATACTGCCTTTATACTTTAGTTTCAAAAATAAAATAGGGAATGCAAACAGGAAAATAACCTCGGCTATTTGCCCCAGGCTCATTGCTGCGGCAGCATTGGTTATGCCCTCATCTGTTATAAACAGATTGGTAAAAGAATCGTAGAAGGCTAAAGGGATACATGTGAGGATTGAGAATATAAGCAACACCAGAAACGAACGATCTTTGGTAAGCTTAAAGGCATCAAAGCCGAGAATCTGTCCTATAGTAGCTTTCGCTGCTGATTTTATAGGAGCTTTGTATGGCAGAACAAGTGCGTAAATACCGGCAATTAACGAAATTCCGGCTCCAATTAAAAATGGAGTTGAATACATTTCAATACCCATGGCACTAATTATCAAACCTGAACCTATCCAGCCAAACGAACCAAAAAGGCGAATTCTTGAAAACTCCTTGGCAGGATTTGACAAGTTTTCCATCGCTATCGAATTTGTTAGTGACATAGTAGGCATAAAGCAGATGCTGTACAAAAGCAACACAGGAAAGAATAGTGAGAAACTGGTGATTTTAGTTAACAAAAACAGGACAAGTGCTCCAAATATGTTCAGGAATGCCAGCACTCTGTTTGCCGAGAAAAACCGGTCGGCTATCATACCTACAAAAACCGGCGATATAATAGCTGCTATTGCAGCGGTACTATACGCCAACCCAATTTGAACACCACTAAACATTAAGGTCTTACCCAGATAGGTACCCATAGTGACATACCAAGACCCCTGTATAAAAAATTGCAGGAGCATCATAACAGAGAGTTTAAAATTCTTATGTTTTACTTCCATATCAATAATTATATTTTAAAATAAGTTTAAGGTGAATTAATATAGATTTATAATAACTTCAAGTCGAATGACACAGCACACACAATGTTTACGGGTACAAATATATATATATTTTTTAAACAAAAACGACACTTAACCGCTATTTTTAATCAAAATATATAAACAAAGCAAAAAAACAACAGTATTAAGCTTTACAAATACACCAACCATCCGCTTAAAGTTTTA
>CAYFUQ010000005.1:0-68444 GCA_964346415.1 uncultured Proteiniphilum sp.
CTTTAAGAGTTTAAAAGGTAGCTCTGAGTAGGTCCGAGCTCTAATTAAAGTAATGAATGTTAATGGGCGTAATGGATTGTGGATTAGTTCAGTATGTTGATTTTTATAGTTAATATATGTGAATGTGCTCTGGTTTTATGAGTTGTTAACTGTTTGTTTTGGAGCAATTAGGTAGTCACTCTTGGGAAATCCTATTTGAGGAATACTACAAAAAGACTCCCGGCACAATATTATAAGAACGTCAACCTTGGCGTTAATTTCTATTTGCATACGCATACTATATGCGTACGCATATTTTATGCATGTGTTTAAAAATGTCCGTTTTGAGTGCGGAACCGGAGAGTTTGTGTCGTGCTTAACTGATTATTGATGGTGGGTTTCTTTTTAATTGGAAAGCTCTATAAATCGAAAAATACACATCTTTTTGTTGCTCAAAAGTCAAGATGTTGCCAATTAACAAAGTTTAACCACGAAAAAGGGCCCTTTTTGGTTATAGTGGAGCAAACATCCCTTTTTGGAAGCAACTTTATTACTATATTTGTATCATGGCAATGGGGGTTGAACATCCTTCTCGTGCCAAAGAGCATTGTTCATAAATAAGTCGAATTTTATAATTTTATTTTTATGAACAAAAAATCTTTAAAGAGAAGAGTGAAGCTTCACGCTTCATTCGTGCAACATCTCAAAAACGAAGAGTACGAAGGACTGTTGCACACAATTTTTGACTTCCTTGATGAAGTCCCGTTCGAAAATCCTCACGTATTAGAGGTGATTGAAAATGCCAAGAAACATTTGGAGGCACTGGTGGAGTTGGGAAAGAGAACTCTGGCTCACGATACCACGGTGCAGATAGATGAGATGGCAGAAGAGTGCCGAAAGAAGTTGAGGGCGTTAAACATGAGTATTAATGCTCTGATACTTGAAGGCGACGATGCAACGCGAAAATCTGTAGAGGTGGCTTATTTCTGGATAAGAACAGAAAGAAAAGATCTCTCTACCTGGAGCAAATCGCTTCAGATAACAGTGGTTCGCCGCTTGCTGTTTGAAGTGCAGTCAAAGACTGAGGTCCTTAATGCACTGGAAGAGTTGTCGTTGTTAAATCGTTTTGAGAGTATTGTAGCGCTAAGCGACAAAATTGCAAAATTGATGGAGTTTAGAACTACTGACAAAAACGATGCATGGCAGCTGAGAGACAATCGCAGGGTTGACAGTTATTATGACTTACGTCATATGTTGCTGACGCTTGAGGGGTTGTCGAACATGGGGAAGGCAGATAGTCAAATGTATTTTGATGTTTGTCTTGATATTCACAGTAAACTTTCTAAGGCTCACGCCATTATGCGAAGCAGATGTACGAGGGCTGAAAATGAAAGGGAGGCTGAAAAAGAAGAGGTCATTGCTACGGATGTGGACAAGACATCTGAGAACAATGACCCCGGGAATGTGGACTATGAACTCGACGCGGATTCACCATCCGGCGAGGAGTCTTAACCAGGTGATTGTTTAGTCTTGACGGACTAATGCCCAATGTTTCAGTTTTTATGTTTTAAGCTTTTAAACTGAAGCGGGGCGATTGATAGGGAAGGTGGCAGCTCAATGTTCAACCCACTCTTCACTTTGAAACTTTATTCAAAATAAAATTTCGGGTGTTAGTGTACGAGAAGGGCCATCTTTCCTTTCTTTTTATCTACCTTGGCTTGACGCCACATTATTTTTTTATATCGCTCTAATATTATAACGATTCAGACCGAGTTTTGTTTGAAAACTTAAAGTATATAGCCAAAAAAACCGTTTAACGATAAAGCTTTTGCTCTTTACCCTAAAACGGTTTTGCTATTTTCTTTCAATAAGTATCATAACTTTACATCCTTTCAAAAAGTTATAATGAAACAAGCTTTATCGCTTTTGTTTCGGATGCAAATGTATTACAAAATATTGGTATTTGCAAGAGAATTGGCGCTTATTTGCAGCTAATAGCGGAAAATAAGAACTATTTCTGTATTTTTCCCGATATTGCTGACGAAATGAATTCGGCGGCTTTTTTGTTTAGTCCGCCTCCCATTACCAACATATCGGCACTGTCGCGCGAGGGCTTGATAAACTCTTCGTGCATGGGGCGCACTGTTTTGTAGTATCGCTGTATTACTTCCTGGGCTGTTCTGCCCCGCGACTCCATGTCGCGCTCGATGATGCGCGAAAGTCGGTGGTCGGGTTCTACTTCGAGGTAGATGCGCATGTCCATTTCGTTGCAAATTTCGGGCTGCGTGAGTATCAGAATGCCTTCGATAAGTAATATCTTGTTGGGCTTGACGGTTACTGTTTCTTCCAGTCTCGAACAGGTGATGTAGGAGTAGGTGGGTGATTGTACGGTGTGACCGTTTTTGAGCTTTTGAATGTCACTCAGCATAAGCTCCCACTCGATAGAGTCGGGGTGGTCGAAGTTGAGCGCTTTGCGTTGCTCTACCGGTAGGTGTGAGCTGTCTTTGTAGTACGCATCCTGAGTGAGCAGTGATATTTGGTCGTAGGGAGCCATCTCCAGTATGGAGTTGACTAGTGTTGTTTTCCCGGAGCCGGAGCCGCCGGCAATTCCTATTGTAAACATATTGCGATTAGAAAAAGATTTTTGAGGTTTTTATTTATTGTCAAAGAGCAGGCTGAGGGAGGTGATGATGTCGGCATGCTTGAAGTTATCGCGAAGTATGACTAGCACTGTGTCGTTGCCGGCAATGGTGCCCATTACGCCTGCCAGATTGTTGGTATCTATGTCGCTGGCTATGCCTCGTGCATAACCGGCGGGAGTTTTGATGACGGCAAACTGTCCTGCAAATTCTATGTTGATGATGCCGTGCCTTGAGAAGGATGAGGTCATGCCGTAGCGTCCGGTGTCGGTCTGCGGCAGCCTGAAATCGGGCATGCGGTAGTAATATTTGCCAAAGGCATCGGGGGTTTTGGCCACCTTCATTTCTCGAAAGTCACGGGATAGGGTGGCTTGTGTAAGATTGAAACCCCGTTCCTGAAGTAAAAGCAAGAGGTCTTCCTGATTTTCGATTGACTCGGAAGTCAGGATTTCTTCAATTGCTTTTTGTCTCTTCTCTTTAGGCGTTTTGTTCATTGCTACTTTTACTTTCCTCCAAATGAAAACTCAACGGGGATAGCGGCAGGTACTTTAACGAGGGTTCCGCCAACCATTAGCTTGGGCCAAAGTTTTACGCTTACCTTTGTTTTTTCGGACGAGAGTCCAAGGAATCCGCTCATCTCTTTTGATACTTTGTCGCGTGAGTATTGGTTCATCAGACTTTTGAGGTCAAGACCGATGGAGATGGGCAAGACTGCGGTCTCTCCCGGCTCAACACGCAGTGGAACGTCGAGCTTGCCTTGCACAAATTCCATATCGTTGATTTGGATTGCGTAGTCGAGCGCATTGAGAAGTGCTGCTGCCTTGTTTGGGTTCTCAACATTTAGCTTTAGCGTCATGCTGAATGGAATGGTTTGAAGGCTGCCGCCTGTAAGTATGCTTGATATGGCTGCAAAATTGGATAGCGACAGGGATGTGCCGCTGCCGAGATTAACTCCTGCCACCTGAATGTCGCTAATGTTGTTGTATTTATAATCGCATTGCATCAGCTGATATGCTCCGCTAACCTGGTTGAGCAGTTCGCAGCTGGTAAATAAAAAGAACAGTGTTAAAATGGGTAATAACTTTTTCATCTCTATTTTTTTATTTGTTTCTATTACTTTATGGTTACCATTGTTGCTCCAAATCCATATTCTTTGAATGAGGCATCTTGATAGTAACATCCTTTATATTTGTTTTTTAAATTCTTAATTAGTTCGCTTTTTAGGACGCCGTCCCCCTTACCATGAATAAAGACTATCTTATGTCCTTTGCGTTTAATATGTTCTTGCATTACTTCATGAAACTTCTGCATCTGATAATCCAGAATCTCGGCATTGCCCATTCCCGCAGTGGTGTCAAGCAGCTGGTCTATGTGGAGATCTATTTCGGTGATTGCCGATTTTTCTTTCTTTACGATTCTCTTTTTGCGGGGTCTTGTTTCCTGCTCTTCTTTTTCGAGCATGGCACGCTGGATGTCTCCGGCCGAAACGAGCAGCTCTCTTTCGGGGATGTCGTTGCGGGTTATATAATATACGAGTGCGTTGTCTTCGAAGTAGTCGTTGTCGGTGAAGCTGTGCAGCTTGTAGAATTTAACTGTGTCGATTCTGAGCTCAACGGAGGTTGGGTTTTTGAAGCTGTACTGTTTGTTGTGTTTGAAAGCGACGAACTGCACGCAAACCTGTTCAATATCGTTGAGCGATGATTTGCTGAACTCTTCGATAAATATCTGTGTGTTTGGCTCAATGATGCCAGTGTATCTGCTGTTCCACGAGTTGTTCTCGCGATTCATATAGTTGATGAAGAGATAGTAGTTGCTGTCATTTACGAAATAGGCTTCGAATGATGTGCTTGATATGCTTTTTTCGTCAACAGGCAGAAATGCCAGACATGTTGTTATCTTTTCTCCTTCTGCTGTTTCTTCAGCTTTGCTCTGTTTGCTAATTTCTGATACGGAGATTGAGATGTTGTCTGTTGAGTCCTTCTCTTGTATGTTGACGGTTTCGTCCTGCTGTAGTCGTTCGTTTTCCGCTGATTCTATAACAACACATTCTGTAGCCAGAACGGGCACATCGAAGCCGTGCTCATCCTCTACAATTACAACCTGTTTGTTTATAAATCCTTTGACAGTACCGCCTCCCACACTGTTTAGAAAACGTATTTTGTCGCCCGTACGCAATTTTCTCATATCTGTTTAATATTTCCGTTTGTTAGTTTTATTAATTGCAAAGTTGATGATTTTTGTTGGATTTGTTGTTGTAATGAGTGATAAATTACAAACTTTAATCTTAAAAAGAGTGTGATTAGTTGGACTGATTAGAGATTTCTTCATTAATTTTGCCGCGCATTTATTAGATGTTTCAATTCAATACAGGTATATTATATAATGGATAAAGATAGTGCCAGGGGAATAAAAATCTCAGATTACAACTACGTTCTGCCGGATGAGAAAATAGCAAAATATCCGCTTGACAAACGCAGTGAGTCAAAATTGCTGCATTATAAAGATGGTGAGATTTCGTCATTTCGGTTTTATGAGATAGACAGATTGATTCCTGAAAATAGTTTGGTCATTTTTAATAACACCAAGGTGATTCATGCACGTCTTTTCTTTAGAAAACCAACAGGTGCGGTAATTGAGGTGTTTTGTCTTACTCCTCATTTGCCGAGAGAATATCAGCAAAACTTTGAGCAGCGAGAGCGATGTGTGTGGAGTTGTATGGTGGGTAATGCCAAAAGATGGAGGGAGGATTCGCTTGATATGGAGTTTGATATTGACGGTGCGCCGGTTGTGCTAACTGCCCGAAAAGTAGAAAACTTGGGTGGTGAGTGGTTGGTTGAGTTTTCGTGGGATAATCATGATTATACTTTTTCGGAACTTCTTGAGGTGATTGGTAAGCTGCCAATTCCTCCTTATCTTAACAGAGAGTCTGAGGAAAAGGATGATGAAACCTATCAAACTGTATATTCTGTGATTGAGGGTTCGGTGGCTGCACCTACTGCGGGCCTTCATTTTACGCCTGATACATTTGAGGCTTTGGAGAACAAAAATGTTAATACTGCTTATGTCACTCTGCATGTGGGTGCCGGTACTTTTCGCCCGGTGAAGTCTGAAAGCATGGCGGGGCATGATATGCATACGGAGTTTATAGCTCTGTCGCGCGATACTATTCAACAGATATATAGTAATAATAGTCCGCTGATAGTGGTGGGAACAACTTCGCTCAGAACGGTGGAGAGTTTGTATTATATAGGTGTGAAGATAATAAATAATCCTGACGTTGATGTCGAGGATCTGGGTGTGAGTCAATGGGAGCCTTATGAGGTTGATTGTGAGATAGAACCAAGGGAGTCGCTGAAGGCTGTTTTGGACTATATGGACAGGCGGGGAATGTCTCAGCTTGTTGCTGAAACCAAGGTGATAATTGTGCCGGGATATAAGTTTCATTTTCCACAGGCAATTATCACAAATTTTCATCAGCCTGAAAGCACTTTGCTACTTTTGATTGCTGCTTTTGCAGGGTCTGACTGGAGCAGAATTTACGACTACGCCCTAAGTGAAGATTACAGATTTTTGAGCTACGGAGACAGCTCGATGATTTGGATGAGATAGAAGTTAACTTATTCACTTCCAATTAACACAATTTTTGCTGAAGCTTAATTTGTTTCGAAAAAAGAGTGGTATTTCTTGCATATGTAGTTGATTCTTTGTAATTTTGTGCCGTTTTTAACTCCAAATATGGGGTCTTTTGAAGCAAGTAGACTGATTGTGAGAGATTTATGATTGTGTCTATAGCGTGGTAAGAAGTATAAAAATTCAATTAAATAAAAGTTTAAAAGAAAGTAGAAAATGCCTACAATTCAACAATTAGTAAGAAATGGCCGCACGGTAATTAAGGAGAAGAGTAAATCTCGTGCTCTCGATTCATGTCCTCAGAGACGTGGCGTTTGCGTTAGAGTTTACACTACAACTCCTAAAAAACCAAACTCTGCTATGAGGAAAGTGGCTCGTGTGCGTTTAACAAACGGAAAAGAAGTGAATGCTTATATTCCGGGAGAAGGACACAACCTGCAGGAGCACTCTATAGTGTTGGTGCGTGGTGGTCGTGTTAAAGACCTTCCGGGTGTACGTTATCACGTTGTTCGTGGTGCTTTGGATACGGCTGGTGTTGCAAATCGCTCACAAAGACGTTCTAAGTACGGTGCTAAACGTCCTAAAGCTAAGAAGTAAATCACTTCTGAGAATTGCCCTTGAGCAATAAAAGAATTATTAATTTAAAAATCGCTGTTGAAATTTTTGGGAAGAGCTGATATATGGGTTGAGTAAATGATTCGGTGGAATCGTTGAAGACAAATAACTGGCAACCAAACACAACACAAATTATTAAAAACAATGAGAAAAGCAAAACCTAAAAAAAGACAGGTTTTACCCGATCCTGTTTATGGTGATGTAAGGGTTACAAAATTCGTTAACCACCTTATGTATGACGGAAAGAAAAGCTTGTCATATGACATTTTCTATTCTGCATTAGAGTTAGTAAAAGCTAAACTGGCAGACGACGAGAAGTCGGCTTTGGAAATCTGGAAGGCCGCACTAGATAATATTACTCCTCAGGTTGAAGTGAAGTCACGCCGTGTAGGCGGAGCTACATTTCAAGTTCCTACTGAAATTCGCCCCGAAAGAAAAGAATCAGTTTCAATGAAAAACCTTATTCTTTATGCAAGAAGAAGAGGTGGAAGAAGCATGTCAGATAAACTGGCGGCTGAAATAGTTGATGCTTACAATGGTCAGGGAGGCGCATTTAAACGTAAAGAAGATATGCATAGAATGGCAGAAGCTAACAGAGCATTTGCACATTTTAGGTTTTAATATATCACAGCAATAAAAGAAATGGCAAAGACAAATAAAGATTTATTAAAGTTTACTAGAAACATTGGTATTATGGCGCATATCGACGCCGGGAAAACCACCACATCAGAGCGTATTCTGTTTTATACAGGATTGACTCACAAGATTGGTGAAACCCACGACGGTACTGCAACCATGGACTGGATGGAGCAGGAGCAGGAAAGAGGTATTACTATCTCATCGGCTGCAACTACTGCCAACTGGAAATATAACGACAATATTTATAAATTAAACTTGATTGACACTCCCGGACACGTTGACTTTACTGTAGAGGTAGAGCGTTCGTTGCGTATTCTGGATGGTGCCGTGGCTACGTTTTGTGCTGTGGGTGGTGTAGAACCACAATCTGAAACCGTATGGCGTCAGGCAGATAAGTATAAGGTGCCTCGTATCGGTTATGTTAATAAGATGGACCGCTCAGGTGCCAACTTCTATCAGGTTGTCACCCAATTGAAGGAAGTGCTTGGTGCAAACGCTGTACCTATTCAGATTCCAATCGGAGCTGAAGAGAACTTTGTTGGTGTTGTCGATCTGATTACAATGAAAGCCTACTATTGGCATGATGAAACTATGGGTGCGGACTATCACACTGAGGATATTCCTGCAGAATTAGTTGACGAAGCTAATGAGTGGCGTGAGAAAATGCTTGAGTCAATCGCTGAGGTTGATGACAAGCTGATGGAGAAATTCTTTGACGATCCTTCAACTATCACTGAAGATGAGATTCGTGCTGCTATCCGCAAAGGAACAATCAGCATGGAGATGAATCCGGTTGTGTGTGGTTCGTCATTTAAAAATAAAGGTGTGCAGCCATTGTTGAATGACGTTTGTGCATACCTGCCAAGCCCGCTTGATTCGGATGCTATCGAAGGTACTAATCCTGATAATCCGGAAGAGGTGGTTAGAAGAAACCCGGATCCGGAAGAGCCGATGAGTGCTCTTGCATTTAAAATCGCAACTGACCCTTACGTGGGAAGACTTTGTTTCTTCCGTGTGTATTCAGGAGAGATTGAAGCAGGATCGTATATCTTCAATCCACGTTCAGGAAAGAGAGAGAGAATTTCTCGCCTGTTCCAGATGCACTCTAACAAGCAAAACCCAAAAGACTTTATCGGAACCGGTGATATCGGTGCCGGTGTGGGATTTAAAGATATCAGAACCGGTGATACACTGTGTGATGAGAAACATCAGATCGTTCTTGAGTCAATGGACTTCCCTGCTCCGGTTATCGGAATTGCGGTTGAGCCAAAAACTCAGAAAGACCTTGATAAATTGTCAAATGGTCTTGCTAAACTAGCAGAGGAGGATCCAACCTTTACTGTGAAAATGGACGAAGAAACAGGACAGACTGTTATTTCAGGTATGGGTGAACTTCACCTTGAGGTTATTATCGACCGTCTGAGACGTGAGTTTAAGGTTGAATGTAACCAGGGACGTCCTCAGGTGTCTTACAAGGAGGCAATCACTAAACCGGTTGAACTGCGTGAAGTTTACAAAAAACAATCTGGTGGTCGTGGTAAGTTTGCTGATATCATCGTGCGTGTTGAACCTGCTGACAAAGACTTCGAAGGTGAATTGCAATTTATTGACGAGGTTAAGGGTGGTAACATTCCAAGAGAATATATCCCATCTGTACAGAAAGGTTTCCAGCGTGCAATGCAAAATGGTGTGTTGGCAGGATATGCTCTGGATCAGTTGAAGGTTACTTTGATTGATGGTTCGTATCACGCTGTTGACTCTGACCAGCTATCATTTGAGATTTGTGCTATGCAGGCTTTCAAGACTGCTTGTGAGCAGGCAGGTCCGGTTCTTATGGAGCCAATAATGAAAGTTGAGGTTGTAACCCCTGAAGAAAGCATGGGTGATGTTATCTCTGACTTAAACAAACGTCGTGGAGTTATAGAAGGTATGGAGTCTAATCAGTCGGGAGCAAGAATAGTTAAGGCTATGACTCCGCTGGCAGAAATGTTTGGTTATGTAACCTCGCTGCGTACCATTACTTCGGGTAGAGCTACATCTACTATGGCGTTCGATCACTTTGAAGTGGTTTCTTCTTCAATTGCTAAGGCTGTTCTGGAAGAGGTACAGGGTCGTGTTGATTTGATAAAATAATTTATATTTACAGAATAAAATGAGCCAAAAAATCAGAATTAAACTGAAATCTTACGATTACAACCTGGTTGATAAATCAGCTGAGAAAATCGTAAAAACCGTAAAAGCTACAGGTGCAGTTGTAAGCGGACCAATTCCTCTGCCAACTCACAAACGTATCTTCACTGTAAACCGCTCAACTTTCGTGAACAAAAAATCACGTGAGCAATTCGAACTTTCGTCTTTTAAGCGTTTGATCGATATTTACAGTTCAACAGCAAAAACTGTTGATGCTTTGATGAAACTTGAGCTTCCAAGCGGTGTTGAAGTAGAAATCAAAGTGTAAGTTTCCGACTTTTTAAATCGGATTCTTAAGCATTAGATAAAATAAATATTATTCATTAGTCTCTTGGATCCCCTCTTGGGGATTTAAGAGAATATTTAAACAAAAAGAGAAATGCCAGGATTAATTGGAAAAAAAATTGGAATGACATCCGTTTTCAGTGCCGAGGGAAAAAATATTCCATGCACTGTTATCGAAGTAGGTCCTTGCGTTGTTACTCAGGTTAAAACCGTTGAAACTGACGGTTATGATGCTGTTCAGGTTGGATTTGTTGAGAAAAAAGACAAGCATACCAATAAAGCTGAAAAAGGTCATTTTGAAAAAGCAGGAGTAGCACCAAAGAGACACTTGGCCGAGTTCAAGGAATTTGAAAATGAGTACAAAGCCGGTGAGGAAATTACCGTAGAGCTCTTTAATGATGCTGTATGGGTAGACGTTACCGGAATTTCAAAAGGTAAAGGATTTCAGGGTGTTGTGAAACGCCACGGATTTGCCGGTACATCAAGAACACACGGTCAGAAGCACGTGCTTCGCTCTCCGGGTGGTATAAGTGCTGCATCTTATCCTGCTAAAGTCTTTAAAGGAAAGAAAATGGCAGGACAAATGGGTAACAAACAAATTACTGTACAGAATTTGGAAGTTGTAAAGATTATCCCAGAGCATAACCTGTTATTGGTTAAGGGCTCTATTCCGGGAAGTAAAGGTTCAATTGTAACAATAGAAAAATAAAATGGAATTAAATATTTACAATATAAACGGAGAGGTAACAGATAAAAAGATAACACTCAACGACTCCATTTTCGGAATTGAGCCTAACGAACATGTTATCTGGTTAGATGTTAAGCAATACCTTGCTAATCAGCGTCAGGGTACGCATAAAACAAAGGAGAGAGGCGAAGTTAAAGGTAGTACCCGCAAACTGTTTCGCCAGAAAGGTACAGGTGGTGCACGTAGAGGAGATATCAAATCACCGGTAATGGTTGGTGGTGGTGTTATCTTTGGCCCCAAACCACGTGATTACAGTTTCAAACTGAATAAAAAGGTTAAGGCATTAGCACGTCGTTCGGCTCTTTCGCTAAAGGCAAAGAACAATCAAATTACGATTGTTGAAGATTTTAGCTTTGACCAGCCTAAAACCAAGAGTTTTGTAGAGTTGACAAAAAACCTGCAACTTGCTGATAAAAAGCTACTTTTAGTTTTGCCAAGTCAAAATAAAAACGTATATTTGTCGGCTCGAAATTTGGAAAGAGTTGAAATTATAACTGCTTCAGATATAAATACTTACAAGGTGATGAACGGTGGGAATATTGTACTCACTGAGTCATCTGTTGCAGTAATTGATAACTTACTTAAAGCATAAGGAGAATAGCAATGGGAGTAATTATAAAACCAATTTTTACAGAAAAGCAAACCGACATTACCGATAAATTCGAGAATCGTTACGGTTTCATCGTTGCGCCTCATGCAAATAAAGTAGAAATCAAAAACGAAATTGAGGCACTTTACAACGTTAATGTTGAACGTGTGAATACAATAAAATATGATGGTAAATTGAAAAGTCGTTACACCAAGTCAGGTGTTGTGTCAGGACGTACGCCATCATTTAAGAAAGCAATAGTAACCTTGAAAGAAGGTGAAACAATTGATTTATTTAGCAATATATAATTAAAAATGGCTATACGTAAACTTAAGCCCACTTCACCGGGGCAAAGACACAGGATTATCGGTACTTTTGAAAATATCACTGCAAAAGCACCGGAAAAATCACTTGTAGTTGGTAAGTCAACCACAGGAGGTAGAAACCACCGTGGTAAAATGACTGTCAGAAATGTAGGTGGCGGACATAAAAGACGTTTTAGATTTATCGATTTCAAGAGAACTAAAGATGGTGTTCCAGCAGTTGTAAAGAGTATAGAATATGATCCAAACCGCTCAGCTAATATCGCTCTGCTTTATTATGCTGATGGTGAGAAAACTTATATTCTGGCTCCTAATGGACTGAAAGTTGGAACCACAGTGATGTCGGGAGCTGATGCTGCTCCCGAAGTTGGAAATGCACTGCCGTTGGCAATGATTCCACTAGGAACAATTATTCATAACATTGAATTGCGTCCCGGACAAGGTGCCAAGATGGTACGTTCGGCAGGAACATTCGCTCAATTGGTTTCTCGTGAGGAGAAATATGCAATTGTGAAAATGCCATCGGGCGAAGTGAGAAAAATCCTCGCCACATGCAAAGCAACTATAGGAAGTGTTGGTAACTCAGAGCACTCTTTGTTACAATCAGGTAAGGCCGGTCGTTCAAGATGGCTTGGACGTCGTCCTCATGTTAGAGGTGTTGTTAAAAACCCTGTTGATCACCCAATGGGTGGTGGGGAAGGTAAAGCATCCGGAGGTCATCCAAGATCACCACAGGGGTTATACTCTAAAGGTCTTAAGACCAGAGCACCGAAAAAACATTCTTCTAAGTACATTGTAGAAAGAAGAAAGAAAAAGTAATCTGATTAACAATTAAAACTATGAGTAGGTCATTAAAAAAAGGTCCATATATCAACTTGAAATTAGAGCGAAAAGTGCTTGCCATGAATGAAGGTGGTAAGAAAACTGTAATCAAAACGTGGGCACGCGGCTCTATGATTTCCCCTGATTTTGTTGGTCACACAATAGCTGTGCATAACGGTAATAAGTTTATACCTGTTTATATCACTGAGAATATGGTAGGTCACAAGTTGGGCGAGTTTGCTCTGACACGTACTTTCCGTAGTCACGCAGGTGGTAAAAAGAGATAAACAGCGGGGTAAATAAATTATAAAAAGCAAAGAAATGAGTGCAAGAAAAAGAATATCAGCAGAAATTAGAAAAGAAGCCCGCAAAGATGTTGCTTTGGCTGTTTTGAAAGATGCTCCAACTTCACCCCGCAAGATGCGCTATGTAGCAGATATGGTTCGTGGAATGGAAGTCTTCAGAGCATTAGGCGTTTTGAAGTTTACTAATAAAGAAGCTGCTGGAAGAATAGAAAAGTTGCTTCTGTCTGCAATCTCAAACTGGGAACAAAAAAATGAGAGAAAAGCTGATGCAGGCGAACTTTATATTAAAACAATCTCCGTTGACGGAGGTCCAATGTTGAAGAGACTGCGTCCGGCTCCTCAGGGAAGAGGACACAGAATTCGTAAACGTTCAAATCACGTTACTATTGTGGTGGATACTTATAACAAAGAACAAGAAAATTAATAAAGGCAGATGGGACAAAAAGTAAATCCGATAGCAAATCGTTTGGGTATCATCAGAGGATGGGACTCTAATTGGTACGGTGGAAACAACTATGGCGAAATGGTGTTAGAAGATAACAAAATTCGCGAATATTTGAACGCCCGTCTTGCCAAAGCAAGCGTATCGCGCATTATTATAGAAAGAACTCTGAAATTGGTTACTGTTACTATCAGTACTGCTCGTCCGGGTATTATTATCGGTAAGGGTGGTCAGGAAGTTGACAGACTGAAAGAGGAGATGAAGAAAAACGTTGACAAAGATGTTCAAATTAATATCTTTGAAATTAAGAAGCCTGCACTAGATGCTATAATTGTTGCAAACAATATCGCTCGTCAGCTTGAAGGCAGAATTGCATATCGTCGTGCCGTGAAAATGGCTATTGCTTCGACCATGAGAATGGGTGCTGAAGGAATAAAAATTCAAGTATCAGGACGATTGAATAATGCTGAAATGGCCCGTTCGGAGATGTATAAAGAGGGAAGAACACCACTTCATACTTTCCGTGCAGATATCGACTATGCTCATGCAGAAGCATTGACAAAGGTTGGTATCATTGGTGTCAAAGTTTGGATTTGCCGTGGCGAAGTTTATGGCAAGAGAGATTTAGCTCCTTCATACACATACTCTAAAGATTCACGTGGCCGTTCAGGTTCAAACCGTGGTGGTGGTAGAGGTGGCCGTTCAGAAGGTGGCAGAGGTGGTGCCAGAAAAGGCAGAAGAACAAATAATAAAAACGCATAAACTACTATGTTACAACCGAAAAAAACAAAATACAGAAGACGCCAAAAGGGTCGCATGAAGGGTAATGCTCAGCGTGGTAACCAACTGGCATTCGGTACATTCGGGATTAAGTCATTAGAATCAAAATGGATAACCGGTAATCAGATTGAAGCTGCCCGTGTTGCCGTTACGCGATACATGCAACGTCAAGGACAAGTATGGGTTCGTATTTTTCCTGATAAACCAATTACTAAAAAACCGGCAGAAGTGCGAATGGGTAAAGGTAAAGGTAATCCGGAAGGATTTGTTGCTCCGGTTACTCCAGGAAGAATTCTCTTTGAAATTGAAGGTGTACCATTTGATGTGGCAAAAGAAGCTCTGCGCTTAGCAGCTCAGAAATTGCCCGTTACAACAAAATTTGTTGTTAGAAGAGATTATCAACAAGCTTAAAATTTATAAAGCAGGATGAAATCAAAATATCAAGAATATAAAGAGTTGCCCGAGCAAGATCTGATTGAGAGACTAGAGGCAGAGAAAACTGAATTGACTCAGTTGAAGATTAATCACTCTATCACTCCACTGGACGATTCGGGTGTTATTAAAGAAAAACGTAAAAACATTGCACGTATCAATACTGAATTGCGTGCTCGTGAATTGAACAAAGCTCAAAATTAATAATGGAAACGAGAAATTTAAGAAAAGAAAGAATCGGGGTCGTTTTCAGCAACAAAATGGAGAAATCTGTTACTGTTACTGTAAAATGGAAAGAGAAACACCCTATTTATGGGAAGTTCGTTAGTAAAACGAAGAAATTTCACGCCCATGATGAGAAAAATGACTGTAACATAGGTGATACAGTGCGTATAATGGAAACCCGTCCTTTGAGCAAAACAAAGAGATGGAGAGTGGTTGAAGTAATAGAAAGGGCTAAATAAGATGATACAACAAGAATCAAGATTAACCGTAACCGATAACAGCGGAGCCAAAGAAGTTATGTGTATCCGTGTGTTGGGTGGAACGAAAAGACGTTATGCGTCTGTTGGGGATATCATCGTTGTGGCTGTAAAGAGCGTTATCCCTTCAAGTGACATTAAGAAAGGAGCTATATCAAAAGCAATCATCGTTCGCACTAAGAAAGAAATCAGACGTGCAGATGGTTCGTATATTCGCTTCGATGATAACGCATGTGTATTATTAAATAATGCCGGCGATATCAGAGCTAGTCGTATTTTTGGACCGGTAGCGCGAGAGCTGCGTACTGCTAATATGAAGATTGTGTCATTAGCACCGGAAGTTCTATAACTATTAATCAATCACAGGCAATGAGTAAATTACATATTAAAAAAGGCGACACAGTTTATGTTAACTCCGGAGAGGACAAAGGCAAAACCGGACGAGTACTTGAAGTACTTGTTTCGAAAAACAGAGCAATTGTTGAAGGCGTTAATATAGTGTCTAAGCATACCAAACCCAATGCACAGAACCCAAATGGGGGAATTGAGAAGATTGAGGCACCAATTCATATTTCTAAATTGAATTTGGTTGATCCTAAATCTGGTAAACCAACTCGCATTGGTCGTAAATTAGATAGTAAAGGTAAATTAGTGCGTTATGCAAAAAAATCAGGGGAGGTAATTAAGTAATGGCAAACGAAAACAAATCAACACAAAGTGCTAATTCTCCTCAGAGTGAAAATAATAAAGGCATGAGCACAACAACTTTAAAACAAGAATATAAAGAACGTATTGTTCCGGCTCTTGTAAAAGAATTTGGTTATAAGTCTGTAATGCAGGCTCCAAAATTAGAGAAAATAGTTATCAATCAAGGTTTGGGAATTGGAGTTTCTGATAAAAAAATTATCGAAACAGCAATTAACGAGCTTACTGCAATTACAGGACAGAAAGCAGTACCTACTTACTCGCGTAAAGATATTTCAAACTTTAAGCTACGTAAGAAAATGACAATTGGTGCACGTGTGACTTTGCGTCACGATAAGATGTACGAATTCCTTGAAAGATTAGTAAGAGTTGCTCTTCCACGTATTCGTGACTTTAGAGGTATCGAAGCAAAGTTAGATGGAAGAGGTAATTATACTTTAGGAGTTCAGGAGCAAATCATTTTCCCTGAAATAAACATTGATAACATCTCTCGTATCCTTGGAATGAACATTACTTTTGTTACATCGGCTAATACCGACGAAGAAGGATATGCTTTGCTAAAGGAATTCGGACTACCGTTCAAAACTGAAAAAAACAATTAAGAAATGGCAAAAGAATCAATGAAAGCCCGCGAGGTTAAGAGAGCACGTATGGCAGCTAAATATGCTGATAAAAGAGCAAAATATTTAGCAGAAGGTAATTACGAAGCTCTGCAGACGATTCCTAAAAATGCTTCTCCCGTTCGTCAGCACAATAGATGCAACATTACGGGGCGTCCAAAAGGATATATGCGTCAGTTTGGACTATCGCGCATTCAGTTTAGGGAAATGGCTTCGCAAGGTCTCATACCGGGTGTGAAGAAAGCAAGCTGGTAAAATATAAGACTAAAGTTTAATGCATTTAGCTTTGCTATTTGTGTTATGCTTTATCGCACATTAGAGAATTTATTAAATATTGTTCCGAAAGTCGGAATCAATTTAAACTTTATATAAAATGACAGATCCAATAGCAGATTATTTGACGCGCTTGAGAAACGCCATCCTCGCAAAACACAGAGTGGTGGAAATTCCTGCATCAAATCTAAAAAAAGAGATGACCAAGATTCTCTTTGAAAAAGGATACATTCTTAACTATAAGTTTGTAGAAGATGGTCCTCAGGGCACTATTATGATAGCCTTGAAATATGACCCGGTGAGCAAAGTTAATGCAATCAAAAAGATGACAAGAATTTCTACACCGGGATTACGTCAATACGTTGGTTACAAAAATATACCACGTGTATTGAATGGATTGGGTATAGCCATATTATCTACTTCACAAGGTGTGATGACCGATAAGGAAGCTGCTAATCTAAAGATTGGTGGTGAAGTATTATGCCATGTTTATTAATTAGGAGGAAAATAGTATGTCAAGAATAGGAAAATTACCCATAACAATCCCTTCCGGCGTTGAGATAAAAGTTGGAAGCGATAACGAAGTTATAGTAAAAGGGCCAAAAGGCGAGTTGAAACAACAGGTTAATCCTGACCTTAAACTAACAATAGAGGATGGTACATTGACAGTTGAAAGACCTACTGACAGTAAAGAGCACAGATCTCTTCACGGATTGTATCGTTCATTGATTAATAATATGGTGATTGGTGTTTCAGAAGGTTTTAAAAAGGAACTTGAGTTGGTAGGTGTAGGTTACCGTGTTGAAAACAAAGGACAACTTCTTGAATTGTCTTTAGGTTTTACTCACAGTATATTTATGCAGTTACCGGACGAAATCAAGATTGAAACCAAGATGGAAAGGAACAAAAATCCGCTTATTACCTTGGAGTCTGCCGACAAACAGTTGCTTGGGCAAGTTTGTGCTAAAATACGCTCATTCCGCAAGCCTGAACCATATAAAGGAAAAGGTGTCAAGTTTGTTGGTGAAGAGTTGCGTCGCAAATCAGGTAAAACAGCAGGTTAATTAAACTAAGAAATCAAAAATCACTATGTTGACAAAAGTACAAAGAAGAAATAAAATAAAAACTCGTGTTCGTGGTAAAGTTACCGGAACAACTGAGCGTCCTCGTTTGACTGTGTTTAGAAGCAACAAGCAAATTTATGCACAAATAATCGATGATATAAAAGGAGTAACTTTAGCTTCGGCTTCATCTTTGAAATTAGAAGACAAGTTGCCTAAGAAAGAGATAGCTGCCAAGGTAGGAGAATTAATTGCTGCCAGCGCTAAAGAGGCCGGTGTTGAAACTGTGTCATTTGATCGTAATGGGTATTTATATCATGGACGTGTAAAGGAATTGGCGGATGCTGCTCGTAAAGGAGGACTTAAATTTTAAATAACTATGGCTAGAAAAGACAATAGAGTAAAATCTACAAACGATTTAGAGTTAAAAGACAGATTAGTGTCTATAAACCGTACTACGAAAGTAACCAAAGGTGGTCGTACTTTCACTTTTGCTGCCATGGTTGTGGTAGGTAATGAAGATGGAATTGTTGGATGGGGCTTAGGTAAAGCAGGTGAAGTTACAACAGCTATTGCTAAAGGAGTTGAAGCTGCAAAGAAAAATCTAGTTAAGGTTCCTGTTCATAAAGGAACAATTCCTCATGAGCAAGTAGCAAGATTTGCAGGAGCTGAAGTTTTCTTGAAACCTGCTTTCGAGGGAACAGGAGTAAAAGCTGGTGGTGCGATGCGTGCTGTTTTGGAAAGTGCCGGTATTACTGATATTTTGGCTAAATCAAAAGGTTCACCCAATCCACTCAACTTGGTAAAAGCAACTGTTGCTGCTTTGTGCGAATTGAGAGATCCGCTTACTGTTGCTCAAAATCGTGGTGTAAGCTTAGAAAAAGTTTTTAAAGGATAATAAAAGGAGATTTATAAGATGACTACGATTAAAATAAAACAAACGAAAAGTAGAATTGGTAGTACTCAAAACCAAAGAAGAACTTTAGATTCTTTAGGACTGACCAAACTTAACCAGGTGGTAGAGCATAATGATACTCCTGTAATCAGGGGATTTATTAAGAAAGTTCATCATTTGGTAACTATAGTAGAATAATTTAGTATAAAACGAATTAAAGTAGATATATAAAATGGATCTATCAAACTTAAAGCCTGCACAAGGAGCAACAAAGTCACGCAAAAGAATTGGGCGTGGTATTGGTTCCGGACTAGGGCGTACTTCAACTAGAGGTCACAAAGGTGCGAAGTCAAGATCAGGCTACTCTAGAAAAACCGGATTTGAGGGCGGACAGATGCCTTTGCAGCGTCGTGTCCCTAAATTTGGATTTACACCGGTTAACAGAGTTGAATATAAAGCTATTAACCTGGAAACACTTCAAGAATTGGCAGAAACCCTGAAAATTGAAAAAATTACCCCGGAAGTTTTAGTAAATGCCGGACTTACTGCTCCAAAGCATTTGGTTAAAATTCTGGGTAAAGGTTCACTTTCTGCGAAATTAGAAGTTGAAGCTCATGCTTTTTCAAAATCAGCAGAACAAGCTATTAGCAATGCTGGTGGTACAGCTGTAAAACTCTAATGAAATGGGATTTGTACAAACAGTAAAGAATATTTGGAAAATTGAGGATCTGCGAGCCAGGTTGTTAATCACAATATCTTTTATTGCGATTTATCGTTTTGGTTCATTCGTGGTTTTGCCAGGTGTTAATCCTTTACAGCTACAAGCACTACAGGCTAACGCAAGCTCAGGTTTGCTAAGCCTGCTTGATATGTTTTCCGGAGGTGCATTCTCAAACGCATCTATATTTGCGTTAGGAATTATGCCATATATTTCTGCATCTATTGTTATGCAGTTATTAGGTATTGCTGTTCCGGCATTTCAAAAAATGCAGCGAGAAGGTGAGAGTGGAAGAACAAAAATGAATCAATGGACGCGTTACTTGACCGTACTTATTCTTTTATTTCAGGGACCTGCATATATTTATGGTGCTTTGGGTTCTGCTGTTCCCGGTGGACTCTTCGATTGGGTAATTCCTTCAACAATAATACTTGCCGGAGGCAGTATGTTTGTATTGTGGCTGGGTGAAAGAATTACTGATAAGGGTATTGGAAATGGTATATCATTTATCATTTTGATTGGTATTATTGCTCGTTTGCCTCATGCGTTGTTTGCAGAAGTCGATCGTTTGCTAAATGCTCCCGGAGGATTAGTATTATTCCTTCTTGAAATCATCTTCTTGATGATTGTTATCGCCGGAGCTATTATGTTGGTACAAGGAACTAGAAGAGTTCCGGTTCAATATGCAAAAAGAATTGTAGGCAACAGACAGTATGGCGGCGTACGTCAGTATATTCCTCTAAAAGTTAATGCAGCTAACGTAATGCCTATCATTTTTGCTCAAGCAATTATGTTCATTCCTTTGACTTTGGCTAAATTTTCAGCCGGAGAAGGAGGTGGATTCTGGGCATCTCTGATGGATTTTACAAGTTTTTGGTATAACTTTATCTTTGCATTACTTATCATTGCGTTCACATATTTCTATACAGCCGTTACTGTAAATCCAACGCAAATGGCAGAAGATTTGAAAAGGAACAATGGTTTTATCCCTGGTATTAAGCCGGGTAAAAAAACTGCGGATTACATTGACACAATAATGTCCAGAATTACATTTCCCGGTTCTTTATTCCTTGCATTAGTTGCTATCATGCCGGCTTTTGCAGGATTATTGGGAATTAATTCTCAATTTGCAAACTTCTTCGGAGGTACTTCCCTGCTCATTTTGGTGGGTGTTGTTTTAGATACACTGCAACAAATTGAAAGCCATTTATTGATGCGTCATTATGATGGTTTCCTTAAGTCGGGTGCAAGGATTACAGGTAGAACGGGTTCTATGGCAGCCTATTAATTTTTAAGCTAATAAAATTTAAATGAACACCAGAACGATCATACTGAAAACAGATGAAGAGATTGAACTAATGCGTCAAAGTAACCGATTAGTTGGAATGACTCTGGGTGAGTTGTCTAAACACATTAAACCCGGAATCACTACTTTGCAATTAGATAAAATAGCTAATGAGTTTATCAGAGATCATGGTGCTATTCCTACTTTTTTAGGATATAATGGCTTCCCAAATTCTATTTGCGCTTCTGTTAATGAAAATGTAGTACATGGTATTCCTAACAAGAAACCTTTAGTAGAAGGAGATGTAGTCTCAATTGACTGTGGTACTCTGCTAAGAGGTTTTTGTGGTGACTCTGCTTACACATTTTGTGTTGGTGATGTTAGTCCTGAAGTAAAGCAGTTGCTCAAGACTACAAGAGAATCTTTATATAAAGGTATCGAACAGGCAGAAGAGGGAAAAAGAATTGGTGATATTGGCTCTGCAATTCAAACATATTGCGAGTCTCATGGATATAGTGTAGTAAGAGAGCTTGTTGGGCATGGAATAGGAAGACAAATGCATGAACCTCCTGAAGTACCAAATTATGGACGACGTGGCACAGGTCCGCTAATTAAAAATGGTATGTGTCTTGCTATTGAACCTATGATTAATATGGGTAGTAAAAATGTGGTCTTTGAAGATGACGGCTGGACTGTCAGAACAAAAGATCGTAAGGCTTCTGCTCATTTTGAACATACAGTGGCTATACGTAATGGGAAAGCTGATATATTATCAACATTTGAATTTATTCAAGAATAAAAAATTAAAAAGAAAGTATTTAAATTTATGGCTAAACAACCTGCAATAGAACAAGATGGAGTTATAGTGGAAGCACTATCAAACGCCATGTTCCGTGTAGAATTAGAAAATGGACACGAAATCACTGCTCATATCTCAGGAAAAATGAGAATGCATTATATTCGTATTTTGCCGGGTGACCGAGTGCGTGTTGAAATGTCTCCTTATGATTTAACAAAGGGAAGAATATCCTTCAGATATAAATAGAATAATAAAATTAATATAAGTACAGACTCATCAATTTAAGTTGGGTACTTATGAAGAAAACAATAAGGCAATGAAAGTAAGAGCTTCATTAAAAAAACGTTCGGCAGACTGCAAGATTGTACGCAGAAAAGGCCGACTATATATCATCAATAAAAAGAACCCACGATTCAAACAACGTCAGGGTTAGTTTAACGTAGTAACAATAAAATAAAATTAATATGGCTATTAGAATTGTAGGGGTCGATTTGCCACAGAATAAGCGAGGCGAAATAGCGTTGACTTATATTTATGGTATCGGCCGTAGCTCGGCAAACACCATTTTAGCTAAGGCTGAGGTTGATAGAGATATCAAAGTAAAGGACTGGACAGACGATCAGGCAGCACGTATTCGTGAAATTATTTCAACTGAATACAAAGTGGAAGGTGATCTGCGTTCTGAAGTGCAATTGAACATTAAAAGATTGATGGATATAGGTTGCTACCGTGGTATTCGTCATCGTATCGGACTACCAGTGCGTGGACAAACAACAAAGAATAACGCACGTACTCATAAAGGAAGAAAGAAAACAGTTGCTAACAAGAAAAAAGCTACTAAATAAGATTTAAAGTAATATGGCAAAAAGAACAGTTTCAGCAAAAAAGAGAAACGTAAAGGTTAGTGCTGAAGGACAAGCACATATCTCATCTTCATTTAATAATATCATTGTTGCTTTGACCAATGAGAATGGAGAAGTAATCAGCTGGTCATCGGCTGGCAAAATGGGTTTCAGAAGTTCTAAAAAGAACACTCCATATGCTGCACAAATGGTTGCTCAGGATTGTGCTAAAGTTGCTTATGATTTAGGATTACGCAAAGTTAAGGTTTATGTGAAGGGTCCCGGAAACGGACGTGAATCAGCAATCAGAACTTTACATGCTGCCGGTATCGAAGTAGGCGAAATAGTTGATGTAACGCCAATACCTCACAACGGTTGTCGTCCTCCTAAAGCAAGAAGAGTATAATCAAAATAACGTATTGATTCGACGTAATCGAATCTGATTTTTATTCACAAAAAGTTTCAATTTTACAGATACTTGAGCTGTGATTTGATTACACAACAACTTCTCTGTAATCGCGGCTGCACAGTTTGAGCTTCAGTAGTAAAAGTTTTAAATTACAAAATGGCAAGATATACTGGTCCAAAATCAAAAATCGCCCGTAAGTTTGGCGAACCAATATTCGGTCCCGATAAAGTACTTTCCAAAAAGAATTACCCACCGGGGCAACATGGAAACTCACGACGCAGAAAAACTTCTGAGTATGGAATTCAATTGCGTGAGAAACAACGTGCAAAATACACTTACGGTGTCTTAGAAAAACAATTCCGTTTGACTTTCGAGAAGGCATCTCGCAGCCGCGGCATTACCGGTGAGGTACTGCTTCAACTTCTTGAGTCACGTTTAGACAATATTGTTTATCGCTTAGGAATTGCACCAACTAGAGCAGCAGCACGCCAGCTTGTTACTCATCGTCACATTACTATAGATGGAAAAGTTGTAAATATACCATCGTATAGTGTGAAGGCCGGACAGATTATTGGTGTAAGAGAAAAGTCCAAATCATTAGAAGTTATTGCAAATGCACTTGCAGGCTTCAATCATAGCAAATATCCTTGGTTAGAGTGGGATAGTACCTCTCTTAGTGGAAAGCTTCTACACTTACCCGAAAGAGATAATATACCCGAAAATATTAAAGAGCAGTTGATAGTAGAATTATATTCTAAATAATAAATTCATGGCAATATTAGCATTTCAAAGACCCGATAAAGTAATCATGATTCAGGAGAATGACTTCTCCGGTAAATTCGAATTTCGTCCATTAGAACCAGGCTTTGGCGTTACCATTGGCAACGCCTTACGTCGCATTTTGCTTTCTTCTCTTGAAGGTTATGCAATAACATCGGTGAAAATCGAAGGCGTAGATCATGAGTTTGCTTCCATACCGGGTATCATAGAGGATGTGACAGCTATCATTTTAAATTTGAAGAAAGTTCGATTTAAAAGAAAGATAGAAGAGTTCGAGACTGAAAAGGTTAGCGTGCATATTTCAGGTGCCAGTGTTTTTAAGGCTGGAGATATTAATAAGCAGCTTGCCGGATTTGAGGTATTAAATCCAGAACTTGAAATTTGTCATCTCGACAAGAAAGCTGAATTGCGCCTGGAACTAACTGTTAACAAAGGTCGTGGATATGTTCCGGCTGATATTAATCGTTCTATGTTGCCAGAAGAGGATGTACATACCATCGCAATTGATTCAATATATACTCCTATAAGAAACGTCAAGTATGAGGTTGAAGACTATCGTATAGAGCAAAAAACTGACTACGAAAAGCTAGTTATAGAAATTGCTACTGATGGTTCCATTCATCCTAAAGAGGCGTTGAAAGAAGCTGCTAAAATTTTAATTCAACATTTTGCTCTTTTCTCTGATGAAGCAAAAATGATGGTTGAAACTGTAAGCTCCGATGCTATAGAAGAATTTGATGAAGAGGTATTACATATGCGTCAGCTTTTAAAACGAAAGCTTGCCGATTTAAACCTATCTGTGCGAGCGCTTAATTGTCTAAAAGCAGCAGAAGTGCACACCTTAGGGCATTTGGTAACACACAACAAGAATGATTTATTAAAATTCAGAAATTTCGGTAAGAAATCTTTGTCAGAGCTTGAGGAATTGCTTGATGAGTTAAACCTCGACTTCGCTATGGATATTTCGAAATATAAATTAGATAAAGAATAACGTAATGAGACATAATAAAAAGACAAATAATCTAGGTCGTACAGCTGCACACAAACAGTCAATGATGTCAAATATGGCGTCTTCATTGATTATGCATAAACGCATCTTTACTACTGTGCCTAAGGCAAAGGAGCTGAGAAGATTTGTAGAACCAATCATCACAAGATCTAAAGAAGATACTACAAGCTCACGCAGGATAGTTTTTAGCAAGCTTAAAAATAAGTATGCAGTAACAGAACTATTTCAAAACGTATCTCAAAAGGTCGCAGAGCGTCCGGGCGGATATACTCGTATCATTAAAACGGGTTATCGTTTAGGCGACAATGCAGCAATGTGTTTTATTGAGTTGGTTGACTACAACGAAAATATGCTTAAGGATTCCGATTCTACCAAGAAAAGAACCCGTCGCTCACGTCGTGGCAGAGGTTCCTCTGAAACTGCAGTTCAAACTAATGTTTCAGAATCTTCTTCACAGCAAGTATCGGAAGAGCAAACAAACCAAGCAGAAGATACTGAATAGTTGTCTTCTGTTATTAACACCCGATAATGATAGGTCGTTAAACGAAATCGCTGAAGGGACATCAATAAAAGGCTAGAACTAAAGAACTAAGTCATGATGGAACAGAAGCGAAGCTGTGATTTTTAAAATGTTAAACATTAAGGAGGCGCCGCGAGTGATTCGTAGCGCCTTCTGCTTTTTATGTTTTAACCAAACATTTTCTAACCTTTGACTGTTTATATGTAAAGTTTTAGGTTATGAAAAAGAAAATTGTAGTTGTAGGCTGCGGTTTCGGTGGCTTACAGTTTGTAAAGCATTTAAAGAAACATACATTTGATATTCTAATTATAGATAAGGTTAATCACCACCAGTTTCCTCCACTGTTTTATCAGGTTGCATCTTCTCAAATAGAACCCTCATCTATTTCTTTTCCTATTCGAAAGATATTTCAAAATAGGGAGGACGTAAGAATACGTATGGGAGAAGCATTGTCAGTTGATTCAGATAACCATATTTTAAAGACATCTATTGGAAACTTTGAGTATGATTATTTAATCATATCTACAGGTTCAAAAACTAACTTTTATGGCAGTAAGGCTATTGAGTCTAACTCATTAGGTCTTAAATCAACATACCAGTCTATTAATATTCGGAATGAACTCCTCTCTAACTTTGAACAGCTTCTTTATAAAGAAGACAAAGAACCTTTTAGGAATATTGTAATTGTGGGTGGTGGTGCTACAGGTGTAGAGCTGGCAGGTGCGTTTGTAGAGATTAAAAAAGATGTTTTGCCCAAGGACTACCCTAATATAGAGACAGATAAAGTGAATGTTTATCTTCTTGAAGGCGGAAAACATCTTCTCTCATCCATGAGTTCGTTTTCGCAAAATTATGCCGAGAAGTATTTACGAGAAATGGGTGTTGTTGTTAAAACTAACGTTGCGGTTCAAAATTATGATGGTGATACTTTGCATCTAAATAATGGTGAAGTAATACGTTCTAACTGCGTTGTATGGTCTGCAGGAATTACAGGCAATATGTTCGGTGGAATACCAGAGAACTCTGTTGTGCGTGGTAATAGGATAAGAGTTGATCGACAAAACCATATTGATGGGCTTGATAATGTATTTGCAGTTGGAGATATTGCGTATATGGAAACAGATAAATATCGTAGCGGACATCCTCAGGTTGCCAATGTTGCAATAGGACAAGGCAAAAACTTAGCTAAAAATATAAACTCTGTTATTCTCGGACGCAACGGAGATAGGGCTTACGAGTATCGTAATCTTGGTGCAATGGCAACAGTTGGTCGAAATAAAGCTGTTGTTGATTTTCCTTTTATTAGTTTAAAAGGATACTTAGCTTGGTTAATATGGATGTTCCTGCACCTGATGTTGATATTAAGTGTAAGGAATAAACTGATAATATTTATTAATTGGGCATGGAATTATATAACACGAAACAGCTCTTTACGTTTAATACTAAAGGATGAAGACTGAAGTAGCAATTTAGCCATACTTTGAGGTCTGCACTTAGAGTTGATCTTCCAAATTAAATTCTTAATTTTGTAATGACAATATTGAACAGATGAGAAGTTTTAAGAAAATAAGCTACATAGTCATATCTATTCTACTGTTATTTCTGGCAGTTTATATATATTCTTTATTTTTCAGACCGGCTGCCTCTGGAATGACCAATGGTACAACGCTGATGTTATTGGGTTTTGTTTTTGGAGGAATTATTGTTTTTCTCTTGTTTAAATTACGGCAGAAATCTCAACCTACCCAGAGTGTGAGTTCTCATACCGTTGTTGAGAGTATGAGAAGAGTTTTTAAGATTGTCTTTGCAGAAGGACAGTTCCAAGAGATTCTTAATTACAAAGATAGTAGGAAATTACTTAAATTTATTCCCGCAACTAAAAAGGCATTGGTGATTATCAGAGCAAAAGTATTAGTAGGCTATAACTTTGAAAAATGTAGATGGGAGCTTGATGAAGAAAGTAAAACGATAAAGATTACTTACTTCCCTGAACCGGAAATACTTTCAATTGAACCCGATTTTAATTATTATCAGATTGAGGAAGACCTTTTTAGTGTATTCAATCGTTATGATTTGGAGAAAATTCAGCAAGAAGGTAAAAAACAGATAGAAAATGCTGCTCTTCAAAGTGGTCTTAAACAGATTGCTGCTGATCAAATGCAAACAGTGCTTACTGAGGTACTTACTGCCAATCAATGGAGAATTGAAAATCCGGAAATACTAACTTTGCCATATTATATTGAAACCAATCAAGAGAATTAATATTTGATTGTTGATATTGAATATGTGCTCCTGATAATTTTGTTACTTATTGTTTGTCAAAGTTTTTATATAGTGGCTAGGAGTCATGTCAAATTTTTGTTTAAAGCATTTTGTGAAATATTTTGGATCGGTAAAACCAACCATAAAAGCAACCTCTTTAATTGTATGCTTTTGTAAAGATAGAATCTTACTTGCTTCCTGTATTTGTATGTCTCTTTTGAATTCTATTGGAGAAAACCCGGTAAGACCTTTAATCTTTTTGTAGAAAACAGTTCGGCTCATGCCGAGGTCAACAGCTATATCTTCGACCATTAGATCAAAGTTACTCATGTTAGTTAAAATGAAATTTGTTACATCTTCAATAAACCTGGAGTCAGTTTCGTTTATATTAGACTCTATGTTAACACTGTCAGTATTTGTGGAAATGACTATTGGTTCTCGTACTATACCTTTGCTTCTGTAATACTCTTGTATATTTTCACGTCTTTTGATGAGGTTTTCAATTCTTGCTTTCAAATATGAAACGCTGAAAGGCTTTGTCAAGTACTCATCTGTTCCGGACTTAAATCCATCAATTATGTCAATGTCAGAGGTTTTTGCTGTAAGCAATAGGAAAAGGATATGACTTGTGGCAATATTATTTCGGATATTGTGAAGAAATTCAATACCATCCATTTCCGGCATCATGATATCGCTAATTATAAAATCAGGAATTACTTCAAGTGCTTTGTTCAGTCCCTCTTTCCCATTTTCTGCCTCTATCATATTATACTCTTTTTCAAGAGCTGTAATGATAAAGTGCCTTAAGTCATTATCATCCTCTACAATTAGTATTGTTGGTCTATTTTTAGGTTCTGATGACTTAGGTTCAATATACGCTTCTTCAAGTTTGTCATATGTCTTCGTTGTTTTAACTTCAGCAGTCTCTTTTATTAGGACATCTTGGCTAAAATGAGATGTACCTTTATGGAAAAATAATGAAAAAGTGGTGCCGATATCTGATTCACTCTCTACAAATATTCTAGCGTTATGTTTGTCCATTAATTCCTTTACTATTGAAAGTCCTATACCTGTACTGGGCTTGCTTTTGTCTTCATTAAATGATTCAAAGCGCTTGAAAAGACGGGGCAGTTTTTCTTTTGAAATACCCATTCCCTGGTCTTTTATTTTGATAATGACAAAATCATTGTCTTCATTTATTTCAACATTAATTGCTTTTCCTTTTGGAGTATATTTGAATGCATTTGATAACAGGTTAATTAAAATCTTCTCCAACGCATCTGCATCTGCCCAAACATTTACATTGGGTGCGTTGTTTTTTACCTTAAATATGATATTGTCCTTTTCTGCAATTTTTATAAATCCTTCGCAAATGTCTTCAGCAAAAACTCCAATCTCTATTTTACTAACTTCTATTAATTCTTTTTCAATTTTTCTGAAATCCAGAATTTGATTAACCATTGTAAGAAGTCTTCCTGTATTCTTTGACACTAAAGTGAGCTGATCTTTGATGTTTCTTGGTGTCGCCTCGTCTTTTATGATGTTTTCAACTGGAGATACAATCATTGTGAGTGGAGTTCGTATCTCATGTGATATGTCAGTGAAAAACTTCGATTTTAACTCTGATTCTTTACGCTCAAGTTCAGCTTGTTGACGAATTGTATAAAATGTGATCAAAAATCTAAATGCATAAAATATCGAAACTGCCAGAAGTACAAAATAAATAAAGTAAGCCCACCAGGTTCTCCAAATAGGAGGTAGCACTTCAATGGACAGAGCTCGTTCATTATCGCTCCATATTCCGTTGCTGTTGGTTGACATCACTTTGAAAATATATTTACCACGCGAGAGATTAGTATAGTTTGCTGTGCGTAATTTATTGTTGTATATCCAATCTTTGTCAAATCCTTCCAGTTTATACGCATAATTTATATTATTCGGCTCCTCATAGTCGAGTCCGGCAAATTCAATAGTGAAAAAGTTTTGATTGTATTTAAGCGTAATTTCTTTGGTGTCATCAATGTTTTGTTTCAGCAGACTCTTGTTGTTAACAGGAACCACACGATTAAATAGCCTAAAATCGACCAATGCGAGATATGGATTGTATGAATTATTGCTCAAATCACCGGAGTCAAAATATAAAACCCCCTTAGATGTGCCAAATAGAATTTTGCCATCTTTGAGCAGACACCTAGACCCCTCAGAGAAGTTCTGCTGTTTCATTAATCGTTTAATTTGGCTGAAGTTTTCAAAAATCTCGGTTTGTTGATTGAGTCTGGTTATACTACCTTCAGAGCTAATTAATAAATTTCCCTGAATGTCTTCAACTACAGATAGGGTTACTTTTGATGGTAGTCCATCATGAGTTGAATAGGTTTTGAACTTGAGAGGAAAGCCTTTGCTATCAGTTTCAGTAACTCTACTTATACCACCTCCAAAAACTGATATAAATGTTTCTCCATTACGCGTCGTGCAAATATCGAAAATATCATTTGCCTTTAATGAGTAATCATTATTTTGAGCATAATGCTCTCGGAATTCTATTTCTTTCGGTTCATTAAAATCAGATGACATTACTAACAAGCCTAGGGTGCTTCCAATGAATATATTCCCATTCTTATCAGAGGAAATAATTCTAACTTGCGAGCCGGTCTCTATTGGATAATTTATTAGTTTGTTTTTATAGTTGATGAATGTTACAGAGTCGTTGTCTTGCTCAACCAAGTTTACTCCTCCACCATAAGTGCCAATCCACATTCTTTTGAATTTGTCTTCAAATATAGAATATACATTGTTGTCGCTGAGTGCATAAATGTTTGTTTTTGAGCTTTTGAAATTTTTGATGTGGTATGTTTTATCTCTTTTGGGTGTGAGCTTGTAAACTCCTTCTCCTTTTGTTCCTATCCAAATGTTTTTGTATGAATCTTCCGTAATGCAGTAAGCCACACCCTTAAAATTGCTATCCTTCCCAATATTTCCTTCACTATTCAGATATCCTATATGCTCGAGTTCCTCGTTATAAAGATGAATTTTTCCATCTTTTGTTCCTATCCAAATGTTATTCTCACTATCCTGGAAGATTGGGCGAGCATCATTGGCTACCGTCGACTTTATTTGAGAACTTGTATGTAGAGTTTTAATGTTTTTATCAAAAAAAGTAATTTTCTCTAAGCCATGTGATCGTGTTCCCATCCATAAATTACCCTGACGGTCACTAAATGCAGAGTGCAGAACGTTAGAAAAAAGCCAATCACTGCTATGGGGCTCATTGAAAAAAGGCATAAGTTTGTCATTAACGCGATCATAATACCCAAATCCACCACCACGAGGGTGTATCCAAAGCTGTTTGTTGACATCTTCGAAAATGAAGAAATTAGGTTCAAAAACACTAATTTCAATACTTTCAATTTTTGGTGTGTAATGTGATATAGAGTTAGTGTGGCTATTGAATTTACTGACTCCTGCCCTATCAGTTTCAAACCATGTATTGCCCAGAAAGTCTATATAGGTATTGAATATTATGTTTGAATTTAAATCCTTGTGAGTATTAGTATTAAAGTATTCGAAAGACTTGTTTATGATATTGAAAACCATAAATCCTGAATCTTTTGCAATTATTAGTATTTTGTCGTCAGAAATTTTGTGAAGTGATAAAATTTGAGAGTTAATATCAGATGTGATTTGTTTTATTCTTTCATCGTCGTAACTATAAACCCAAATTGTACCGTTATTGCTCCCAAACCACATTTCATGATCCATCTGCAAGGCGCAGTATACCGGATAGTCTTTTTTAGGAAAATAATCTGAATCGTTATTCAAAAAAAGTTTTGATTCGTTTTTAGAATCTAAAAGCAATATTCCTTTGTTTGTCAAAATCCAGTTGTTGGTTTTATTGTCCTCAACTATGTCATATATTATATCGTCAGGAAGAAAATTATTAGATGTGTTGCATACTCTTGCATTGGCTAATGAGTCTGATATATAAATACAACCGTTGTTTTCTGACAATAACCATACTTTGCCACTTTCTTGTGGTATAACTCGTGTTGTGTAGAATGTTTTATTGTCTAATCCTGCGTCAATACTTTTAAAGATTTCGGTTTTAGGATTGTACCTGTAAACCATGTGATCGTAAAAAACCACCCAAATATTCCCATATTTATCCTCATATATTTTGTCAATTCTGTTACTTTTAGAACTTGTGTCTTTATCATTCGGGAGTTTTATTGTTTCAAAATTATATCCATCAAATTTAGCCAATCCATCCCAGGTGCTAAACCACATAAAGCCTTTTCTGTCTTGCAATATATCCATAATATTACTTTGAGGTAAACCATCTTCCGATCCATAGTGCTGGAAAGAGCAATCGAGTTGTGCAGATAACGGAAACACCGTAATGAGTATATATAACAATATTAGGTTTAATACTTTATTCATAAACTTCACATGAGCTTTGGTTTGCAGATACCCTATAATGGTAGCTTTTTAATTTTATAATTATCACAAATATACACAGATTAATAACATATTGTGTGCTTTATAGCATAAAAACAATTTACCTACCCTTAAACAACAATTATTCCCCCTGTGATTTCATGACGATTGGTTAAAATTGTATTCTAATAGTCAACTATTTTAAAGAGATGTAGCTTTAATGTGCCCAAAGTGGCATTAGTGTGAAATATCGTAATGTTTATGTGATTTTTTTAGTATCTTAATAATAAATTCTAATTGAAAAACTTATGTATAATGAGAAGAATGTAACTAGATTTTTGCTCGGTGTTCTATTCTTAATAGTAGGAACGACGAGTATTTTTGCACAAGATCGAAAGATTTCTGGAGTTGTTAAAGACAATTTTGGTGATCCGATTATTGGTGTGAATGTGATGGTAAAAGGTACCGCAATTGGTGCGGCTACCGATTTGGATGGGAATTATTCACTTGATGTGCCGGCTAACGCTAAGACACTAGAGGTATCATACATTGGTATGAAAGATATTGAAGTTCCTATTACAGGAAGTGTAGTAAATATCACAATGGAGGAAGACATTGCAAGTCTGGATGAACTTGTGGTAGTGGGTTATGGGACAATGAAGAAGCGAGACCTTACAGGTTCAGTTTCCTCTGTTGGGGGTGAAAGCATTTCAGCTGTTCCGGTTGCATCGGCGGTCGAAGCAATTACAGGGAAAATGGCAGGTGTACAGGTTACAACCACAGAAGGCTCTCCGGATGCAGAAATGAAAATTCGTGTACGCGGAGGGGGTTCTATCACACAAAGCAATGACCCTTTATTTATTGTCGATGGTTTCCCGGTTTCATCTATCTCTGATATAGCACCTTCAGATATAGAGTCTATTGATGTTCTAAAGGATGCTTCTTCAACTGCAATTTATGGATCTCGTGGAGCCAATGGTGTTATTATTGTTACTACCAAATCAGGAAAATCAGGAAAAGTAAGTGTTAGCTACAATGCATTTTATAGTACAAAGAAAATAGCAAAAACACTTGACGTTCTGGATCCATACGATTATGCCAAATGGCAATATGAGTTGGCTGCTTTGCAAGGATCCGCCAAAATGAATATCTATACATCATTTTTTGGTAATTATCAGGATTTAGACTTATATAAGAATATACCTAACAACGATTGGCAGAATCTGACATTCGGAAGAACCGGAAAGGCATTTAATCAAAGTTTAAGTATTTCTGGAGGTAGTGAGAAAACACGATATGCGTTTAACTATTCTTTTATGGATGATAAAGCAATCATGCAGAAGTCAAATTTCAACAGAAATAACTTAAGCTTGAAAATCAACAATAAGGTAAGTGATAAAGTGAGCCTTGACTTCAATGCACGCTATTCTGACACTAAGATTTATGGTGGTGGTGCAATTGATACTCAGAGTGCTTATGATTCAGACAGAAGACTGAAGTATTCTGTGATTTATACCCCAATTCCACTCAAAAATCTTGACGCAACTGTTGGTAGTGACGATGACGACATGGGAAATCTATATCATCCTCTTACAGCTATAGATGACAATGATCGTGAGAAAGAACGTAGAACCTTAAATCTTGGGGGAAGTGTTTCTTACAAACCGATTAAGAATATGACTCTTAAGTCAGATGTTGGGTTAAATAATGATTATCAGACAGATCAACGCTTTTGGGGATTGACTACATATTATATTAAGAATGTGCCTCAGACTCAGAATCAGGGAAAACCTGCTATACAGGTACAGAACCGTGACCGACAGACTTTAAGAAATACAAATACTCTTAATTATGATTTCAAGTCTTTATTACCTGAGGGACATGGCCTTTCTGCACTTATTGGGCATGAATACATGATTACTAAAGGGAAGCTTCTAACAAGTACCGTACATGGTTTCCCGGAATCTTTCACTGCGCAAGAGGCGTGGAAGTTGTCTTCACAAGGAGAGCCATTCGAGGTAGATAACTATTATAGCGAAGATGATAAGTTGTTGTCATTTTTTGGTCGTGTAAACTATGACTATCAGAGCAAATATCTTTTGAGTGCAACTTTTAGAGCTGACGCTTCATCACGATTCTCAAAAGATAATCGCTGGGGTTACTTCCCATCAGCTGCAGCAGCATGGCGCTTGTCTTCTGAACCATTTATGGAGCCTGCAGAGTCATGGCTGGAGGATTTGAAATTAAGATTTAGCTTTGGTACAGCAGGTAATAATAATATACCGACAGGTCAGCTACAGCAAATGTTTGCGCCTAGTGCAACGGCCTGGATCAATGGCTTTACAAGTTATTGGGCACCCTCAAAAACGATGGCTAATCCAGATTTGAAATGGGAAACAACAGTAACCCGTAATATTGGTGTGGATTACTCAATTCTGAAAGGTAAAATTAGCGGAAGCTTTGAGGCCTATGTTAATTCAACAAAAGATTTATTGATTCAATTCCCGATTCCTGGAACAGGTTACGATACCCAGTACAGAAATATGGGTGAAAATCAGAATCGTGGAGTTGAGGTTAGCATGAACTGGTATGCTGTGAATAAAAAGAACTTTTCTCTCAGCTTTAGTGGTAATATAGGCTTTAATAAGTCAGAGATAAAAAGCCTTGGCGATATGGATGACTTTGGTTTTGCTTCTTCGTGGGCTTCTACTGAGATAGGCTTTGACTATTGGCTTGCTAAAGGCGGTTCAGTTGGTAAAATATATGGATACAGATCAGCAGGGCGTTACGAGGTTTCTGACTTTGAAGGGTATGACGCTGCAAAAAACGCCTGGATTCTTAAAGGAGATGTTGCAGACGCAGGTGCTGTTATAGGCACTGTCAGACCGGGAGCAATGAAATTGAAGGATTTTAATGGGGATTATATCATAGATTCATCTGACACAGAGGTTATTGGTGATGTTAACCCGCTACATACAGGAGGATTCACAATAAACAGTAGAATCTATGACTTTGATATTGCTGCAAACTTTAACTGGAGTTACGGCAACGATATCTATAATGCCAATAAGATAGAATTTACCCAAACAGGTAAATATCAGTTTAGAAACATGATTGATATTATGGAAGATGGTAGCAGGTGGACTAACTTGAGAGAAGATGGCACGATAAGCAACAACCCGGAGGAACTACAGGCAATGAATGCAAACACTACAATGTGGTCTCCTTATACATCCAGAATGATACTTTCGGACTGGGCTGTTGAAGATGGAAGTTTCCTTAGACTGAATACGCTTACACTCGGTTATACTTTGCCAAAAACCTTGACTCATAAATTGAAAATTGAAAATCTAAGATTTTATCTAACAGGTTATAATCTCTTTTTATGGACTAACTACTCAGGCTACGACCCTGAAGTGTCAACTATGAGGAAAACAAACCTGACACCCGGAGTGGATTATTCAGGATATCCTAAGAGCAAACAATTTGTATTTGGTCTTAATCTGAATTTCTAAACTTTTAAATGAAACAAAAATGAAAAAATATATTTATAGCATCATATTATCATTGATCATAATAGGCTTTGTCTCTTGTGATATGGATGCCCCATCTCAATCTGCAGCAGAAAGCCCGGTAGTGTTTTCTTCGTATGCACTCGCTGAAGGAGCTGTAATGGGTATTCATCAGTCATTTGGAGAAACTAACTCCTACAGAGGGCGTTTTCTTCCATACTACGGAATCAATTCCGATATTGAGTGGATTAATAATATATCCGGTCAAATTGCCGATGATGGAAAATATGCATTAACAGGATATAACGCAAGCCCCACAAACACCCAAATGAACACCGACAATAATGCCTGGGCAAAATTCTATGAAGGAATTGAACGCGCAAATATTGCAATTGACGGATTGAAAAAATATGGGAATGTTGAAAATTCACCTGAAATGGCACAACTTTTGGGAGAGGCTCTAACACTAAGAGCTATTCTATACCTGGATCTTGTTAAGGGATGGGGTGATGTGCCGTTGCGCTTGGACCCAATCTCAACTGAGTCAATGTATCTGTCACGTACCGACAGAGATATTATATACAAACAGTTGATTGAGGATTTGGAAGAAGCTGACAATCTGGTAGCGTGGCCAAATGAGTCATCTATTACTGTATCTACAGAGCGTGTAAATAAGGCTTTCGTAAAAGGTCTTACAGCAAGAATTGCTCTCTATGCATCAGGCTATAGTCAAAGAGCTGATGGAGTTAGAAGAAGCACAGACCCGGATCTTAGTGTTGAAAAAATGTATAAGCTGGTTAGAGATAAGACATTAGAAGTTATCAATAGTGGTTATAACTCTTTGGGAACATTTGAAGAAAACTTCCGACTTCTGTGCCAGGATAACGTACAGGCAGGAAAAGAATCGCTTTGGGAAATTCCATTTGCAGCAGGCCGAGGACGTGTTCTTTATACTTTTGGTGTTAAGCATCAGAGTGCCAATCAATATACTGATCAGCCACAGGGTGGTGTAAACGGCCCATTACCTTATCTGTTTTATGATTATGATGTAGAAGACATCAGAAGAGATATTACATGTGTTCCATATGAATGGGGACGTGGCAATCCTGCAAAGCAACAGCCTCGCTCTTTAAAATCATGGTGTTTCGGTAAACTTCGTTATGAGTGGATGAATCGTAGAGTTACTTCTACAAATGACGATGGAATCAACTGGCAATATATGCGTCTGGCAGATGTTTATTTAATGGCGGCAGAGGCAATAAATGAACTTGAAGGACCCTCAGCTGCATCTCAATATCTAAAACCAATTTTAGACAGAGCCCTGCCTGCAGATAAAGTGTCAGCATATTTAGCTACTGTAACTACCAGTAAAGATGCTTTCTTTGATGCAATTGTTGATCAACGCGCATTTGAGTTTGCCGGAGAATCTCTAAGAAAAGCTGACTTAATCCGATGGAATTTATTAAAAACCAAGTTGGATGAAGCAAAGGATAAAATGAAGAGATTAGCAAGTCGCGAAGGAGAATATGCTGATTTACCTGAGAAAATTTATTATAAGACAGCCGAGGATAATGAGACTCTGGTTATTTATGGTCTCAATCATGGAGATACAGATGAAGTTGGAGTATCGCTCAATTATGAAAGCAGTACAACATGGATTGCCCCTGACAAACTTCCCGAAACTTTGATTGATGCACTTTATCAAAAAAATCCGGATGAGAATCAATATTGGCCAATTTGGCAAACGTTTATTGATAAGAGCAATGGAATGTTATCTAATTAAAAAATGATTAAAGCTATGAGAATATTTAAAACTATATATACTGTACTGCTATCACTGGGAATGCTACTTATTATGACAAATTGCTCAGATGATTTGCAAGATGAAATTAAAACCATCGAATATGACCGTCTGTTTTCACCCACTAATTTGTCATCGGTAGTTATTAATAATGTGAATGTCAGACTTCAATGGACTAAAAACAGTCTGGCCGAAAATTACACCATTGAATTATTTGCTGATGACAGCCTTGCTTTTGAAGGTACCCCTGATTTGACAATTACGGACGTTACCGGAGCTCAATTGCCCTATATTGTTGAGGGGTTGGATGGAGCGACAAGATATTCTGCAAGAGTTAAAGCACTTTCCAGCAGTGTGGCAGAGTCAAAGTGGTCACCGGGCGTAACCTTTAAAACAGGCACTGAAAACATCCTCCTTCAGTTTGAGGATGGTGATATAACATCTTCGAGTGTTACTTTAAGATGGCCGGCCGGACAGAAAGCTACAGATATTATACTTCAGCCCGGAGATATTAAATATAGTGTAACAGCATCTGATGTAAATGATGGAATTGCAACAATTTCAGATTTGACAGCTGAGACCGATTACACTGCCAAATTAATGAATGGTGAGAAGATTCGCGGAACAGTTTCTTTCAAAACACTTGTTGATATAGGTAATGCCATCCCGGTAACTCCTGAAGATGACTTTATTGCTATGCTTGAATCCGCCAATGATGGTGATGCTTTTGCTTTATTCCCGGGAGAGTATGGAGACGGAAGTATGTTTGAGGTAACTAAGAGTGTGGAAATTAAAGGTGTTTATCCATTTAATAAGCCTATCTTGAATGGGTATATCTCGATTAAAGAGAATTCATCACTGAAATTGGAAAACATCATTATTGATGGTGGAAGTCTCACAGACGGTAACCAGGCAATTATATTTGGAACTGCCGGAGCAGAATATGGAGATATTGTAGTGGAGAGTTGCGAGATAAGGAATCATGTCAAAGGGCTTTATTATCTCAATGTGGCAGCTTTGGTTGAATCTATTACAATCAATAACAGTTTGATGTATGATATTGAATGTTCAGGCGGAGACTTCATGGATAGCAGATCTGGTGCAATCAAAGTGATTACACTGTCAAACAGCACCATCTACAATAGTGCTATTCAGCGTGATTTGATAAGATACGATAATGCTTCGGCCAATTTCCCAGGTGTTGTACCTCAAATTAAAGTTGACAAAAATACATTCTACAATGTATGTACCGGTTCCAGCAGACGACTGCTATATGTTCGCTTTGCAGGGAACGAAATTTCCTTCACCAATAATATTGTTGCATCATCTGATGGTATATTTACAAATCAAGCCTCAACTGGAATACCTGATTTCGCTAATAATAACTATTTTGAAGCACCTAATTATTTGCCGGGAGGAAGTACAAGTTCCAAGTTTTTTGATGAAAGTGGACTTTCTTTTGATCCGGAATTTGAAAATCCCGCATCTGGTAACTTTAGTGTGAAAAATGTTGATGTGATTTCACTGGGGATTGGTGATCCACGTTGGCGATAATAAAGAAAATTCATACACTCTCGGTTTATCTAAACTGAGAGTGTATTATTAAACTATATTGCAGCTTCAATCCACTTTTCTAATCTAAGAACTTTCTTTTTATATTAAAACAATGCGCAAATCAGTTATAATACTATTTTTAGTAACTCATTTATTTGGTATAACAGCTCAAAACTATCCTCATCAGAGTGATGTGTTATGGGTTGTGACACCAGATAGTAAAGATTGGCTTTATACAATGGGGCAGGATGCTGAGATAAATGTGGCGTTTTATAAATATGGGGTTTTACAGGAAGATGTTATTGTTGAGTATGAATTTGGTCCTGAATTAATGTCGGCTGAGAAAAGCGGCACTGTAGTTCTTGAAGAAGGAAAGGCTATTATTTCACTGGGATCTATGAGTGTCCCCGGTTTCAAAGATTGCAGATTACAGGTTAGGCTTGATGGAGAAATCTATTCTCATCACATTACTGTGGGTTTTGAACCTGAGAAGTTGGAGCCATTCACACAGTACCCTTCTGATTTTGTTGACTTTTGGGACAATGCAAAAGCTGAAGCTGCAAAATGCCCCGTTGAAGTAACAGAGACATTTGTCCCTGAATATTCATCTGATCTGGTTGACTGTTTTCTTGTAAAGATTCAGGCTTATAAGAAAGGTCAGTATGTTTATGGCTATTTAACCGTACCTAAGAAGGAGGGTAAATTCCCGGTTGTATTTTCACCACCAGGTGCAGGCATAAAGCCAATGAATCCTCTAAAAGATATTTTCTTTGCAGAAAATGGTATAATCCGTTTTGATATGGAGATTCATGGAATCAGACCTGACTTGGATGCTGAAACCTATTCGGAAATAAGTCGCGCCTTTGGTAATGGAAACAATAGTTATTTGGTAAATGGCTTGGATAGTCGTGATTCATATTATATGAAGAAAGTATATCTTTCATGTATTAGAGCATTGGACTATCTTACTACAATAGAAAAATGGGATGGAAAGAATCTCATAGCACAAGGAGGTAGTCAGGGTGGTGCATTGGCCTTGGTTACAGCCGGACTCGATTCTAGAGTTACAGCTTGTTCTGCAAATCATCCGGCTTTGAGTGATATGGCAGGATATAAAGCTAATCGCGCAGGAGGCTATCCTCACTTGTTTACGAAGTTTACAGGAATGGATACACCCGAAAAATTAAAAACGTTAGAATATTATGATGTAGTTAATTTTGCACGACACATTAAAGTTCCGGTTTTTATGACTTGGGGATATAACGACAATGTTTGTCCTCCAACAACCAGCTATGTTGTTTATAATATTCTGGATACAGAGAAAGAGGCTTTGATAACACCCGTTAATGAGCATTGGATTTCAAAGACGACAAGGCGCTACATCATGGATTGGATTAAAAAGAATTTGAATTAATAAAAAGTATAATATATAAATTTAATGAACAGAAGAATACTACCATTATTTTTATTGATTGGTATTGTGCTGATTTCCTGCAATGCCAATGTAAAGGACACAGGAGAATATAAATATGCTTATTTATATGATAACCTGCCTTTTGAGATGCCACAGATAGATGTACCGCAATTTCCTGACAGGACAATAAACATACTGGATTTTGGAGGAGTTCCGGATGGTATAACTCTAAATACAGATGCTTTTGAGAAAGCAATGGTTGCACTTTCTGAAAAAGGAGGAGGCACACTGATAGTTCCAAAAGGCGTTTGGTTTACCGGCCCTATTGTGTTTCGTTCTAATATCAATCTGCATTTGGAAAAGAGTGCATTAATTTTATTCTCACCTGATTTTGATTTGTATCCGCTGGTTGAAACTTCATTTGAAGGATTAGATACCAGACGTTGTCAATCTCCAATATCAGGTAGAAATCTTGAAAACATTGCAATTACAGGCGAGGGATCAATTAATGGGTCTGGTGAAGCATGGAGACCTTTGAAAAAAGGGAAAGTGGCGGAAAATCATTGGAAGAAAGTTGTCAATTCCGGTGGAATTGTAAAAGATAATATTTGGTATCCGTCAGAAAGCTCTCTAAAAGGACAGGAGATGAGCGGAATGAACGTGCCTGATAAAGAACTCACAGAAGAAGAGTGGTTAGAGGTAAAGGATTTTCTCCGCCCTGTCATGGTAAGCTTCATTGAATGCAAGAATGTATTTCTAAACGGTGTGTTATTCGAAAACTCACCTGCGTGGAATGTTCACCCACTGATGTGCGAGAATGTAATCCTTGACGGTGTTTTTATTCGTAATCCCGGTTATTCGCAAAATGGCGATGGGCTTGATTTGGAATCATGCTTAAACTCAATTGTAGTTAACAGTAAGTTTGATGTTGGTGACGATGGTATCTGTATTAAATCAGGTAAAGATGAAGACGGACGAAATCGCGGAATTCCAACAGAGAATGTCATTGTTGACAACTGTAAAGTCTTTCAGGGTCATGGAGGCTTCGTTGTAGGTAGCGAGATGTCAGGGGGAGTGAAAAATATATTAGTAAGCAATTGTCAGTTTTTGGGAACAGATGTTGGACTCCGTTTCAAAAGTAATCGAGACAGGGGAGGAGTTGTTGAGAATATACATATCTCAGATATATACATGTTTAACATAGCTACAGAGTCTTTCCTGTTTGACTTATACTATGGCGGTAAATCAGCCTCTGAGTCGTTGGAAGACGGAGATGTAACGCCCTCGGATGAAATTATATTTCCTGTAAATGAGAAAACTCCTCAATTTAAGGATATCTTTGTGAAAAACATCGTTGCAAGAAACGTAAGAAGGGCAATGTATTTTAATGGTTTGCCTGAAATGAATATTGATAACATCAACGTTGAGAATGCATTCGTAACGTCTGAGTATGGTGCAGAACTTGCAGAATCAACAAATATCAATTTTAAAAATGTAACAGTGATTCCCCAAAAGGGTCCTGCATTCTTATTCACTAACGTTAATAACTTCAAAGGTGAGAAGCTGGCATCAGATGTAAACAATAGAAATGAAGCAGTTGCAATTAAAGGTTCAAAAACCTCAAACATAACATTGGATGGTTTTGATAAAAGCAGCGTAGTAATTTCAGATAATGTTGATATAAATCAGATAACAATAAAATAACAGGATGAAACAGACATTTATCTTTCTTAGTCTTACACTATTTTTCTTTTCAGCCTTTGCTTCAAGCCCGGTTAAGGTACTGATGGCCGGTGATTCAACAATGTCAGACAAATCTTTATATAAAGAGGTGACTGACACCGTCAGTGGTGAAAAAGTAAAAGAACCCTTTCTTGAAAGAGGCTGGGGTCAATTGCTTCCCGAATATTTAAGAGATGATGTCACTGTTGTCAATTATGCCCGTAATGGGCGTAGTTCTCGCACATTTGTTGAGGAAGGCTTGTGGACTGAGTTGATAAATAATACCGAAAAGGGTGACATTGTCATCCTTCAATTCGGTCATAACGATGAAGTTCCTACCAAACAAAGTTATACTGTGCCTGCACAGTTCAGACTGAATTTTGTGGCTTTCGTCAATGAAGTTAAAGCTAAAGGCGCACTTCCTGTTTTATGCACTTCTGTAGCACGCAGAAAGTTTGATGAACAAGGAAACCTGGTTGCAACACATGATGAATATCCTGAAATTATCAGATCTGTTGCCATTCAGGAAAACGTTCCTTTGGTTGATCTTGAAGCTATAACTTCAAATTGGCTTCAGGGTTTGGGAGTTGAAGAATCGAAAAAGGTCTTTCATAAACTTCCTGCAGGTGTGAGCAGAATATATCCCAGAGGAATAAATGATGACACACACTTTAATGAACTTGGAGCCTCTACGGTTGCAAAACTATTTCTTGAAGACGCAGAAAAGCAGGAAATTGAAGAACTTACGAAATTAATTAAATAGTAAGATGATGAAAACAATAAGCTACTTGCCTCTTGTTCTCTTATTTATGTTTATAGGATGCGAGAGTGAGAATAAAACAAATAAATATTATCAGCGGATGGCTGATTCAGAAATGATTCGTAATCCTGAAAGCTGGATGGTAGATTTTTCAGACAAGCTAAAATGGAACTATTGTCATGGCTTGGAATTGGGGGCGATCTACGATGTTTGGGAAAAGACTGGTATTCAAAAATACTACGATTACGCAGTAAGCTATGCTGACACAATGGTAAATGAAGATGGCACCATAAAAACCTATAAGCTGGAAGAGTATAATATTGACAGACTTAATTCCGGTAAAATGTTGTTCCCGATTTATGCAGAGACAGGAAATTTAAAATATAAGAAAGCATTGGATTTGCTTGCAAGTCAAATGGATACCCATCCTCGTATTTCTAATGGCGGGTTTTGGCACAAGAAGATATATCCCCATCAGGTTTGGCTGGATGGATTGTATATGGCAGGACCATTTCTTGCAGAATATGGAGCAACTTTTGATTACCCGGAATTATTTGATGAGGTAGTACTTCAGCTGACTACCGCCTATGAGGATTTGCTTGATGAAAAGACAGGCTTGCTGTATCACGGATGGGACGAAAGTCGTGAACAGCGCTGGGCTGATCCCGAAACCGGACTTTCCCCTAACTTTTGGTCACGGAGCATAGGCTGGTACATGATGGCATTGGTCGATGTGCTGGATTTCCTTCCAAATGACCATGCAAGAAGAAACGAGCTTATCCAAATTTTAAATGAACTTTCCGCTAATATAGAAAAGTATCAGGATCAGGAGTCGGGTATGTGGTATCAGGTTACAGATCAGGGAAGTCGTGAGGGCAATTATCTGGAATCTTCAGGCTCTATCATGTTTATCTACACATGGGTCAAAGGAGGACAAAACGGATATCTTTCGGATGAATATTTGGAAAAAGGCATTAATACGTATGATAAATTCTTAACCCAATTTATAAGAGAAGATAATGACGGAACTATCTCTGTCACAGATGGCTGTTCTGTGGCAGGTTTGGGCGGAGAGAAAAATTACCGTGATGGTAGTTTTGAGTACTATATCTCAGAACCTGTCAGGGATAATGACCCCAAAGCTCTGTCTCCTTTTATTATGGTAAGCTTGTTGCTGGACAGATAATTATTCTAAAACAAATCACGTAATGAACTGCAAAGTATCTGTAATCATATTAACAATCGTCCTATCCTTTGTCGTTGCCCAGGCTTATCCACAGACACCCGCTTTCCCGGGAGCTGAGGGTGGGGGAAAATACGCTTCAGGTGGCAGAGGTGGTAAGGTCCTATATGTTACATCTTTGAAAGATAATGGTGAACCGGGAACATTACGATGGGCTGTAAACCAGAAAGAGGCAAGAACCATATTATTTAAAGTTTCGGGACTGATAGAGCTTGAAAGTCCCCTTAAAATAAAATATGGTAACCTCACAATTGCAGGACAGTCAGCACCCGGCGATGGAATTTGTATCAGTGGATACGAAACTTCTATTCGTGCCGACAATGTTATTGTCCGCTTCCTTCGATTCAGGTTAGGCGATAAGATGAAACAGCCTGTTGATGCTTTTTCAGGTAATAACAACAAAAGCATTATTATCGACCATTGCAGCATGAGTTGGAGTTTAGATGAGGTGTCCTCGTTCTACGATAATAAAAACTTCACAATGCAGTGGTGTTTCATAACTGAGAGTCTGAGAAATTCTGCACACCTTAAAGGTCGTCACGGATACGGAGGAATTTGGGGAGGACAGAATGCTACTTTTCACCACAACCTGTTTGCTCACAACGATAGCAGAAACCCTCGCTTCTGCGGAAGTCGGTACACCAACCAACCTGAGTTGGAGAAAGTGGATTTTGTGAACAACGTTATTTACAACTGGGGTATGAACAGCGCCTATGCCGCTGAAGGCGGTAGCTATAACATTATCAGCAACTACTATAAACCCGGTCCCGCAACACACAAGAACTCAAAGAGTCGTATAATCAATCCTTATGCCGACAATGGTGAAAATAACCAATCATCCGGAGTATATGGCAAATTCTATATAGCAGGAAATTATATGGAAGGAAGCCCCGAAGTGACCGCCGACAATACAAAAGGAGTCAAGATGGGCAACTCATTCGGAAAATTTGCTCCGGGAGTTAAGTTGGGTGACATTTTATCAAAAGATAATTTTCCCTTAACAGACATTAAAATTGATGATGCACAAGATGCATACGAAAAGGTGTTGGCAATTGGTGGTAGTTCATTGGTAAGGGACAGTCACGATATCCGTATTGTTGAAAACGTAAAAAATGGCACATATACCTTCAAAGGTTCTGCAGGAAGCATGAACGGGCTTATTGACAGCCAAAGTGATGTTGGCGGATGGCAGGAATATAAAACATACAACGGTATTCTTGATTCCGATTCAGATGGTATTCCTGATGGTTGGTTAGAGAAGAATTATCCTGGCAAAGATGCAAATGATATTAATGAAGAGGGTTATTCACTACTTGAAGTTTATCTCAACAGCCTTGTTTCTCATTTGATGGTGGATGCCGAATCCGGAGAAAAACCCACCAAACGCTTAGTAGTTGATAAATCTGGAAACGGAGATTTCAAAACCATCCGTGAAGCAGTGGATGCAGTTAGAGCGTTCGATCCTGATTGGATTACAGAGATATTTATTGAAGAAGGTACGTATTATGAAAAGGTAGTTGTGCCGGATCATCTTATTGATGTTAAATTAATTGGAAGAGATAAAGATAATACCATAATTTCAAATAATGATCACGCCAATATAAACAACATGGGTACCTTCAAAACTTACACATTGCAAGTGAGGGGAAGCAATATAACGGTAGAAAATCTTACGATAGAAAATAATGCATCGGAAGTTGGACAAGCAGTAGCATTACACACAGAGGGTGATAAAATTATCGTCGTAAATTGCAATATCTTGGGTAATCAAGACACCGTTTATACTGGTGGAAAAGGGCGACGGCTATATTTTCAGGATTGCTATATAGAAGGCTCTACAGATTTTATCTTTGGTTCAGCGACTGCATGGTTCGAAAACTGTCTGCTATATGCTAAGAAAAACTCATATATTACAGCTGCAAGTACACCTGAAGATGTGGCTTTTGGTTACGTTTTCAACAAATGTAAAGTTGAAGTTGCCGATAGTGTTACTTCCTTATATCTTGGACGACCATGGCGTGCTTATGGCATGACTGTATTTATGAATTGTGAACTTCCCGGAGAGATCAATCCATCAGGATGGCACAATTGGGGTAAGATAGAAAACGAGAAAACAGCAAGATATTTTGAGTACAACAATATGGGCGAAGGTAGCGATACTTCGAAACGAGTGCAGTGGATGAGAGAAATGAATGAAGTTGAAGCAAAACAAGTAACTCTACAAAATGTGATAGGTGAATTTTACGAACTGATTACCTGCAAAATTTAACCCAACTGTGATGGAATTTAGATTAAAATGATAAAATATTGATTGAGATGTCTATGTCAAGAAAAATACTATCGGTTGTTGTCATAATTATTGTGATCTCAGCATGTAGCAAGGATCCGATTATAGATGAGTCGGGCAAACCTATTGAACCCGATAAACCGATAACAGACGAGAAACATGAATATCCAAATCCTGTAGAAGAAATATCCTATGCTTTTCCCGGAGCTTATGGTGGAGGAATGTTAACAACCGGAGGGCGCGGAGGAAAAGTGATTAAGGTTACATCACTTGAAGATAACGGTCAGCCGGGTACATTAAGATGTGCCATTAATCAGCAAGGAGCGCGCATTGTGATATTTGAAACATCCGGAACTATTTATTTAAAATCTAAACTTGAAATTAAAAATGACGATATCACCATTGCCGGGCAATCTGCCTCGAGAGGAGGTATTACATTGGCCGGATATCCTGTGGAGGTGAAGGCAAGTAATGTAATCATCAGATATATGCGTTTCAGGATGGGAGATGAAGAAGGAGTACTTGTTGGTGCTGACGGAGCAGATGCTCTTGGAGGCAGAAACCAAAAGAATATCATTATTGATCATTGTTCTGTTAGTTGGTCAACTGACGAATGCTCTTCATTTTATGATAATAAAAACTTCACAGTGCAGTGGTGTATCCTGTCTGAAAGTTTGAGATTATCGGGACATACAAAAGGCGCACATGGATATGGAGGAATATGGGGAGGTGTACAGGCTTCCTTCCTATACAATCTGCTGATACATCATGACAGTCGGACACCCAGATTTTGTGGAAGTCGTTATTCAGGATATTCCGAAAATGAAAAAGTGGATTTTCGGAATAATGTTCTTTACAACTGGGGTGCTAACAATGTTTATGGTGCTGAAGGTGGTTACTATAATATAGTAGGAAACTATTACAAACCTGGTCCGGATTCGCAAAATCGAAACAGATTGATACAGCTTTATGCAGATGGAGGAGAGAATAATCAACCTAAAGGTACATATGGTAAAGTATATGTGCAAAACAACTATGTTGAAGGGAACTCAAATGTGACAAATAATAATCAGAAAGGAATAAATATTCACTCTTCTTTTTCAAATAATGCACCTGGCGTTGGACTGAATGATGTGATTCTTAATTCAGAAATCAAAATTGGGGAAGTCAAAACATATACTCCAACCGAAGCTTATGAGAAAGTGTTGAATTTTGCGGGAAGCAGTTTGAATCGTGACGAAATAGATGTGAGATTGGTGAACGAGGCAAGAGAGGATAACCCTGTCTTTACTGGATTAAGTCCGCTAAATGTTTCACCATATCCCAAAAAAGGAATTATTGACAGCCAAAACGACTTAAAACCAAATAATGCATCGGGAGAATGGAGTCCGTGGCCTGTTTTATCGTCGTATGATGCACCCAAAGACACAGACAATGATGGAATGCCGGATGAATGGGAAATAAAAAAAGGATTAGATCCTAATGTAGACGATGCAAATGGTCGTCATTTGAGTACTGCTTATGACAATATAGAGGTGTTCTTAAATGAATTAATAGAAAACCAAAATAGAAAATCAATTATAAAATGAAACAAAACATATTTCTTATCAGAGTAGTTTTTACTTTATTTCTATTCTTTAATATTACTAACATATCTGCACAAAACTTCGTTTCCAAAGCATGGTCCAGTGACTTAGGCAACGGCACATACAAGAATCCTGTTTTGTTTGCAGACTACTCAGACCCGGATGTTTGTCGTGTAGGAAACGATTATTATATGACAGCATCAAGCTTCAATTGTGTCCCCGGCTTACCTATCCTACATTCCACAGATATGATAAACTGGAAACTGATTGGACACGCAATTGACAGACTCGAACCGTATGATCATTTTTCCAAAGCACAACATGGCAATGGCGTATGGGCACCTGCTATTCGTTATCACAACGATGAGTTTTATATTTATTATGGCGACCCCGACTTTGGAATATTCATGGTTAAAGCAAAAGACCCTGCCGGAAAATGGGAAAAACCTGTATTGGTGAAAGAAGGGAAGGGACTTATAGACTCATGTCCTTTTTGGGATGAAGATGGAAAAGCATATTTAGTTCATGCTTATGCTGGCAGTCGTGCAGGAATCAAGAGCGTTTTGACAATTGCTGAGATGAATGCTGAGGGAACAAAAGTAATAACCCCAAGCAGAATTATATATGACGGACACAATATTGACCCAACCATCGAAGGACCAAAGTTTCATAAACGAAATGGATACTACTACATCTTTGCACCTGCTGGCGGGGTTTCTACCGGCTGGCAAGTGGTGTTGCGTTCAAAAGATATTTATGGTCCCTATGAGCGTAAAGTCGTAATGGCACAGGGTGATACCGAAATCAACGGTCCTCACCAGGGGGCATGGGTTGACACTCCGCAAGGAGAAGACTGGTTCTATCACTTTCAGGATGTGGGCACAGTGGGGAGAATTGTACATCTGCAACCTATGAAATGGAATGGCGATTGGCCTGTGATGGGTGTTGATAAAAATAATACCGGAACCGGTGAGCCTGTGATGGTTTATAAAAAACCTAATACAGGTGTTACATCTCCAATAATGACACCTGCTGATAGTGATGAATTTGATTCTGAGACTCTTGGCTTGCAATGGCAGTGGCACTCAAATCCTATGGACTGGTGGCATTATCTGGACACTAACAATAAGTTGCTGCATCTATATTCTGTTCCAACAGCTGATGACTATGTTAGCTTATGGGATGTTCCCAACTTATTGATGCAAAAGTTTCCTTCAAACAAGTTTACAGCAACAAGTAAGTTCACATTTAAGCCTTCATCGGCAATCAAGGGTGAGAAAGCTGGTTTTGTTGTGATGGGTATGGATTATGGTTCACTGGTGTTTGAAAGCACTGATAATGGATTCACACTTAGCCAGGTTGAATGTAAAAAGGCTGACAGAGGTGGCAAAGAGGTGGTTAATGAGAGTGTGAACCTTGCCGAGTCAACCTTATATGTTAGAGTTAAGGTAAATCCTGACTCCAAATGTCAGTTTAGCTATAGCACCGACGGAAAGAAGTTCAAAAACTTAGGAAAAGAATTCGTTGCCAGAGAAGGTAAATGGATTGGAGCAAAGGTTGGTTTTTATTGTACTCGTCCCGTTAGCAACAATGATGGAGGTATGATGTCTATCGATTGGTTTAGAGTAGATAAATAATATAAATATGAAGAAAAATATTCTTACAACAATAGCATTTTTTATCATTGCACTATCATCATTACCCCTTTTTTCACAAAAGGTAATCATTGATGGTGTGCCGAGAGATACCAGCTACACCGTCAGTGGGACATTTTTGAAAGAAAAAAAGTTTTTTCCAATAATTAGTGTTGTTGATACAGTGCTGCCAAAGGGTTTATTATCGTATGAGAGTATTGCATATAAAAAACTATCAGGGAGCAGAGAGCTTACATTGTCGATATATCGACCTGATGATAAGCACACGTACCCTGTTGTTTTGATGATTCATGGGGGTGGCTGGAATTCGGGCACCCCTGATATGCAAAAGGCATTGGGAATAAATCTTGCTAAAAAGGGATTTGTAACTGCTACTGTGGAGTATCGTTTGATACCGGAAGCACTCTATCCCGCAGCAGTTGACGACTTGAATGATGCTGTGTCGTGGATTGTCAATAATTCAAATAACTATGGCATTGATGCAACAAAACTTGCTGTTGCCGGTGGTTCGGCAGGTGGACATCTGGCCGGACTGATTGGCACAAAAAATATTGACGGTCACATCAAGGCTGTTGTTAATATTGATGGCATAACAACCTTTGTTCATCCTGAGTCAATTGACCGTGCCGAGCTTGCCAAACAAGAGGGTAAAAGCTTACCTGTTGATGCTGTTTGGCTTGGGGGTACATATTCGGACAGGGCTGAGGTTTGGAAAGATGCCTCTTCACTGTTTTGGGTGAACGAAAACTCTGCGCCAATGTGCTTTATAAATAGTTCTATACCACGCTTTCACAACGGAAGGGAAGAGCATATACAAAAACTCGACAGTCTGGGTATCTATTCCTATATTCATGAGTTTGAAAGCAGTCCTCACACTTTCTGGCATTTCCATCCCTGGCACTTGACTGCTGTGGGTGTAGCAGTCAACTTTCTGAATAATGTGTTTAATGACAAAACTGATGTCAAGACAGATGAGTATGATATTGTAGTGGCTCAAGATGGCAGTGGCGATTATCTTAGAGTTCAGGATGCAATTGATGCAGTTCCCGACTTCAGAAAGCAACCTACCAGAATATTTATTCGCAATGGCTTTTATCATGAAAAGATAGTGATACCCGAAACTAAACAAGACCTGTTCTTAGTTGGAGAAGATAAATTCAAAACAATCATTTCTTACAACAATTATGCTTCAAAACAGGTCGCTATAGGCGGTGAGTTGGGCACATCAGGTTCAGCATCGATATATATAACTCCAAACAGATTTACGGCCGAAAACATCACCTTCCAAAATGCTGCAGGACCTGTGGGGCAGGCCGTGGCGGCGATAGTGAGAAGCGATGAGGCACAGTTTATAAATTGCCGCTTCCTGGGATTTCAGGATACTCTTTATACACACAAGCCCGGCAGCAAACAGTATTATGATAACTGCTACATCGAGGGTACGGTTGATTTTATCTTCGGTGCATCCACTGCCTATTTTGAAGAATGTGATATATACTGCAAGCAAAACGGATATATAACAGCAGCCTCCACACCCGAAGGACAGCCGTATGGCTATGTGTTTCAAAACTGCAAAATATCCGGTGACGATTCCGACTCATTCTATCTGGGCAGACCGTGGCGTCCTTATGCCCACGTTGCTTTTATTGAGTGCGAACTAAGTAGCGTAATCAGACCCGCAGGCTGGGACAACTGGAGGAATGAGGCTAATGAAAAAACAGCACAATACCTTGAATACAATAACATAGGTGATGGTGCCGACATAACTCAAAGAGTTACCTGGACAAGACAGCTCACACAAGAGGAGCTTTCTCAATACTCAAAGATTAATGTCTTGGGTGAATATTTTTTTAGGGATTGACCAGACTATCATTATTATTGAAGTTTTTCCTGTTGTTATATTTTCAATATTATGAACATTTACTCTTCTTAAATGTTAGTAATTTATAAATAGAGATAGTGGCGTATTAAGTTTATATTTAACTTTTTTGATACTTTGGACGCACTTGTTCTGATTTTAAACCCTATTGGCAGCTTTGATGCTGCCAAAAATAAAATATATATATTATGAATTACAGGAAAATCATTGAAGTAGAATTCAAGGAATACACTGAGGAGGCACTTGAAAAATCATGGCTTTGGCTTAACGACCCACAGATTAAGGAATTAACCAACACTCCGGATTTCGACAAAGAATCGCAACGTGCCTGGTACGAATCTTTGAAAACCAGAACAGACTATTTCATAAGATCTATAGTTTATAAAGATCAGATTGTTGGCGTGTGCGGTCTCAAAAAGATTAACGGCATTGATGCCGAAATGTGGGCTTATATTGGTGAAAAAGAATTCTGGGGAAAAACTATTGGAGCTCAAACTGCTGAATACCTTATTGATTATGGAAAGCAAATCAAGCTAGAGTCCATATATGCTATATATTTGAAAATAAACAAGGCGAGTATAAAAACGTCAAAAAGATTTGGCTTTGAATATGAATGTGATTTAAATGAAAACGAAGTTCAGCTTAGACGAATGCTATGATTAATTTAGAAAGAGTTAGAATTATAATGAATGAGTGGCAAAGATATAGAGTTTGTTGTTTTTAACGACAATGCTTTACGCAAAAGTTGGTTTTGGTTGAATAATTACGAGATTAAGTATTTGACAGTAACTTTAAATTTTGATTTAGCCCAGTAAAGAGCTTGGTTTGAAAACCTTAAGTTCAGAAATGTTTATTACATCATGTCAAAAGTGTACAAAGGCACCATAGTTGGAGCTTTTGGATTTAAAAATATTACAACTTCCGAAAGATAAGCTTAGATAGCAATCGGAGAATAGAATTTGTGGGACAAAATATTGGTCCATACGTTTTAATTTATTCACCGCGGGCGTCTTGTATTATTTAAAGTGTATAAATTTTACTCCAATAAATGAGTCTATCTTATAGGTGTTGATATTATATATTTATCAGTTTTACCGTTTCCTGTATATGAGCTTTACTTGAAGCTCCAAATACAACAGACTGAATGTTTTGATTATTGATGAATTCATAAGCCTCATCTGCAGGTATGGCCCCCGATGCAAGGGTTGACATACCCATGATTTGGTAATCCTTTGGGTTGTTGTTGTCAATCGTTTCAATGTAACTGTTTACGTCTGGAGACATCAGATAACCTATCTTATTAAAAGATGTGCATATAACTACTTCTTTTATATTCCATTCTTTTAGTTTATTGATAAGATATGGGAGATTCTGTGTGATAAGTCCTGGAGTAGCTTTGTACTTCTTTCGTATATAATCGCAATACTCGCTGAATATCTCTTTGATGCCGTAGCCCAGTATGAGGTCAGTTATAATGTTTTGCAAGAAAATCACATTTATATTTAATCCTTTGAATAATTTCATTTCAACATCTATAAGCATTTGCATTATTTTGATTGCATCTTTGCCCAATACTGCCATACCACCTTTTGCCATCATACCCAGCACACTTGCAGCTGATTGATTTTTAAAAAGAGTGTCATTTATAGCTGGCATAATTCCTTTTTCGGCAACCAGATTTGCATATTTGTGTGGATAGGGGATGGAAGGATACCAGTTTATATGGCCATATTTGCTCTTGTTTTTACGGAAATAATCGCAAATTGCGCCTGCGCGTTCGTTACTGTTGAGCATTATAGCTTGTACGCCACTATCAAAGGCAATTTGATATACTTTGAAGATGTTTTCTATATCAAAAAATCTCTCGGCAAGCTGTTGAGCTTTTTCTTGTGACATATGATTTATCCCGAAAAATTGATTATCTCCAAAAACTATGTTATCTATTTTCTTCATACTTCAATTGTGAATTTGTTTCGTAATCTTTTATTATACTTTCAATAATCTCTAATGTGTCTGCTCCATCGCTGAATGAGCATATGTTCTTCTCTGTTTTTCCCAATATTGAATCAACAAAATGATATAGTTGGCTTGTGAATTCATTACCTCTCACATAAAATGGCACAGGTTTAAAAATATCGGTAATATATAGTGTATTCCAGCCTTTTCGGAGTTTGTGTTTTTCGTTTGGCTCATTTAAGAAGATTTTTAATGAATGTTGATCGGCTAAAATCCTGCCACCTAAGCCAAATATCTCAATCTTGTTTGTAGGCTTACGATAACTTGTGTCGCACCAATTTACATATAGAGTGCCGATTATACCGTTGTTATACAGAAAAGTTGTAGATGCTGTGTCTTCCACTTCTTTCGAATGAATGCTGTTTAGAGCAGAACCCACAACTTTGTCTGGTACGCCTACCAGGAAGTTAACCAGATTGATGGCATGCGATGCCATTTCAAAGAGAACTCCACCTCCGCCCTCACGTGTGGCTCGCCAGTTGGAACTATTTTCAGATTTTGTGAGCGTACTGCTAAACATTTCAGACTTGAATCTGATTACTTTGCCAATTAATCCTTCATTTATAAATTCCTGAGCCTTTATGAAAACTTGATTAAAACGGTTAACATAGCCTACCTGATTTGTCAGATTTGTATTGGCGCATAGTTGTGCCAGTTCAGATGCCTGATTGAATTTTGTTGTGAAAGGTTTTTCCACAAAGACATGTATACCCATTTCAATTGCTTTTTTTGTAATGATATAGTGAAGCACAGGTGGAGTGCAAACCAATACAGCATCTATTTGTGCTTTTTCAAACATATCGTTGTAATCCTTAAATGTCTTCACAGGCAAATACTTATCAATCATAGTCAGTATTAATCCTGAAGGATCGGCTACTGCTGTTATTTCGACGTCCGGACTGCTGTTAATAATGGAGTAATGGGTAATTCCCATTCGTCCTGCTCCAATAATCCCAAGTTTAATCATACTCCTAGTCTTTTCTAATTCTTAAAATATTTAATACTAAATGTCCAAAAAACAAGAATACCATAGGGTATCTCTTCAGTATTTCAGGACGCTTAATCGTTCTTATCAACCACAACAGATGTAGCTTTGCCCATATTGGATTGGGTTCCTCCATAGTTCCTGCATACCAGTCAAAAACCTGACCGATTGTTATAGTTACCGATGCGTTAATCATGTCAAAATGTTTGTGAGCCCATTTCTCTTGTTTTGGAGCAGTCATACCAACACATAGCAGATGGGGCTCAAATGCATTTATTGCGTCTATCATTCCCTGGCTGTCTTCTTCTGAAAATTCTACTTTGTAGGGAGGTGAATAGGTGGCTACGGTTATATTAGGATAATCAATTGCTGCTCTTTCTCTTATTAAGTCTAAAACCTTATCACTGGAACCTAGGAAAAACACACGCCCTGATATCTCATTAGCTTTATTCATAAAACACCTAAAGTTGTCAAGTCCCTGTTGTTTTTTTAGTACTTTGCCTTTTAATAGTACTGCAGCCAAACCAAAGTACTCTCCATCCAGAGTCAGTACACCGGAGTTTTGCAGGGCTTCTTTAAAATCGTTATCTTTTGTGGCAATACCATATGAATTGGGGCTAATAGTGTTAACAAGAGTTTTGTCATTAAACGATACCTTACTAAGGTCATCATTTAACACGTTATATCCCATTACACTTACAGTATTTATATTATTATTTATAGACATGTAATTGGTGTGTTAGCGTTTGTAATTATTTATTTAAATCTGGGAGTGACAAAGAACACGTTGCTTTTACCTAATCCCATTTTAATTATGTCATTCCTTTATTTTACTGTACAATTGTTTCTTTACTATCTTGGAAAGTGGGTTGCAACATTTTATTTAATAGTGAGTCTCCTCTTTTTACTCTTAAGCCAAACTCTTTCATAAGTTTGAATTTTATAAAATAAAGTGAGACCAAAAGAATTAGTGTGATTGCAAATACTTGCCATCCTGCATTTGAATAAAATGCTATTAATAATGTGGAAATTAATACTTGAAGCAAAAAGTAACACAATGAAACAAGCCTGTGTGACATTCCCATTTCATTGACCATAATTTGACAAAGATGTATGCGGTGGGCTATTGTTATGTTTTCTCCCAGATAAATACGATGCAAAATGGTAAGAATACTGTCAATCCCATATACCATCAAAAAGCCAAGCCATATTAGACTTCCTGTTTTTAGGATTAGAGCCAGTAAAAGAGTTGCGATCCAAAATCCAATACTTATACTTCCTACGTCTCCTGCAAAACAACGTGCTTTGGCTCTGAAATTGTAGAAAAGAAATATGAATGATGCGATAATCGGGAACCAAATTAATTCAGGAGAAATAAAGCTGACAACATACAAGTTTACATATTGCAAAGAGCCAAGCACTGCAATATTGTATAGTCCCGTAATTCCATTAATTCCATCCATGAAGTTAAAGATGTTAACTATAGCAACAAACATTATATACGAAAGAATAATACCCCATAATGGAAGTGTATTGAATATTCCAAGTGCCATGAATGCAAACGTTGTGGATATGAAGTGAACAATCATCCTTGTGAGTGCTTTAAGTCTTACTACATCATCCCAAAAGCTAACTATTGCAATTAGTGTTATGCCTATTATCAAAAATATTTTTTGAGGACCGGCAAAATAGAGAGATGCCAATACCATTGATAACCAGAAAATAATACCACCTCCGATTACAGTTACGGTTTTGTGTGAGCTCCGACCGTTTGGTACGTCAGAGATGTTGAGTTTGACTGCTATTCTCAAGTAAACTATTTCTGCAATAAAAAGCACAATAAATAATGCAGCGTACTTTAGTACGGTCATTATGTCTAAAAATAATAATTGTGTCATATCTTGAATTTTTACGAGTTAATAATTTTAATCTGTGTATAATCCTTATGTCGATACCAAAAGCGCATTTTCATTATAATTCATTCAAGTACGTAAAATTTAAAAAATACTGCGTCTTATATAATACTGCGTGTGAACCAAAATCTATGCTTTGTGTATATCCTCTAAGTACCACTTGTATAGTAGATTTATTCCTACATCAATTTCGATTCTGTTCTGCCATCCCAAAGCATTTAGCTTTGACACATCGGTTAGTTTTCTCATTGTGCCGTCAGGTTTGTTAGAGTCGAACTTAATGTTACCATCATATCCAATGACCTCTGCAATAGAGCATGCAAGACTCTTTATGCTTACCTCTTTGCCTGTGCCAATATTAATGTGACAATTTCTTATCTCTTTCTTACCGTTGGTGAGGTCATGAAAGTTTACATTTTCCATAATAAAGACTGAGGCTTCGGCCATATCTTCACTCCATAAGAACTCTCTCATCGGTTTTCCTGAACCCCATAGTTCCACATGACTTGATGCGATGCCATATTGACCAAGGACACGTATAATAGTGTCAATGTCAGATTTTTCATTTAACCCATCAATAGGTCTTTTGGTTATATCTTTGCTAAGCGTGCTCCAACTGTTGTCGTGGAGGCATTTAGCAAGAAATATCTTCCTGATTAGAGCAGGGAGTACATGACTATTCTCTAAGTCAAAGTTGTCATTTGGTCCATATAGATTTGTGGGCATTATAGAGATGAAGTTAGTTCCATATTGTAGGTTGAAGCTCTCACAGAGCTTTATACCCGCAATCTTGGCTATTGCATAGGGTTCATTGGTGTACTCTAGCGGTGATGTCAGAAGATAATCTTCTTTCATTGGCTGTGGAGCTTCCTTGGGATATATACATGTACTTCCCAGAAACAAAAGTTTTTTCACATTATGTCTGAAGCTTTCACCTATGACATTGTTTTGTATCTGTAGGTTTCTGAAAATGAAATCAGCACGATAGGTGTTGTTTGCAACTATTCCGCCTACATAAGCTGCAGCAAGAAATACATACTCCGGCTTTTCATCATAGAAAAAGTTTCTTACGAATGAACTCTCTGTTAAATCCAATTCTTTGTGAGTCCTGCCTACAAGGTTGGTGTAGCCCTTGGACTCGAGTTCTTTCCATATTGCAGAACCAACAAGCCCCTTGTGGCCGGCAACATATATTTTGCTGTCTTTATTCATTATCTATATCGTCTTTAAGTTTTAACTTTCGAACATACTTCATATCGTGTCTTACCATTATTTTGACAAGTTCTTCAAAAGAAGTTTTGGTTGGATTCCATCCTAAAAGCCTTTTTGCTTTACTTGGGTCGCCTCTTAGAAGCTCAACTTCTGTTGGCCTGAAATATTTAGGATCAACCTCTACCAATACTCTTCCGGTCAGTGTATCTATACCTTTTTCGTCAATTCCTTCACCTTCCCATCTCAATTTTATTCCTGCTTCCTTGAATGCAAGCGTGCAAAATTCACGAACACTATGCATCTCTCCCGTAGCAATTATAAAATCTTCTGGTGTCTCGTGTTGCAATATTAACCACATACATTCCACATAGTCCTTAGCATAGCCCCAGTCTCTCAATGCATTCATGTTGCCAAGGTATAGCTTGTCTTGCATGTTTTGAGCTATGCGGGCTGCTGCTATCGTGATTTTTCTGGTCACAAAGGTTTCTCCTCTTCGCTCACTTTCGTGATTGAATAATATTCCGTTTACTGCATACATGTTATAGGCCTCACGGTAGTTCTTTGTAATCCAATATGCATATAGTTTCGCGACTCCGTAGGGGCTTCGAGGATAGAATGGAGTAGTCTCCTTTTGGGGAACTTCCTGCACCAGTCCGAAAAGTTCAGATGTGGAGGCTTGATATATTTTTGTCGTTTTCTCCATCCCAAGAATCCTTACTGCTTCTAATAATCGTAAGGTACCAACAGCGTCAGTCTCGGCGGTATATTCGGGAACATCAAAGCTAACTTTAACATGGCTTTGTGCTGCCAAGTTGTATATCTCGTCGGGCTTGATAGTCTGAATTACTCTTATCAAAGAACTTGAGTCTGTCATATCTGCATAATGCAGATTTACCAATCGCTTTTGTCGCATGTCTCTCACCCATTCGTCAAGATATAGATGTTCAATCCTCTCTGTGTTGAACGACGATGAGCGTCTGAGTAGTCCATGCACTTCATATCCTTTGTCAATAAGAAACTCCGCAAGATATGAGCCGTCTTGCCCGGTTATTCCTGTTATTAAAGCTACTTTTGCCATATTATTGTTGTTTTTAATTGTTGTTGTCTAATCAATATTCTATTGTAATCAAGAGACTTTATGAGAGCAATTAATCAGTTGGATATATTCCAGCTGAATGTGTATCTTAAAGATGTCTCACAGTTATGAATTTCCTTAAATCTAGTCAATCCGGAATTGGCATCTCCGTCTTGGCTTGAAGTACCAAAGTCAATATATTTATAATTCAAATCTTTATAGTAGTTGTATAAATTCAAATAAAGAAAATCGATTGTTCCAAGATCTCTCTTTTCTAAATCATCCCCCATAAATATACCTTGTGCAATCTTGTCTTGTCCCCGGTATAAGACAGCAGCTCCAACACAGTTGCCATTATCTTCTCTCACTACGAAATAGTCAACAGGTATTGCTTCTTCAACATTTATTAGATCCTCAAAGCTCATATGGATTGGCCTATTTTGTCCGAGCCTGTTGTTTTTTATAAGTGTATATGCCTCTTGTTTTGAGTCATTATCATTAGCAGTCTCAAAATATAGATTGTTTCTGAGTGCCCTTCGGCATCTGTTACCAACTTTAGCATATATCCAGGTTCCATCGAATTCATGAAGGTTTATCCAGTTAGTGATGTCCGGAGTTTGCATATCATATCCTGCCTTTATGAATGCGTTGATGAACTTAGCATTAGTATTCTTTTGATAAATATCAGGAGGAAGAGTTATGTTGATATCTTTATAATTGTTGCTAGTGACGTATGCTTTCAGATTTTCTACAAAGCTATAGATTGCTTCATAAGTTAGATATTCATGCGAGTAATGAAATCCTCCAAATGGCGCAGAGAAGGGTGAACTTAATGAACCTTCTCTTGAACCTAATATTAGTCCAATCGAATTGTCGTCTTCATCCATCAACCGTATTATTTGATCTGTATTCCCAAGTACCAATTCCAAAAAGTTTTCTGAAATATATGGATGAGGGTCAGATTGAAAGCGTCTTCTGTAGGTGTCTTTTGTAACTTCTGTTAGCATTGTCATTTTTCTTTAAAGATTTAATTACTTATGATTTAACTTACTCCACTCTTCATTGAACTCAGGAATGTGGTCTTTACGAAGTGGGAGGGTTGAATCCAAATTCACATTGTCAACTATTTCAAACCCATCTGCGAAGAGCTTGAATTTGTCAGCTGTGTCTTGTTTGTCTGTCGGATCGAAAATCAACCCGTTGTCAGAGTTTATAATTGCTGTTGCTCCTGCAAGTTGTGAACATAATACTTTGAGTCCAAAAATCAGGGCTTCGTCAACGACTGCACCATATGTTTCGGAAATACTTGGCAGAACAAGTCCTGATGCGCATAAATACCAGGGGTGTAGTTTTTCGCCATCGAATCTTCCAGGAAATATAACTTTGTCGGAGATGTTGTTTTCTTCAATAATTGCGAGGAGATTTTCCTTTTCAGTTCCTTCTCCTACTAATACAAAAATCAAGTCCTCGGTTTCTTTTATAATGTTTGCAACGTTTTCCAAGAATTGAGGTAAAGCCTTTTCAGGTGAGAACCGACCAACATATAAGAGCACTCTCTTTCCTTTTAATGAGAATTCTTCAATATATTGAGTTGCAAGAGTCTCCAAGTCATTTTTGTTCCTGCGTATATTATCCGGAATTTGAAGTAATGGCGCAACAATTGTTTGCTCAGGTGAAAACTTGAACTCCTGTTGATAGAACTGTGCAATTTCGTCTGACAGAAGCACAACAAAGTCTAACTTGCCAACTGTGCTGTCTCTTATTATTTTACGCAATTTAGAGCGACCTGTCATACATATATCAAGACTGTCATCAATCATTGAGCCTACTTTCTTCCTGACTAATCCGAATGCCTTTAGAAATAGCAGGTATTGTGTTGTCAGGGAATACTCAAAACTAATAATATAATCAGGATTTGTTTCTCTAACTTTCTTTAATATGCCCCATCTGAAATATCTGGATTTATATTTAGGCCCTTTTAGAAGGTACGAAATCTTAAAGTTACATTTGCTTTTTAGATCATTCTGATTGTAGCTGAAATATGTCAGGTTATCTAACAAGAAAACTACCTCTAAGTCGAACAACTCATTCATCAAATTGAATTGATCAATTCTATATGGAGCCAATGCTGAATGGAACACTAACATTTTATCTTTTTTCATATTGCTTCGGTTTTGTTTTTGTAATTATCCCATAAGGATGGAAATAGAGTTTTTGCCCACAACATAACAAAGGAGTAAGGGAGAAATAAAGGGAAATGCCTTTTTATATAATAGAGATATTCATTATATGCCAAGCCTTTGGGGCTTTTCATATAAGCTATTCTTTCTTTTAGTGGCACAGAACTTGATTTCCATGAATTTCCATGATCGTAGCTACACACACCACAAATATTTGGTGCAAGATATACAGGTATCCCTCTTTTATGAGCTTTGAGTGAATAGTCGTAATCTGCAATTCCATGAGTGTACTTCTCATCTAGAATGCCAATTTCGTAAACGACGCTATTGTCTACCCATAAAATATTAGCATTGGTAATTTCGCATCGTTGTGGAATGTCTTTTGGTACGAGCATATCAAAACGTACAATGAAATGATTTATTCTGATTTTAGAACTGCCGTAAGAAACTTCATCAGATTCATTTTCAACCGTTGCTCCTGAATATATACCTTTCCTGTTTGTTTCTTTCAAAGCCATACTTTCTGCTTTCATTAGATTTGAAAAGAAATCTTTCTTTAATACGACATCGTCATTAAGCAAAAGAAAAGAATCATATTTATTGTGCTTTATTGCAGTTGTCCAGGCCAGCCTCATTCCACCAGACCAAAATAAGCTGCCATCCCCATTGATGATTTTCACTGTTGGATATCTGTTTGTCACAGCTTGAGCTGTGCCATCACTTGAGCCATCATCAGTGAGGAAAATGTCAAAATGGATGTGCTCCGGAAAATCAGCCTCAAAGAATGAAGCTAAACAAGCTAGCGTCTTAGCCTTCCTATTGTAGCACGTTAACAGGACTGCTGTTTTATGATTTTTCATACAATGATTTTTTTATTAAAAAGTTCTGAAAATGAATATATCTCATATCGAATATGCCCCTCGCCCATATCATAATTTCTTTGTCTGATCTTTTTCGAAAAGAGTCAGAAATGCATAGACCAATAATTATAAATATCATTAGATAATTAATTGAAAATGTGTTATAATCTTCAACCCAGCTCCACAACCACCTAAAGGAAAGATAAACACCCAATATTTTGGCGAAAATATTGTTGGACCTGTTGACTGCCAGATATGCAGCTTGATAAAACATTAGGAAATATATTATTACCCCTACCAATCCGGTCCAAGTGAATACATTGGCAACCCCTATTTCATTAGTCAATCTCTCATATCTGCCAGTCCATTCAAACTCTATCAATCCGAATGTCATAGAGTCATTACCCCGTGCTGGAGTTCTGCCAAATAAAATATAATCATTTCGCTTAGCCGACTGAAGAACTTCTTCATATAGAAAAGTACGAGTGTCCTCTGTCATGCTCAACTCTTTTCGCTCTCCGTCCCAATCGTTTCCTACCACTGTAATGTCATTCTTTAGATAATCTTGAATTTTAAAAATATTGAAGAGACCTGTTACACCTAGAATCAGAAGTATAATGGGGGCAATAAAAAGTGTTATACGTACAGCTTCTAGCGTTTTAATTAATATTGTATTTCTTAAATAATAAAACATAAGCATCAGTATGGGAACTGTAAACTTCAGGATATTGCTTCTCGCTGCTGTATCCGAAAGAATTACCACAACTACAACTAGTAATAGTAACATTCTTTGCTTATTGGTTAGGGCCGGTATGAAAAGGAGTAGTAAACTCATAGGCATTAGGTAAAACCCCCATGCATCTGTGTTGATTATAAACGCAAATAAAATAAATAATGGGAGAACAAACTTTACGTAAAAGGACAGTAAGGTTTGTGTTAGAATCAAATTTGTAGCTGAATATGCAATGGCTGGTAACATTAAGATCATTGCATTACCAATAAGAGCTTTCCAATCCCAGTATATTTCTGCGGCAAAAGCTCCACGAATGATGCATATTATATTCCATAAAAGATATAGTAGCACGAACACCATCCTTTTATTGTTGTTTTTGTCATAAAAGTATATTATAGAAACAAATATAGAGGTCAATATAAGGGCAGAAATCATCCACCAAATTGCTGTATTTGCAAAAATTGAATCAAGCGTAATGTACTTTGTGTGCATTAAAATTGAATATATTGTAATGAAAAGTATGGATCCTTTCAGTGCCTTAATCGTTATTTTCTTATATTCTGTCTTCATTTCGTTCTATATAAATTATCTCATCTCACTTTATGATTTTCAATAATATTCTTATAAATATTAATGTATTGCTCAATTGTTTCTTTCGTTTGATGCCTCACCATAGCGATTCTTTTTGCGTTGTTGCTGAGTTTAATTGCAAGATTATCGTCAGAGAATATTCTGTCAATTTGATGTGCCATCATTACATGATCGTCTGTTGGAAACACTAATGTACTAATCTCATTTTGAACGATTGAAAGAACCCCTCCAACAGGTGATACTGCTGTTGGTGTGCCAATTAGCATGGCCTCACCAAGGGAGTTAGGACTGTTTTCAAGAAAAGAAGGTAGAACAAAGACGTGTGCCTTTTTGAATTCTTCAGCCATTTGGGCAGCTGTTAGGCTTTGCTTTAATTCAATATTGTCCTCTAGTTTTTGTACTTTAATCTCTTTCTTGATATAGTTGTTGTAGTCTTCTGAAAACAAATGGTCCGCAATCTTAGATCTTTCTTGTTTTACAGATGAAAGGGGTGTGATAATCTTTATATCCGGATACTTACTTTTGAGAATTCCAACAGCTTTTAATAATACATGAAAGCCTTTAAGTGCATATGCAGATGAGGATATAAAAATGCGATTACGTTCACATGTTTTGATATCCCAATTGGTGTCGTAGAACTGAGGTCTTAAAATTTCCTCGCCATGAAAATATTTAGCTTCAGAATTATAAGTTGTAGCATAAGCCATATCCCATTGAGTCCTTCCAATAAAATATTGATTAATTTGGAATACCTCTTTCTCTATGGGAGTATATTTACTCCATTTTCTTAAGGCACCATTAACTCCGCCCCTGCCAAGAAGATTTTTTATTGATCTGTATCTCTTATAGTTGATATTTGCAACACTCTGTTTTAGAAAGTGGTGGCATGGTGGAATTATGCCTTGAACGGAACATACAATGGGTATGTTTTTGTCCACGTATTTACGTAAAAGTCCAAAGTTAATTTCTGTTCCATGAATGTGAATTATGTCAGGATTAAATTTATTTATAACAGTGAGATACTTTGCAGCTAATTTGGTATCAATGTTTTTTGTTGTGTCATTTTTATTGATGGGGATTATGTAATGAGGAGAGTCTTTGACATACAACTCTTGAAACTTTCCATCTATTACAGGTGTTAGTGTGGCAAGTTTAATGTCATCATGTCCAACAATATTGTTGAACAGAGGCTCAATCCATGGTCTGCCGGTTGAATATTTACCTTTGACAAGTGTTGTGATAGAGCTAAATATGTCATTTGTTATCCATAGAACTCTCATGATGTTTGCATATTAAATGTTTAAACTTTTATTCCATTAAATCTCAGATGCCAATAAAACAAACTGAGCTTTCTTAGGAATCTTTCTCCTTTATGACCATTAATTCCTTTAAATTTAAATCTTATCCAGTTTTCATAATGAACTGACAAGTCAATCGGATTAAAAGGTGATAAATACTTTACTCGGTAATTTCTGTAGACTTTGTATGCTTCTTTTTCCCTTTTATGCTCTAACTTGTTACATCTGGATGTTGCTTTTTTGTGTATTCTATACTTTACCGTTGGCTTATTTAGATAGTGGATTTTTACTCCAGCATCTAGTAGAGAAAAAATAATTGTAGTGTCTTCAAAAATTTTAAAATCATCACGTGAGCAAAATGTGTTGTTATTCATCAGTTCCCTTTTATAGAAGAAGCTGGGCGTATTCAAAAATGCTGGCCAGCGCGCATAAGCTTTCAGCTGTTGATGTTTATTTCCCTGATTTTTCAGAAAATATTGGAGACCTTTATTCTCAGGACTTGATCTGATAACATTACTTTTAGCATCTATTTCTACGAGTTCAGAAATAATAAATGATATATCTGGATGTTCAATGATTGTCTTGATGTTGTCTTTAATGCAGTTGTGCAGTAAAATGTCATCTCCGGCAATAAACTTAATCCAATCACCTCTTGCTTTGCTAAGTCCCCTTTCACAATTAGCCGGAATACCCGTATTGTGACTTGAACCTAAAATAGCTATTTGTGTAAATCGTTCTTGATTGTCTTTAACCCATTCAGTAACAATTTGGAATGTTCCGTCTGTTGAGGCATCGTCACTTACTATTAATTCAATATTATCCCATGACTGTGCCTTCACACTTTCAAGAGTTTCAAGAATATAGTCGCTGCTCTGATATGAGATAACTATCACTGACACTAATGGATTGTAAGATGTACTCATAATTTTATTTTTTTGAAAACCTTTCTTTAAAAGATTTTATTAGTTCCTTTAACCCAATCAAATGGTTTAGTTGTTTATATGTATACCAGAAAGACATTAAAATAAACGGTGTCCCTATAAGAAAATTAATAGGCTCATCTATGATATATATTAAGAGTGAGCATATAGCTGCAAGAGAAAATTGAATTGAGAAAATCTTTATAAATGAGCTTGTAAATGTGAACTTGTATCTGATGTAAGTTAGTCCGAAAATTTGAAAAGTATATAATATGTATGATAACATGTAAGTAAATCCAATTCCTGAAAGTCCCCATAAATGATAGCCCAATATATTTAGAGCTAAAGTATATGAGTTGGTTATTAATTCATTCCAGAAGAAAACTTTACTTTCCCCTTTTGCTAATAAAACAATTGCAATTGCCCAACTGGTCGTCCTGAAATACACTCCTAATGCAGCCCATTGTAGCATATTGTTAATAACTAAAAACTCTCTGCTGTATAATATAATGATTGCCCATTTCACAAACACAATAAACAAAATGAGAATAGGCGATAGAATAAGAATGGCAATTTCTGTTTGCTGATTTATTGTAAGGCGCGATGCTTTGTCATTTTTAGCTATTGCTGAAAGCCTTGGATAATAGTCAGAATCGAATGCTTTAAAGATCATGGACACATAGGTGTTGATAATCGCAAACCCTGCTGTATAAAAGCCGATATCTGATATGCTGCCCGTGCGGGTAATATATATTCTGATAAAATATGACATAACCACTGCTATCAGTCCGGTTAGACTTATCAAAAAACCCATAACCATCATGTCCTTACCTTCTATCCTTAGTTGTTTCCCGGTTATTCTTGTTTTCTCTATTCCCAAGTTTCGTGAGAAGAACCATGAAAAAAACAGGCTGAATAATGCAGTTAAAATAATTACGGGGACAATACCGCGAATGCCCATAAAGTAATATAAAGGCACAGTTACGATTAAACCACTAAAGCTGCCCATGACATTTGCCTTTGCCAAATCTTGTAGTTTACGTAACCCTTGCAACATCACTAATTGTCCAGTGCTGACTTGTTTAATCAATAAAGTAATTGACAACCACACAAAAGCTGCGGTATAATCTCTATTTCCAAAAGTAATTTGGCTTAATATGGGTGAAAATATTAATGTTATAAGTGCACCAAGCAGACCTGTTATCCATACTAATCTTTTTACTATTGTACCTACTCGTGAAACTCTTTTTGGGTTACCCGTGATATTCGCTTCAGAGATGTCTTTTACTGCACTTGTTTCTAAACCAAAATTGGTGAGTTCAGAAATAAGTTCTGTCGTAGAGTTAAGAAGACCAATTATCCCCATCCCATAAGGACCCAGCAATATGGCTACAAACTTTGAACGGATTACAGTTATAATAATGTGAAATGCCTGCACCCCTCCAAATAATGTAGTGGCTTTAGCAATTTGTCTATATGTCGATTTATCTTTATTCATTAATATTCTTCTCAGAAAGTATTTATTGCGTTTACAACTTTTTGAGCCTCTTCTTCAGAAATAACCTGACTTATTGGTAAGCTTACTACTTCGTTATGAATTTTTTCAGTTATCGGGAAGCTCATTGTATTCCACTCTTTATAAGCTTTTTGCTTATGTGGCGGTATGGGATAATGTATTAAAGCTTGAATGCCGTTATCTGCCAGATGTTGCAAGAGCATGTCTCGATTTTTAGTCCTTACTACGAACAAATGACAGACGTGCGCATCCCAGTCAGAGATAATTGGAACGATTATGTTTGAATTTGATATATTGTCAAGATAATACTTTGCAATACTCTTACGATATTGGTTGTCGCTATCAATATATTTTAGCTTTACGTTTAATATAGCTGCCTGAATCTCATCCATCCTGCTATTCAATCCCTGGTAGTCAAATACGTATTTTTCTCCGGATCCGTAATTTGCTAAGGCTCTTACTGTTTCTGCCAGCTGGTCGTTGTCGGTAGTTACGGCGCCCGAGTCACCGAGTGCTCCCATATTTTTCCCCGGGTAAAAACTATGTCCTGCAGCATCACCAAGTGAACCGGTTCTTCTCCCTTTAAAGACACACCCTGTCGATTGCGCATTGTCTTCAATCAACTTTAAATTATATTTCTTGCATATTTCTCCTATCTTTTCGGTGAAGGCGCATTGTCCGTATAGGTGTACAATCATTATTCCCTTTGTTCTGGGAGAAATATGCTGTTCTATTTTGCTGTCGTCTATTTGATAGCTTAAAATATCAGGCTCTACTAGTATTGGCTTTAGGCGATTGTCTGTAATGGCTAGAATGGAGGCAATATAAGTATTTGCCGGAACGATAATTTCATCGCCTGTCTCAAATACACCCATTTCAACATAAGCTTTGATGATTAACCTTAAAGCATCCAAGCCATTTGCCACATTGATACTATGCTTTGTTCCAATGAAGTCGGAGTAGTTTTTTTCGAACCGCTTGTTCTCATCTCCAAGTAAATACCATCCTGAATCGATAATGCGCGATACCTCGTCATGGATTTCCTTAGAGTTTTTATTTGTTATTTTTTGTATGTCTAAAAATTTAATCATCTTTTCTTATTTTAGGCTTTGTAAATTACTACATTTGTGATTATTCCGAATGTTGCAAATATATTTATCCGATGTTACTCCTATATTCTTTGAATTCTTCATAGTCTCTAATATAGTCCTCAGCTAGGTATTCCATAGATGTCAACACCAGACATATAGATCCTGACGAGAAATTTTCCAGTTGACCCCAAATTCCGGGGGGCATTAAGAGAGCTCTGTTAGGACGATTCAGAGAGACTGTTCTTTTAATATTGCCATCATCCAAAATAATGTCGAAGCTGCCACTGGTTGCAAAAATCATTTGTATCGTTTCCTTGTGAGCATGCCCGCCTCTTGACTCACCACTGGGTACATCATATAGATAAAAAACACGTTTGACATCGAAGTTCACAGTCTTATTATTCTCGACTACACTGAGATTCCCTTTTAAATGGTGGTGCTTGTCAATTTCAATTATTGAGCAATCAAATACGCTTGGACTTTTCATTTTTCTCTGTTTTTAAAAAGTTTGTAATCATAAATGTAGTCACTAGGATCATATTTTGTCGAAGCAACAATCAGTGCAAGAGAATTGGTGGAAAAGTTTTCCATTTGTCTCCACAGTCCGTTAGGAACATAAAGTCCGTAATAGGATCTATTCAGAGAATATCGTTCCTTTTTATTGCCATCATCAAGTATCACATCGAAACTACCGGACAGTGCCACTATAAATTCAGTATTTTCTTTGTATGCGTGTCCTCCTCTTTTCATTCCCCCAGGAACATCATAAATCCAATACACCCTTTTAATTTTGAAAGGTATGTTGGTGAACTCTTCAATAACTGATAAGTTCCCTCTAACATCCAAAAACTTAGGAAGCTTGATTATTTTTACACTATTCAAAGTCATGTCGGCTATTTTTTTAATTCACAATCTAATCTTATAATTATATGTCATTCACCATATCCATAGCTGTATTTTTTACCATATCCGTATCCATAATACCCCTTATTCATATCAACAGAATTAAGTATGAAGTATACTTTCTTTAGTTTGTTGTCTTTGTAGTGTGTGTCAATATCTTCTATGTATCGTTTTGGCGTGTGGCCTGATCTAACAACTAATAAGTTTACATCAGTAACTCTATTAA
>CAYFUQ010000006.1:0-61597 GCA_964346415.1 uncultured Proteiniphilum sp.
ATTTCGAGTTCTCCCTCCACAAGGTCGCCTTCGAAGATTCCTTTCTTGGCGCGTCCGCGGCCAAGGAGTTCACGAAACTCTTCGGGAGTTGCTCCGCGGTCTTCCATCTCTTTCACCTGATGGTAGAATTCGTTCTTGATTAATCGGGTGGGGGCAAGCTTCTTGAGCGAGAGCACTGTGTCGCCTTCGGGGAGGTTGAGACAACGCTCCTTGAATGCGTCGCTGGCGGAGCTTTCTGCCGTGAGTGCAAAGCGGGTGCCTATTTGCACGCCTTCTGCGCCAAGGGCAAACGTGGCTGCCATGGCACTGCCTGTGGCGATGCCGCCTGCGGCAATGACGGGTAGGTCAATTGCCCGGCTTACCTGCGGAATGAGTACCAGGGTGGTGGTTTCTTCGCGGCCGTTGTGTCCGCCTGCTTCAAAGCCTTCGGCTACGATGGCGTCAACGCCTGCTTCGGCCGACTTTTGTGCAAACTTTGAGCTTGACACTACGTGCACCACTTTGATGCCGTGCGACTGAAGGTGTGAGGTCCACGTGCGGGGGTTGCCTGCGGAGGTGAATACTACGGGTACCTTTTCGTCTATTATGATTTGCATTATCTCTTCTACCTGAGGATACATCAGGGGCACGTTGACGCCGAACGGTTTGTCTGTTGCTTGTTTGCACTTTTGAATGTGTTCGCGCAACACTTCGGGGTACATGGAGCCTGCGCCGAGGAGTCCGAGTCCGCCTGCATTACTCACTGCCGATGCCAGCTTCCAGCCGCTGCACCATACCATCCCTGCCTGAATGACGGGGTATTTAATTCCAAATAGTTCTGTTATTCTGTTTTTGCTCATAATGGATTCAAAGATAGTATTAAATCTTTTTATTCATCCATTTTTTGCTTCGCAGGTAGAAGAAAGCGAAGAAGGTGAGCTGCCCCCAGTATATGTGTTCGGTGGACCAGGCCCAGTTGACCGATAGCTTTAGGAAGACTATGATGAACCAGGAATAGAATAAATATAACGACAGGGTTATGATTTCGAAGTATAGTGCCTTGCGTGTGTTGCCTGTGCCCGACACGGCATTGAAAAGCACTGAGCCGACGGCATAGAATGGGAGCGACGAGAGCAGTACATAGAGCGGGCGCACGCTGTCGCTGATTAGTGTCGGGTTGTCGGTGTATATCTGTATAAACAGTCGGGGCACGGCGGCCATCACAAGGATGAGTATTACCATTGCACCTAAACTGAGCAGTGCGGTGCGCCTGACTATGCCGAGGACGCTGTTGCTGCCACCTGCGCCGATGGCGTTGCTGACCAGGGTGTTGACAGCTGCGCCGAGTGCCGACGAGGGTATTGTGATAATGGTGTAGAGGCTGCGTATGATGTTGGTGACGGCTAGCGAATGTTCGCCCATATTGTTTTCGATAAATACAAAGAATGCAAGCCATGTGACGATGGAGAGCATGTATTGCATCATCATGTAGATGGAGATGTCGAGCACTCTTTTGATTACCGCCCAGTTGAAGGTGATTTTGGTGAAGCCGTACTTTCTGAGGTCAACCCTGCGCAGGGTGTATATAAAGAAGAAGGCTGTGACGGCTGCTTCTGATACAACTGATGCGAGTGCCGCACCACCTATGCCCATTTCGGGCAGGCCGAAGTTTCCGAAAATTAGTCCGTAGTCGAGTATGATATTGACGAAGGCCATCACCAGCGAGCTTATCATTAGCACTTTGGTGCGGGCGATGCCGATATAGAATGCACGGAAGGCGGAGTTTGTGAATGCGAATATAAAGCCATAGACGCGCCAGTCGAGATATTCCGAAACGGCGCCGCTGATGTTGTCGGACTTGAACATATGCATCAGCACGTCGGTGAATCCCATCTTGAAGAGGAGGATGAGCAGAATGGCGGGGATGAGCATAAAGATGATGCCCTGGATAACTATTTCGCCTATCTGGTTGTAGTTTTTCTCTCCGTTGCGCCTGCCGATAAGTATCTGCGACCCCATGCTGAAGCCGAAGCCGATGGTGTAGATGGCTATGTAGATGATGCCGGCCAGGGCGGAGGCTCCAAGTTCAACCTCGCCCACGCGCCCAAGGAAGGCGGTGTCTATAACCTGAATTATGTTCTGCGCAAGAAGGCTGAACAGAATGGGGAGGCTGATCTTTATGATATGTTTGCTGGGATACACTTTCTGGGTTTTAAAAGCACTGTAATTGTGGAAATATCCGGCGACTTGTTGTCGCTGTTGTCCCCTCAATTTTTTTGTGTGATTTTTTGCGGTTGCAAAGCAACTAATTTTTTGTGACATTATCGCTAATTTATATGCTCATAATTCATTAATAATCTGTAATCGGTGAGAATCAGTGCCATAAATTTTGCGATTATCATTTTTTTTTTTATTATCTTTGTAGAAATAAGAACAAATATATAGAAATGAGTCAAAAAAAAATTTTGTACATTACACAGGAAATCGTTCCTTACCTTCCCGAGTCCCCAATAGCTGACATATCAAGATATTTGCCGCAGGCAATACAAGAGAAAGGCCATGAAATTCGTACTTTCATGCCCAAGTATGGCAGCATCAATGAGCGCAGAAATCAACTGCACGAGGTTATCAGGTTGTCGGGGATGAATTTGATTATTGATGATACCGACCACTCTCTACTTATAAAAGTTGCATCCATTCAGGCTGCACGTATGCAGGTTTATTTTATTGACAATGAAGATTACTTCCAGGAGCGTGAGGTATTTACCGACAAAGACGGCGTGGAGTATGACGATAATGACGAGCGCAGCATATTCTTTATCCGCGGTGTGATGGAGACTATCAAGAAGTTGCGCTGGGTTCCCGATATAATTCACGTTCACGGATGGTTCTCTGCTTTGGCGCCTCTTTATATCAAGAAGGGCTACAAGGATGATCCCTGTATCAAGAGTGCAAAGGTAATTTATTCGGTATATGACGAGGACTTTGAGAAACCTTTCCAAAACGGATTTGCTGAGAAGCTTCGTTTTGATACCATAGGCGATGATGAAATTGCAAAGGTGAAGGGCAGAGGAGATCTTGATTTTGTGAATCTGACCAAAATGGCATTGGATTATTCTGATGGCGTAATCATTGGCAGCGACAAGATTAATGAAGATGTGGAGAAGTATATTAATGAAATTGGGATAAAGAATCTTCCGTTTAATGCAGACTTTGACAAGAATGCGGAGGAGATTAATGAGTTTTACGGCCTGATTGATGCTTGATACTCTTAAAAAACTTTATGCAAAAGTAATTTATAACATTACACATGACAATTATCATTAAAAAAGAAAAGAAAGCCCGTTAAGGGCTTTTTTTATATCCCTTTTTTAATGATATTTGCAAAGATTTTTTCAATAAAAAACGATGAAACAGCAAACTATATACAAACTACTATTTGCAATCGCCTTAATAGTGTTTGTCTCGTGTAACGATACCTATGATTCACTGGGAGTTACAATACAACCTGAAGGTGACAGAATAACTGTGGGGGCAGATACGCTTTTGCTTACTGCGAGAACAGTGAATGTCGATTCTGTTTTCTCAAAAACAAAATATCCTGTGCTGGGAGAGTATTCGGATCCTGTGTTTGGAACGATTCGTTCGGACTATGCGGGTGAGTTCTTTTATCCGGAGGATTATGCTTTTAAAGACGGGGCAGAGATTGATTCGGTGTTGCTGACTGTTTCATACACCTCGATGCTGGGCGACTCGCTGGCACCAATGCAGCTTGCTGTATATAAAATAATTGACAGGTTGCCTGAAGGCAGCTATTATACAAACTTTGATCCTACTGTGATGGCTGATATGTCGAAACCGCTGGGCACTAAGGTGTTTACCGGAAGAAACAATACATATAGAACAGAGTATTATACAAGTGGAACATCTACGCAGGAAATAAAAATATATGAAATTCATGCAGAGCTGCCAAAGTCTGTGGGACAGGCTTTTCTAGATGAGTATAATAAACCCGATCATGGTGCTCTGAAGAACAGTGATTCTTTTAATGATTTCTTTCCGGGTCTGTATGTTACCACCGATTTTGGAAACAGCACGATTCTCAATGTCAATCTGACTTCGCTACGGGTACTGTACAAGTATCTGGACAAGGGTGGATCTTCACAAAAGACAGATACAATCAGAAGTAGTGAGTGGAGACTGAATATAACTCCGGAGGTTACGCAAATTAACCGGATTGAGAGTAAGGACACTCAGCTGCTGGGTGATGACAGCAACGGGACGTATGTGAAGAGTCCGGCCGGTGTGAATACTGAGATATCAATTCCGCTATCTAATCTTTCTTCTACTTTGTCGGGGAGTACGGCTATTAATCAGGCTAAGTTTATTGTTAGGGCAAAACCTGATGTGTTTGATGATAACATGGTGAAGCTTACGCCGCCCTCGAGCTTGTTGCTGTTAAATAAGGATTCGGTGACCACTTTCTTTGAGGAAAGACAGTTGCCCGATCATGTGACCAGCTTTATTGCAAACTTTGATCAGAGCACCTATTCGTACGATTTTGGTAATGTGTCGAAGCTTATAAACTATTATAAGACGCTGAACCAGAATGATTCGTCGAAGCCTCTGGACCAGACGTATGTGCTGATTCCGGTTGATGTGACAACTGTAACCAATAGTTCTTATTACGGATCAAGCGAGGAGATAACCGATGTGTATAATCAGATGAAGCCGTCGGGTGTTATGCTTGACAACAAAACGGGAAATCTGAGATTGGATATAATATACAGCTCATTCTAACTACATAGTTGGCAGTTGAGCCATTTGATAATACAGCCGCAGGATTCAGAGTTAAAGGTCTCTGTGTCCTGCGGTTGCTTTTGTGGGTGGTGAATAAATATGTGCAAAACCGAACGAATTGTACTTCAGGCTTAAATTAATGATTAATTTTTATTAGTTTTGTATTCTTAATCGATTTATATATAATAAATAACTTATTATCAGATATGAATGTTTTAATACTCGGTTCGGGCGGCCGTGAGCATGCGCTTGCCTGGAAAATGAGAAATAGTATATTGCTCAAGGATCTGTATATTGCTCCCGGAAATGCAGGAACTGCAAAAGTGGGAACGAATGTTGATATCTCGCCGGCCGACTTTGAGGCGCTGAAGGCTTTTTCTCTGGAAAAGGATATCGATATGATTGTGGTGGGTCCTGAGGATCCGCTGGTAAGGGGGGTGTATGATTTCTTTAATGAGGACGAGGATGTTTGTCACATAGATGTGATTGGACCTTCGAAGACCGGTGCGCAGCTTGAGGGCAGTAAGGACTTTGCCAAGGCATTTATGATGAGACACGGAATACCGACAGCGGGTTACAAAACCATTACGCCTGATACTATAGGTGAGGGATATGCGTTTCTGGAGTCGCTGAAGGCTCCTTATGTGCTGAAGGCTGACGGTCTGGCGGCGGGTAAGGGTGTACTGATTCTTGACGACCTGGATGAGGCCAAGAAGATGCTTGACGAAATGCTGGGCGGTATGTTTGGCAATGCAAGCAGCAGGGTGGTTATTGAGGAGTTTATGGACGGTATCGAGTGTTCGGTGTTTGTACTGACAGATGGTAAGTCTTATAAGATATTGCCTGTTGCCAAGGATTATAAACGTATTGGCGAGGGTGACAGCGGACTGAATACCGGTGGTATGGGTGCTGTGTCGCCTGTTGTGTTTGCCGATGATGAGTTTATGCGAAAGGTGGAGGAGCGTATTGTGATTCCCACCGTTGAGGGTATTAAGAAAGATAATATTGAATATAAAGGTTTTATATTCCTGGGACTTATTAAGGTTGATGGTGAGCCTAAGGTTATTGAGTATAACGTGAGGATGGGTGACCCGGAGACTGAGGTGGTTATGCCTTTGATTAAGTCGGATTTGGTGGAGCTTTTGAAAGCGGTGGGCAATGAGTCGCTGGACAAGGTTTCGATTGAGCTTGACGATCGTTTTGCCGTGACGGTGATGATGGTTTCGGGCGGATATCCGGGCGACTATGTGAAAGGTAAGGTTATCACGGGTGCTGATGAGGTTGAGGAATCAGTGGTATTTCATGCCGGAACGGCAGCTGACTCTGTGAGCAACGATGTTGTAACGGCCGGCGGTCGTGTGATTGCTGTTACCTCTTATGGTGAAACCATGGATGAGGCACTGGCGGCTTCATATCGCAGTGCGGCTAAAATTAAGTTTGACGGCAGCTACTATCGCAAGGATATTGGCTTTGATTTAAAATAAGATAATATAATATAAGAATGAACACTCACTTAACACGCAGCTTCAGGACATATTTTGTGGAATCACGGTTTATTTCAATCGTTTTTTCTGTCATTATTGTTGGTATTCGCTTTTTGATGTATTTAAAGAAGGGATTGCCTGATGCTCCCGAATATGTAAATAATGATGTTTGGCGGTTTATTGATTCGGCAATAAGCGATCTTCCCATACTTTCGTTTTTTGGGAGCACATTGTTGATTTTTATCATTTCAGTTCTTGTTTCGGAATTGAATCTGAGGTTTGGGGTGATCAGGTTGCGGACATCAATGCCGTTTTACATACCGTTGCTGTTGTTTAGTGTTCACCCGGTGTTCCTGCGAATGACTCCCGACCTGATCGCACTTGTGTTTGTTTTGTGGTCGCTGTTTCCGCTGTTTGCCACTTATCAGTTTCAGCGATCTCATAAGTATGCTTTTCAGTTTTCTGCGCTGCTTGCCATTGGCAGTATTTTTCAAATCTATACGCTGCTGTTTATTCCTATTTGGCTTATAGCACTTAAGGCTCTTGATGAGATTAACTTCAGGTCGCTTTTTGCCTCTATATTTGGGTTGATAATAGTATTCTGGATAGTATTCTCGATGTATGTCTTTGGTGATAATATTGCCGGATTTCTTGAGCCTTTCAGACAGCTGGCCGTGATTTATGATTTCAGATCGGCTCCCGATTTTAATGTTCCGCAATGGGGATTTGTGGGTACGATTATTCTTCTTGTTATCATCTTCCTGACTGCCGATACCAAGCAGATTGTACGGGAAAGAAGTTTTACGAAGAAGGTGCTTGTGTTTAATCTGTTTGTGGTATCTTTTGTTATCCTGATGCAGGTATTATATTACACACACACTTTGTTCTTCCTGTATGTGGGTATAGCACTGGTTTCGATGGTGATATCGCACTTTTATACTAACAGCACGCGCAACCTTCAGGTGTATTCTTATATTGTTTTTATGGCGCTGCTTATAGTCTATATCCTGATTAATTTGTTCACAGATTTTTCTCCGTTTTGAGAACCAACTCATAATGTTTGTTGTTTTAAAGGTGTAAACATTTAAAGCAATCATTATGAATAAACTCTATTTTATTAAGTTTTTGATGTTGGCGTTTTTTATGCCAATTGTAGTGTCGTGCGGTTCGGCACAGTCGGCTGCAGAGAAGGAGGCTGCTGCCCTGAAAGTTAGAGACGGAGTTGAAAATATGGACTTTGTCTTTAAAGCGAGGTATGCTTATCCAACGGGGTATAAGTCTCTTTATTTATCCCCTTATTATGATGTGAAAGTTAACAAAGATACTGTCGTGGCTTATCTTCCTTACTATGGAAGGGCTTATTCTGCACCGATGGATCCGAGGGAAGGGGGGATAAAGTTTACCAGCACTGATTTTGATTATAAGCTGGAACCGGGTAAAAAGGCGGGTAACTGGAAGCTGGATATCCGCATCAATGATACTCCGCGTGATGTAAATTTGTTTTTTGATATATGGGAGGGTGGTACGTCGAGATTGACGGTATCGGACTCCAATCGTCAGACTATCTCCTTTTCGGGTGATATAGAGACTAAACAGGATAAATAAAAAAAGCGGCCCGAAGGCCGCTTTTTTGTTGTTTATGTTCTTTCTGTTACAGCTTGTCTGTAAGTGATTTTGGCAGATAGAATGTGTCGTTCTTGTCTATGTAAACCACTACTGAGCCAATGTCGAACGGTTTGCCGTTGTGTTTGGCTACCGATGAGAAGGCTTTTATTTCAAGTGTGTTCTTTCCTTTTTTAACTGTCAGAATTGGGAAGTCCTCGTCTTTCTTGTCAACTGTATATTTGAGGTTTGCAAACACATCGGTGTGTTTTGCAAACAGCTGATCGGAGAGGTCTTGCAGTGTCAAATCAATGCCTGATACTTCAACCAGATATTTATTTACATCTACGTTTCTTACATTGCCGGTGAGGTTGTCTCCCTGCGGGTGATAAGATGCGAGAAGTGTTTCTTCGCCCGTGTGACCGCCGGTTGTGAAGCCGAAGCAGGTGCGGGAATTCATTATCTGGACAATGTTATGACCCATGTTGTTTGAATTCGAGGCTTCCATATAGTTGCTTTCTTTATAGTTCTTTGAAGAGAGAAGCGTTTCAAGTTCTTCGTCGCTTAGGTCTATATTGGTGTATTTCTTGAATTCGCCTTTAATATCCTCCGGTTTTGTATCCTGAAGTATTGCTTCAAGGCCGTTTCCGCTAAGTTTATATTCAGATACGCTCCCGAATAGCTGATCTATGCTTAGTCTGTCGTAGCCGCCACAGTCTCTTCTGCCGATTGTGAAACCGCTGTTGCCGTGGTCTGACATGATTACGACCGCTGTGTTGCCATCTTTAATGGCGAACTCCATAACTTTGCCTACAGCGTCATCAAATGCAATGTATTCGGTAATCATGCCTACTGCATCGTTGGCATGGGCCGCCCAGTCTACCTGGCTGCCTTCTATCATCATAAAGAATCCGTTTTCATCTTTGGAGAGTATCTCAAGTGCCTTTTCGGTCATCTCTGCAAGTGAAGGAACTTTGTCGGGATTTCTGTCAATATCATAGGGTAGGGCACGCTCGCCAAACAAGGCCCATACTTTGTCGGTCTTGTTGTAGTTGAGGAGTGCCGCTCTGTCGTTTTCTATCAATACGGTTCCATTGTTGTTGAAATGTTGTCTGATATCATCCGTAAGGATGCCAACACCACCGCCAAACATAACATCAAGATTCTGATAGGCTATCTGAGGTGCAAGGACCTTGTATGCACTTCTGTTGTAGTAGTGTGAAGAGAAGTCTGCAGGAGTGGCATGTGGAAATTCGCATGTTACAACCAGCCCAACTGCTTTGTTCTTCACAATCTTTGAAGCCTCGAGTATTGTTGTGGCGGGTTGGTATGTTCTGTTGGTATCAACGGGGTACAAATCGTTTCCCGGATTGGCTTCGGGGTAGATTGCTACATTTCCTGTTCTCTGAAGAACACCCGTTGCATAAGTAGAGCCTGTGGGGGCTGAGTCGCCAATAGGTGCATCGGATGAGTGGGTGGTCACCGTTCCGCTCAGATATGGGTCGATATGAAGTTTGTCGCCCATCTTGTTGTATATCTTATACCATCTTGCTGCCGAGTACACGCCGGTTGATGTGCCGTCGGGAATCATTACAATTACATTCTTAACCGGTTTCACATCTTGTGCAAAAGCAACAAGAGTTACTGCCAGGAAGAGAACAAGTGCATTTAATTTCCTCATAATTTGATTTTATTTGTTTTGTTTGTATGGTTCGAAGTTGTAAAGTTAATAAAACTATAGAAAAAACATATTTATCCAACCTCCTTTCTTGGGGTTTAAGGTATTTGTAACAATTTTTATACTTGGAAAGTCGCTCGATTTTATTAAGTTTGTTCTCAATTTTTAATTATAGAACTTACTCACAATGGAAAATAAAAGACCTCTTATTCTTATTTCTAATGATGATGGTTATCAGGCAAAAGGAATTATGGCATTAACAGAAGCAATGAAAGAAATTGGTGATGTGGTTGTTTTTGCACCGCAGCAGCACCAGTCGGGGATGTCTTCGGCTATCACAACAATGCATCCGCTTCGTACCATTAAGTATAAGGAAGAGGAGGGACTGACTGCATATTTTTGTACGGGCACGCCGGTTGATTGTGTGAAGCTGGCACTTAATGAATTTCTGGATCGCAAGCCGGATCTGGTTGTTTCGGGAATTAATCACGGTTCCAACGCTGCAATTAGTGTAATCTACTCCGGAACTATGGGAGCTGCCATCGAGGGGTGTATTTTTAATATTCCATCAATAGGTGTGTCGCTTCTGGACCACTCTTTCGATGCTGATTTCACGCAGGCTTGCAATGTTGCAAAAGAGGTTGCACAGAAAGTTTTGAAGAATGGTTTGCCCGAAAATGTTTGTCTGAATGTGAATGTGCCCAAAGGTGACGTGAAGGGTATTAAGATTGCCACACAGACTCAGGGTAAGTGGGTAAATGAATATAAGCGTTCTACTGACGGCATTGGCCAGGATGTGTATTGGATCACGGGGCGTTTCGAAAACAAGGAGATACACAACGGTTCTTCGGATGAGTGGATGCTGAAAAACGGATATGCAGCCGTTGTACCTGTTAAAATTGATATGACTGCTCATTGTTTTATTGAGGAGTTGAAGGAGTGGAATCTATAAAACAAATATAATCTTACAGCTATATGAAATATTACCTTATTGCCGGAGAAGCATCCGGGGATTTGCATGCTTCAAATCTGATTAAATCTATCAGAGAGAGAGATAATGATGCGGAGTTTCGTTTCCTTGGGGGCGACCTGATGGAGCAGCAGAGTGGGGTAAAGCCTACTATTCATTACAGGGAGATGGCTTTTATGGGTTTTGTTTCAGTGGCTATGAATGCAGGTACAATTCTTCGCATTTTGAAAAACTGCAAAGCGGAGATTGAAGAGTTTAAGCCTGACGCTGTTATCCTGATTGATTATCCCGGGTTTAATCTGAAGATTGCCAAGTATGTTAAAGAGAAACTGCGGATTCCTGTTCATTACTATATCTCTCCCAAGGTGTGGGCATGGAAAGAGTATCGGGTGAAGTCTTTTAAGAAGTATGTGGATGTGATGCTTTCTATTTTGCCGTTTGAACCTGAGTTTTATCAAAAACATAACTACAAGGTTCACTATGTGGGCAATCCTACCGTTGACGCTATAGCTCAGCGGCCGCATCAGGAGGAGACGTTTCAGGAGTTTATCAAGGCTCACGATCTTGAGAACCGCCCCATTATCTCGTTGCTGGCGGGCAGCCGCAAACAGGAAATAAAAAGTAATCTGCCGGTTATGCTTGAATCGCTGAAGAGCTTCGAGGGTTACCAGTATGTTATTGCGGGTGCTCCGGGAATAGAGCCTGACTTTTATCGTCAGTTTGAAGAGCAGTTGCCTCTCAAAGTGATATTTAATAATACTTACCGTATTCTTGCTCAATCTGAAGCTGCTTTGGTAACTTCAGGAACTGCAACGCTTGAAGCAGCACTGCTTGACACGCCTCAGGTCGTGTGTTACAAGACACCTGTCCCGCATTTGTCATATTGGGGGTTTAAGAATATTCTTCATACTCCTTATATCTCTTTGGTAAACCTTATCTGCGGGCGAGAAGTTGTGAAGGAGCTCTTTGCTAAATTCTTCTCAGTGGAGAATATCAGAAAAGAGCTGCTTCAAATTCTGACAGTGAAGAAATACAGGCAGAACATGCTTGATAATTATAAAGAGCTGAGAGAAATATTGGGCAAGCCGGGAGCTTCCGGCAGGGCTGCTGATATTATTGTTGCCAAAACAAAATAATGTTTTTATGTTAAATCTGTTTTATGCATGAACATTTCAGTGCATTTGTATCTTCTTAATATATCGGCTAACTAATAAAATTAAACAACATGAAAATCGGAATTCTCACCTCCGGCGGAGATTGTCCCGGAATTAATGCCACCATTCGCGGTGTTGGAAAAACAGCCATTAATAGTTATGATATGGAAGTTATCGGTATCCTGAATGGTTTTACGGGAATATTGGATAAGAACTTTGTAGAGTTGACCGATGCGTCATTATCGGGTATTTTAAATCTGGGAGGCACAATTTTGGGAACTGCACGGGAAAGAGTTTTCCGAAAGATGCTTGCGTCTGAAGATGAAAGGGAACGGGAGGCCATAAAGAAGGCTTATTACGACCTGGGCCTCGACTGTCTGGTTTGTATCGGTGGAAATGGTACGCAGCGAACCACATGGATGTTGTCTGAAATGGGGCTTAACGTTGTTGGTCTTCCCAAAACTATTGACAACGATGTTTATGGCACGGAAGTGACTTTTGGTTTCGACACAGCAGTCAATATCGCCACGGATGCTATCGACAGACTGCACTCAACTGCCAGCTCTCACCGTCGTGTGATGGTGATTGAACTGATGGGGCATCACGCAGGCTGGATTACACTTTATGCCGGTATGGCGGGTGGTGCAGATATTATTCTGTTGCCTGAACTGGGTTACAACATGAAAGTTATAATTGATAAGATAAAGAGTCGTACTGATGCCGGTAAAACATATTCCATTGTTGCTGTTGCAGAAGGAATTCAGGTTCATGGGGGCAGTACAGAGCGTCCTGCAAACTACTTTGCACGTGAAATAGAGGCGCAAACAGGTATCGAAACGCGTCAAACAGTGTTGGGATATATTCAGCGTGGTGGCTCTCCTTCTCCTGCCGATCGTAATTTAGGGACTTTGCTTGGCGGACATGCTGCTAAATTGATACACGAAGAGAAATATGGACGTATGGCTGCTGTTATTAATAATAAGATTTCAGATATTCCATTATCGGAGGTTGCAGGAAGGCTTAAGCTGGTAGAGCATGATTCTGCTCTGGTTGAGCAAGGAAGACTTATGGGAATATCTTTCGGTATTTAATAAAGTAAAAGAGGCTGTTTCGCACAAAAGTAAAAGAGGGGTCACTACATCTGTAATGGCCCCTCTTTTACTGTATGATTGTGTGTTTAATCTTTTTTCTCAGTTTGTTCCTTTTCGGCTTCTTCATCCAGTATCTCGTCGAGCAAATCATTGTCGCTCCTCAGTTGACGGATAGCTTTTTTTGATGCTTTCTGGTGAGATTCTTTTTTAGAATATCCCTTGCCTGTTCCCAGGTCTTTTCCGCCCACAAGGACTCTCGATTTGAAGATCGGGTTGTTCATCTCGTCATATGTTGACTCTACTAACTCGAACGATACTTCAATCTTATGTTTTTGTCCCCACTCAATCAATCTTGATTTAAAGTCAACTTCACTTTTGACTACATTTTCAATATTGATATGTTCCTTGATAAGGGTCTCGTAAACAAAGTGTTTGGCAACTCTGTAGCCCTGGTCAAGATAGATGGCACCAATAAGGGCCTCCAGTGCATCACCATATATATTGGTGTTGTGAGACAAGTTGCGGGTAGATGTGGTGATGATTGAATCTATTCCAATTTCAACTGCTATCTTGTTCAGAGTTTCACGTTGCACAATTCTGGAGCGAGTGCTGGTTAAAAACCCTTCTTTCTTATTGGTGAATTTTTTATATAGGATATCTGCCACGATGGCATCGAGAATTGCATCACCAAGGAACTCCAGTCGTTCATTGTTGACCCATTTGCCCTCTTTTGATTTCACAGAAGATGATCTGTGTGTTAGCGCTTCGTGGTACAGTTCAATGCGGTCCGGATAAAATCCGAGCATTTTGTAAAATGAAAAGTAAGGCTCTTTCCCTTTTCTGGGAATAGCCCTTACTTTTCTTCTTAATTTTCTTAGCACACTATTTAGTGAATTTCTTTAGTATAATGCTTGCGTTGTGGCCTCCGAAGCCAAACGTGTTTGACAATGCAGCTCTGATTTCTCTTTCTTGAGGCTTGTTGAATGTGAAATTCAAATTATAGTCTATATCGGGATCTTCGTCGCCTTCCTGGAAGTTAATTGTTGGAGGCACAATCTGATTTTTAATTGCCAAAGTGGTTAGCAATGCTTCTATAGCACCTGCAGCACCCAGTAAGTGTCCTGTCATTGACTTGGTGGCACTTATGTTTAGATTGTAGCTGTGTTCTCCAAACACATCCAGTATTGCCTTTACTTCCGAAACATCACCAACAGGTGTTGAGGTTCCGTGAACATTTATATAGTCTATATCTTCTGGCTGCATTTCTGCATCTTCAAGAGCATTTCTCATAACAAGTTTTGCTCCCAAACCTTCAGGGTGTGAAGCTGTAAGATGATATGCATCAGCCGACATTCCACCACCTACAACTTCTGCGTAGATATTGGCACCACGCGCCAAGGCGTGTTCCAGTTCTTCTAGAATCAGAGTCGAAGCACCTTCACCCATAACAAAGCCGTCGCGGCTTTTGCTAAATGGACGAGAAGCTGTCTCGGGCGAATCATTGCGGGTTGAGATTGCATGCATAGCATTAAATCCTCCCATCGCAGATGCGCTGATTGTTGATTCTGCTCCTCCGGCTACTATTACGTTTGCCTTATTGAGTCGAATCAGGTTGAATGCGTCGGTTAAAGCATTTGTGGAAGATGCACACGCAGAAACAGTTGCGTAATTGGGACCCCTCAGTCCGTAAATCATAGAGATATGACCGGCTGCTATATCGGCTATCATTTTCGGAATGAAAAATGGGTTGAACCGAGGACCTTTCTCAACGTTTGCAAAATAATTGCTTACCTCTTCTTCAAATGTTGTGATGCCACCAATACCGGCAGAGAAAATCACGCCTATTCTATCGGTGTCTTCTTTCTCAAGATCAAGTCCTGAGTCTTCCATTGCTTCTTTGGCTGATTTAATTGCCAGTTGAGAATAACGGTCGAATCTTCTAGCTTCTTTTCGATCGAAGACTTCAAGTGGGTCAAAACCTTTTACTTCACAAGCAAATTGGGTTTTGAATAATGAAGCATCGAAAAGAGTAATAGGTCCGGCTCCACTTTTGCCCGCCAAAGCGCTTTCCCATGTTGATTTAACATCGTTGCCTAACGGTGTAATGGCTCCCAGACCTGTTACTACTACTCTTTTTAATTTCATGAATAAATAATTATTGTATTATTTTGCGTGCTCTTGAACGTAAGTTACTGCATCACCAACGCTTGAGATTTTTTCAGCCTGATCGTCTGGAATAGAAATATTGAATTCTTTTTCAAATTCCATAATTAGTTCTACAGTGTCAAGTGAATCTGCACCTAAGTCGTTAGTGAAACTTGCAGTATCTGTTACTTCAGATTCTTCTACTCCTAACTTGTCAACAATAATTGCTTTTACTCTTTCTGCTACTTCTGACATGATTTTTATAAATTAAATTAGTAAATATAAAGTGTTTAGTAATTTTTTCCGCTGCAAAGTAAGGCAATTTTTTCCTAACTACACAACTTTTCCATGATAAATCGACGAATTTATGCACATTTGTTGTATTTTTGTGCAATAAATAAGATGTTTTATGAAAAGAATAGCCATTTTTGCTTCGGGCAGTGGTTCAAATGCCGAAAATATTATCAACTATTTTAACAGTGACAGAGATGTTGAAGTTACTTTAATTTTATCCAATAAAGCTGATGCTTTTGTTCATGATAGAGCTAAACGATTGCAGATTCCTTCTTATACATATAATAAAAAGGAATTTGATGCGGGTGTGTTGCCACTGAAACTTCTCAAAGAATACAATATAGATTTTATTGTGCTGGCCGGTTTTTTGCTTAAGGTTCCACAGATACTAATAGATGCATTCCCAAATCGAATCGTAAATATTCATCCTGCACTGTTGCCAAAGTATGGAGGCAAAGGAATGTATGGCGATCGTGTTCATCAGGCGGTTGTTGATGCGGGAGAAGTGGAATCGGGTATCACTATACATTATGTAAATGAGAATTATGATGAAGGCGCAATAATATTTCAGGCAAAATGTGAAGTTGCCTCCAATGACACTGCTGATGCGGTGGCAGAGAAGGTTCACAAACTCGAATACGAGCACTTTCCAAGAGTAATTGAAGAAATTTGCAAAAAATAAGTTGCGAAACTATTGGTAATAAAAATAATAATATTACCTTTGCACTCTCAATTGCGGCTGTGGCGTAATTGGTAGCCGCGCTAGACTTAGGATCTAGTGGAGCGATCCGTGGGGGTTCGAGTCCCTTCAGCCGCACACAATAAGCCTTTTAAGTGATTAGACTTGAAAGGCTTTATTTTTGAGAAGACTTCGTAATGGTGATATTTAGTCATAATTTTGACTCAAGTTTCAAAAGATATAGCTGAAACATTTGTTCAGTTTTAAAATAAGATGTATCTTTGCACTCGAAAATTACAAGAGATAATGGTCCCGTAGCTTAACTGAATAGAGCATCTGACTACGGATCAGAAGGTTACAGGTTTGAATCCTGTCGGGATCACATTAATAATAAAGCACTTACAAATTTAGTTTTGTAGGTGCTTTTTTCATTGTAGCCCGATTGTAACACTCTTCGGCTTAGCAGTTTGATTTATGCATACTCGCTGAGTTCCAGCCAGCGCATTGTCTTTTCGTCGATTAGCTCTATTAGTTCGGCAACTCTGTTTGATGATGCTAATAACTCTTCGGTAGAGAGAGTGCCCGATGAGAGTTGTTCGCTCAATGTATCCTTTTCAGCTTCAAGTTCCTCTATCTCTACTTCCAGTCGTTCATATTCCTGTTGCTCCCTGTAGGTTAGTTTTGTTTTCTCCGTTTGCACAGGTTTCTCTGCTTTCTTTTCCTCTTTCTCAGGCCTGGCTTCTGCAGCGAGTAGTTTATCCTCTTCTTCTTTCCAGTCTCTGTATTGTGTATAGTTGCCGGGGAAGTTCTGTATCTCGGCATTACCTTTGAATACCATCAGATGCTCCACCACTTTGTCCATAAAATAGCGGTCGTGCGAAATAACAATCAGACAACCCTTGAAGCCCATAAGATAGTCTTCCAGAATATTGAGTGTGACTATGTCGAGGTCGTTGGTTGGCTCGTCGAGAATGAGAAAGTTTGGATTTTTAATCAGCACGGTACATAAATATAGTCTTCGCTTTTCACCACCACTCAGCTTATAAACAAAGTCATGCTGACGTGCCGGCGAGAAAAGAAAATGCTGGAGAAATTGTGAAGCGGTAAGTCTGCTTCCGTTTCCAAGGTCGATTACCTCTGCGATATTCTGAACTACATCAATAACCTTTGTTTGTTCGTCAAACGAAAGTCCGTCCTGACTGTAATATCCAAAATTAACCGTCTCACCAATATCGAAGTTGCCCGAATCGGGTTCAACCAAACCGAGTAGCATTTTAATAAATGTACTCTTTCCCGTACCGTTGTTGCCAATGATACCCATCTTTTCGTAACGGGTGAATATGTAGTTGAAGTTGTCTGTAATCTTAATATCGCCAAAGCTTTTTGTGATATTCTCTGCTTCAAATATTTTTGTTCCTATATATGAACCTTTAGCTGCCAACTGTATATTGGAAGTCTTGTGCGATTTCTCTGCTTTCTCCTTGAGGTCGTAAAAGGCATCAATCCTTGATTTCGACTTAGTGCCTCTTGCTTTTGGCTGACGTCGCATCCACTCCAGCTCTTTGCGCATCAGATTTCTGGCTTTGTCCGTCTCTGCCTCCATGGTGGCAAGACGCTCTTCGCGCTTCTCTAGATAATAAGCATAGTTGCCTTTGTAGCTGTAAATCTGTTTGTTGTCAATCTCTATAATGTGATTACACACCCGATCTAAGAAATAGCGGTCGTGAGTAACCATCAACAGACTCACGTTTGATCGGTTTAGATATTCCTCAAGCCATTCCACCATATCCAGATCGAGGTGGTTGGTGGGTTCATCAAGAATAATCAGCTCGGGTTCCGAAATAAGTGCATTTGCCAATGCCACGCGCTTAATTTGTCCGCCCGACAGCTCTCCAATCTTTTGATTGTAGCGAAATATTTTCAGCTGACTCAGGATCTGCTTGATGCGTTGTTCATAATCCCACGCATTGAGCAAGTCCATTTTTGAAATCACTTCGTCTAATTCATCGTGATTGCCCGACTCAATAATTTCCTCATATCGGGCAATGACTCTCACTGCTTCATTGTCTGTGCTCAGACAGGCCTCCAATACTGTCAGCTCCGGGTCGAACACGGGAGCCTGATCAAGGTATGAAAACTTTATGCCGTTGCGAAACACCACTCTGCCATCGTCCTGAGGTTCTTTGCCCGCAATGATGTTGAGCAATGTGGTTTTGCCTGCGCCGTTTTTGGCAATCAGTCCTATCTTTTCTCCTTCGGCAATGCCGAAAGAAATGTCGTTGAACAGTACCAGGTCGCCAAAGCTTTTGGTTAGAGAGTCTATTTGTAAAAGGGAATGTGACATTAAGATGAATTTTAGAATACAAAAATAGTTCTTTAGAGTGATAAAACAGATTGTTAGTCCTTATAAATTAAAACTTCCAACGCAGGAAGGTGTAAATATCGGTGCGACTTTTGCCCTCAATCAATTCCGTTCCGCTGCCAATGCTTTCTCGATTAAAGTATTGGGTGTGAGCTGCCTTCACCGAGAATGACAGATTGCTTGTGATGTTATATCGTCCAGACAGGGCGAAGCGTAATCCCTCGCCGTAGAAAGAAGGCATATAGAATGTGGACATGATGTTGCGCTCATACGAATATAGCCGCGCGGCATACGAGTCGGAGTTGAAATATCCCGCAAAAAAGTCGCCCTGAACTTTGCTGTTCCCTCTGTGTGACACGTTTTGCGAAAGCATATATCCGCTCTCTGTTTTGAAATGGCGTTGAGAGTAGATGGCAAAGTCGGCAGTGGTTCTGAAGCTCCAGCCTTTTCCTGCGTTTGCATTCCACCTCAATCTCGCTTTCTGAGTATTGTATGGCAAAACTGTTTTCGTGTCTTTGTCAGGATAATAAGCGTTCTGCTCTTTTTGTTTGTATCTGTAGCGAATTTCGAAGCTGTTGCTTTTATTCATGTTATAACTACTAAGCAGATATACTTCCATTCCGTCAGATGGTGCGTCAACCTGACTCTTAAGCCACGGAAACTTAAACAGGTCCACGTAAGCAGTTGCAGAAACTTTTCGTACAGGATTGAATGTTGTGCCTATGAACAAACCTTGTTCGTTTTGTACACGACTGTTCTCCATAAATGCACCTGCGTGCAGTGCATTATATGTTACAGGCAAATGTCGATATAGTGCTGATAATGCAAATGTGTAGCTTGGAGAGTATTGTATCATGTTTGTTGTTGCTACTGCACCATTCATGGCTATCGCTGTTTCGCCCGCAATTGTCAGCAGCCTTAATCGGTAGGAATAATCAATACTTGCATTTACGTTACTGTTGTCTCGCAGATAATAGAGATTATATTCCTTGAGTTTAGGGTTCAGCCAACGGCTGTATTTGTGATAAACTACACTGCCACCCACTTGCAAAGCACCGATGCGGTAATTTATGTTGCCACCTGCCACCTGTTCGCGCGTGTTGTTTTTCTTTTCCATCTCCAGCGGAGTTCGGTGAAGACCATCTGTTTTGAACGAAGTCATTTCACCAATCAGCGACAGGTTTGCATCAAATTGCTTGTTGGAATAGAAGGCTGTAAGGTTGACTTTATTGATCTGATATACAGCTGCTACACCTCTGAAGAAACCACATTCGGCCGTTGAGTGATGCCGTCTTGGTTCGGTTGTGCTTTTGATAATATTGTTGGAAGCCCACGATTTAATAATACTGAAATCGTTGTTGAGCACCAACCCCTGTCCAAACGACAACCGATAGTCGCCAAGTGCCAGTGTTTTTAGATTGCCTATATCACGCACCAGCAGATGAAACCCATAATGGTCGTAACCCTTTGTATATCCTTTCTGCCAGAAAGGCTCGCCTGCATCTTTCTCACCCACCAGGCCAAACTGAATCTTATCGCGATATGCAAAACTGTACTTCAGCGAATGATAAAAGTCCTCACCCCTATATTTTCGGTTTGGATATCTTTCCAGAATACTGTCGGAATAGTGTGCGTAACCTGCTCTTTGGTTCAAAGTTTTGTCAAAGCGCATCTGTACTTCATTCTTTCCCCACTTGAGCATCTCGGCAAGTGTAGTCTTTTCTTTTTCAACTTCTCCCACATAGAAGAATGGCAAAATTAGCTGCACAGTATTAAAATCCAACTGCGGCACATTGCGCAATTCATATACAGTATATACAGGGCGGTTCTTATCGAGAAAACCATAGATACCCACAGCCTGCTCATAATTGAGTAGCGGCATGCGCTCCAGCTGCTCCCGGGTTACACTGTTTAGGTTCAATGGCTCGTTTTCAAGCATAAGCAGCTCCTGAAAGATATTCTCAATCAGTTCGCTGCTCATCTCTTCTTCGGCGAGCTGTTCCAGATAGCTGCGCCAATCATCATGTTGGGCTGTTAGTCGTGATATGTTCACTAATAACAGCCCAATGAACATAAGTAGTTTAAAAGTGAGTTTCATGGTCTTGTTATCTGTTTATCTGCCCACCATATCCTCCGGTTTCACCCATTCGTCAAACTCTTCGGGAGTCACATATCCCAGGCGAACAGCCTCCTCACGAAGCGTGGTGCCGTTCTTGTGAGCTGTCTGAGCTATTTCGGCTGCTTTGTAGTAACCAATCTTGGTGTTTAAAGCAGTAACCAGCATCAGCGAGTTGTCGAGTAGTTCTTTTATTCTTGGGTAGTTTGGTTCTATGCCTTGAGCACAATGTATATCAAACGAAACGCATGCATCGCCAATCAACTCTGCCGATTGCAGGAAGTTGGCTGCCATCATTGGTTTAAATACGTTTAGTTCGAAGTGACCCTGAGCTCCTCCAATGGTGATTGCAACATCGTTGCCCATCACCTGCGCTGCCACCATGGTGAGCGCTTCGCTCTGAGTTGGATTAACCTTGCCCGGCATAATTGACGAACCGGGTTCGTTTGCAGGTATAATTATTTCTCCAATTCCCGAACGTGGTCCCGAGGCCAGCAGACGGATATCGTTGGCAATCTTGTTGAGCGAAACCGCCACCTGCTTGAGTGCTCCGTGCGATTCAACGATTGCATCGTGAGCAGCCAGCGATTCAAATTTGTTGTCGGCAGTTACAAACGGTAGTCCTGTGAACTCTGCTATATATTTAGCCACCAGCTCGTCATATCCTTTGGGTGTGTTGAGTCCTGTGCCAACTGCAGTTCCTCCCAATGCCACCTGTGCCAAGTGTGGGAGAGTGTTGTCGATGGCGCGCAATCCCCATTCTAGCTGTGCTGCATATCCCGATATTTCCTGACCGAGTGTGAGCGGTGTGGCATCCATCAGATGCGTGCGGCCTATTTTCACAACTTCGTCAAAATCATTGGCTTTTCTCTCAAGTGTCTGTTTTAGCTGTTTAATGCCGGGAATTGTTTTTTCGACCAGTGCCCTATATGCGGCAATGTGCATTGCCGTTGGGTATGTATCGTTTGACGACTGCGATTTGTTTACATCGTCGTTGGCTTTGATAAACAGTTCGCCACCCAGTTTGCCAAACTTATTGAACTGTGCTTTGTTGGCAACCACCTCATTCACATTCATATTCGACTGTGTGCCCGACCCCGTTTGCCATATAACCAGCGGAAACTCATCGTCGAGTTTTCCTGCAGCTATTTCATCACACACCCCGGCAATGGCATCGCGCTTCTCAACCGGAAGCACTCCAAGTTCGTGATTGGCATAAGCGGCGGCTTTCTTCAGCACTGCAAATGCTTTTATAATCTCTTTGGGCATTGATGCTTCGGGACCTATTTTGAAATTCTCGAACGAACGCTCTGTTTGTGCACCCCAAAAACGATTTGCAGGCACTTTCACTTCGCCCATCGTATCTTTCTCTATTCTGTATTCTTGCATATTCTATTGATTTAATAAAATGAACTTCTAAAACTAATAAAAAACATGCAGAGTACCAAAATATAGAATGATGTGATTTTGTATATTGAATGTATTTGTTGTTTTACTGTTTCATTTTCAATTTAAACAGATAGTGTTTGCCCCTTCCCCAAATTTGTGTAAGTAGCATATATATAGTGTTTAGTCTTTCCCCAAATTTGTGTAAGTATCATACATGTAGTATTTAGCCTTTCCCCAAATTTGTGTAATTAGCATTCATATAGTGTTTAGTCCTTCCCCAAATTTGTGTATGTAGCATATATATAGTGTTTAGTCCTTCTCCAAATCTGTGTAAGTAGCATATACATAGTGTTTAGTATTTCCCAAAATTTGTGTAATTAACATGTACATAGTGTTTACTCTTTCCCCAAATTTGTGTAACGAGTATTCACTTAGTATTTACTCCTTCCCCAAATTTGTGTATTGACAAAACAGATGCTGTTCAGACTCATTTCTATTTGTAAATCTGTGAATATAACAGTGCTGGCGATTACATTAACTTAGAAAAAACACTAAACAGACGATGTTTGTAGATATTATCATTTGTCAATGAATCAAAACTAATGAGAGTTTTATAGATTTCCATTTAAAGTATATATTAAACAAGTGAGTTTTAAACTTGTTTCCAAATGGAGAAGATATGGGACATAGGCTGTTCATGATAATGATCGGTTTGTTCACACTGCTTATATCATTTTCTAATGATGATGATAGGTTAATCTATTCTGTTTATCCTCATGCTAAAGAACATAGACGATTGATTATATGCCTTATATAGTTAGGCGAAAAACTTTTTCACATGTATTAGTTATTGAATGTATCAATAACTAAGTGTGATTGATATGATTTTATTATCTTTGGTGTATCAAAAAAGTACACAAATAAAACACTTATTTAAATCCAAAAGCAAATGAAAAAGATGAATGCCGAAGAAATCAAACGGCTAAAACACAGTGAAAACCAAAAGAAGATGACCACCGTAGCAGGTGCTCCCGTTGGTAACAATCAAGATTCAATGACTGCAGGACCACGTGGTCCGATGATGCTACAAGATGTGTGGTTTCTGGAAAAACTTGCGCATTTCGATCGTGAAGTGATTCCTGAGAGACGTATGCACGCCAAAGGCTCAGGTGCGTTTGGAACATTCACCGTAACGCACGACATTACTAAATATACTAAAGCAAAACTATTCTCAGAGATTGGCAAGCAAACCGAAATGTTTGTACGCTTCTCTACCGTTGCCGGCGAGCGCGGCGCTGCCGATGCCGAAAGAGATATCAGAGGTTTTGCAATGAAGTTTTATACCGAAGAAGGCAACTGGGATTTGGCAGGAAACAATACTCCAGTTTTCTTCTTCCGCGACCCGCTTAAGTTTCCAGACCTGAACAGAGCTGTTAAGCGCGACCCACACACCAACCTGCGCAGCCCCAACAACAACTGGGACTTCTGGTCGAGTTTGCCTGAAGCTCTTCATCAGATAACCATCACGATGAGCGACCGTGGTATTCCACTGAGCTATCGCCACATGCACGGCTTTGGCAGCCATGCCTACAGTATGATTAATGCCGACAATGTTCGTCACTGGGTGAAGTTTCACTTCGTATCACAACAAGGCATCAAGAACCTGACCGATATGGAAGCGGCTGAGCTGGTGGGCAGAGACCGTGAGAGTCATCAGCGCGATTTGTTTGAAGCAATTGGCAATGGTGATTATCCAAAATGGAAAATGTATATACAGGTGATGACCGAGGAGCAGGCTGAAAATATGCCTTACAATCCTTTTGACCTGACTAAGGTGTGGTACAAAAAGGATTTCCCGCTTATCCCCGTTGGTGAATTTGAATTGAACCGCAATCCTGACAATTACTTCCAGGATGTGGAACAGGCTGCTTTCAATCCGGCAAGCATTGTGCCGGGCATTGGATTCTCGCCCGACAAGATGTTGCAGGGGCGACTATTCTCTTATGGTGATGCGCAGCGTTATCGACTGGGTGTAAACCACCATCAGATTCCTGTGAATCAGCCAAGAGGTGCAATGCATCTTTACAACTCTTATCACCGCGACGGGCAGATGCGTGTTGATGGCAATCAAGGTGCCAATCTTCATTATGAGCCAAACAGCTACGGATTATGGGAGGAGTCGCCCGAGCATAACGAGCCAATTCAAAAGGGTGGGGATGTGAAGCGCTGGAACTTCCGCGAAGATGACGACAACTATTATGAGCAGCCCGGTAAACTGTTCCGCCTGATGTCGCCCGAGCAGCAGAAATGTCTGTTTGGAAACACAGCAAGGAATATGGGATGCAGCGAAGACAAAATCAAAATCCGCCATATCCAAAACTGCTACAAAGCAGATCCTGCATACGGCAGAGGCGTTGCTGATGCTTTGAAGATTTCGTATGCCGATGCTGGAATTGAATGATAAGACTGAACTGACCTGGGCAGGTCTGTTTATATAAATAATAAAGCCGCACGGAATAGGTTCTGTGCGGCTTTTTCATTTTATTAAATGCTTATTATTTCCAATAATTATTTGCAGCTGCCACTGTTTGGAGCTCAATGGCAACTACCTGTGATGAAAGTATCAGCAGTTCTGCATCTTCTGCATATTGGCCACGGAGTCTCTTCTTCACTTCAGGGTCTTTTTGAATTGCGCCGATTGTTTTTCTCGCCATTGTTATGGCTAATTCTCTTCCCTCCTGTGGAGTTGCGGTGATTAGGCTTCCAAGCCATAGGTCTGGATTGTCAACAGCAGGTGCTGTGGCTTCAACTGCAGGTTGAGTACTATTTGTGTCTTGTGCAACTTCTGTTGCGGGTTGGGTACAGCTCATGAGCAACCCAACAAGCATTGATAAAAATAAAAATTTCTTCATTTGTTTAATCTTTTATTTGTTAAACGTAAAGCAATGTGATTTTGTTGAAATTATTTTGACTTCCTGTAATTCATCAAAAAGACAATCATAACTCCCAGGTTTGATAATCCGGTTAATATAAAAGTTATAAGTGGAATAAAGCCAATAATGGCCCCCAGAATGACAAGTATCTCCAGTAATAGAGTTACAATAAACATTATAAGAAAGAATGTTTTATATTTTGCTTTTGTCATTATGTAAAGAATTAAATGCCTTTCTTTATCTGCTTACACAGATTGATAGTTCACAATTTCTCAAAATAGTTGCAAATTAAGCAATCGACTAAAACATCTTTTGGAGTTTCTTAATAGTCTCTACAAAGGTGTCGATCTCCTCAAACGTGTTGTAAGGGGCAAAAGAGATACGCATTGTACCCTCAATGCCGAAACGGTGCATTAGCGGTTCGGCGCAGTGGTGACCTGTGCGGATTGCGATACCCATACGGTCGAGCAGTGTGCCCATATCGAAGGGGTGGATGTTGTTGATGAGGAATGAGATGACGCTGCTCTTGTCGGCGGCTGTTCCGATAAAACGAATGTTTTCGATATCGGACATCTTATCCATTGCGTACTTCAGCAAGCTATCTTCATAAGTTGCTATTTTGTCGATACCTATATCTGAAACATAGTCTAAGGCTGTGGCAAGAGCTACCGATCCAATGTAGTCGGGTGTGCCCGCCTCAAACTTGAAGGGTAATCCGTTGAAGGTAGTTTTCTCAAACGACACTGATGAAATCATCTCGCCACCACCATGATAGGGTGGCATTTTGTCCAGCCATTTTTCTTTACCATATAGTATGCCCATACCATTTGGGCCATAAATTTTGTGTCCTGAGAAGACTAGGAAATCACAGTCAAGTTCCTGTACATCGATATGTGTGTGCTGAATAGATTGCGCTGCATCAATCAGCACAGGGATATCGTATTTGCGTGCTATTTCTATAATTTTTTTTATGGGATTGATAGTGCCCAGCACGTTGGAGATATGAATTACAGATATCAACTTGGTGCGTTCGGTAATTTTCTTCTCAAACTCCTCAATAATCAATTCGCCGTCATCATTGATTGGAGCAACCTGTAGCTTAACACCTGTGATGTCGCCCTGCAGTTGCCAGGGGACAATATTAGAGTGGTGCTCCATTGTGGTGATTAGTACCTCGTCGCCCGGTTTGCAAAACCTGCGACAAAATGACGAAGCAACTAGGTTGATGGCTTCTGTTGTGCCTCGGGTAAATACAATCTCGTTTGAAGAGCTTGCATTGATAAACTCCTGCACTGTCTTGCGTGCATTCTCATGACTGTTGGTGGCCTCCTGACTGAGGTAGTGGACGCCGCGATGAACATTGGAGTTGAGGGTATAATACATCTCGCTTATTTTATCCACTACAATGCGTGGTTTGTGTGTAGTAGCAGCATTATCGAAATAGATAAGTGGTTTGCCGTAAACTTCGCGGGACAGAATGGGAAAATCTGAGCGTATATTCTTGATGTTCATCTTTAATTATAATAAATTGAGTTTAGAAAACCAGGGTGAAGCATTGTAAAATACTCACCCAAGTTAGCTAAACTCAAAAATGATTTTTATTTACAAACTTCACAATTGCCGCAACGCATAAGTTCGCCACGGAATCTCTTGTCGATTAGCATTTCCAATCGTTCGCGAAGTTTTTCAATTCTTACCATGTCAACGACGTCTTTGGTGAATGCCACCATAAGTAGCATCTCAGCCTCTTCTTTGGGTATGCCTCTAGCTTGAAGATAGAATAGAGCATCATCGTCGAGATGTCCTGTTGTCAATCCATGAGAGCATTTAACATCGTCAGCATATATTTCAAGCTGTGGTTTTGAGTACATCTTGGCACTGTCCGACACCAGCAGGTTTTGATTATTTTGATATGCAAGGGTGCGTTGTGCATCTTTTTCAACCATAATCCGACCACAGAACACACCTGTTGCACGGTCGTCAACGGCATATTTAAACAACTGATTGCTGTGGCAGTCGGGTACGGCATGGTCAACATATACAAAGTTGTCAGTATGTTGCTCTTTGTCATTGATTACCAGACCTCCAATATGCACTTCGGCATGCTTTCCGATCAAACGAGATTTGAAATCGTTGCGTGTCACTCCGTTATGAAGTGTTAGTGACGATATGTTTACGTGAGAGTTATCTTGCTGGTCAGAGAAAATTTTGTTGATTTTCATTGTCTTGGCAGAGTTCTCTTCCAACTCATAGAAGTCAACTTGTGCATCTCTGTCTGCATATATCTCTGTAACCTGTGTAACGGCAAAGTTTACGTCATCTACTGCATGGTCACACACAAGTAGTTTCACCTGTGCATTCTTTTCAGCTATAATCAGTATTCGTCTGTTCGCATTCAAATCAACATCGCTTCTCAATATATTGATTAGCTGGATGGGTTGTTCGATAACTACATTTTCGGGCACATAAATCACAAAACCGTCTTGTGCAAACATGGTGTTGTATGCAACAACGCCGTTGTCTGTATAGTTAGCTATTTTGGCATAATGCTTTTTGAATACTTTGGAGTGAGTTTCCGAGAACTCCCTCAGGCTTCCGATAAATACCTTTTTGGGAATAGTTTCTTCTTGCCTTCCTTTATCGTAGTAGCGATCGTTGATTAAAAAATAAAGGTGAGTGTTGAGATTGGGTATATCACATTTGAATGCTTCATAAGGATTAACAGGTATGGTCAGGTTTTTGATGTTCAATCCGAAGTCGGCATCAAACATACGTGACACATCTGTGTTTTTATAATCCTCAAGTTTTGATGTTGGAAATCCCAATCTACTGAACGTTTCAAAAGCTGCATCGCGATGTTTGTTTAGTCCTTTGGAGGAATTGGCATCAATATCGTTCTTGTAGTTTTTGAATAGTTCGATATATTGTTGTTCAATCATTGAATATTTGTTTTTTAGTGATTTACAATCCAGTCGTATCCTTTTTCTTCCAATTCGTGTGCAAGTTCAGGTCCGCCTGATTTGATGATTTTACCTGCGCTCAATACATGTACTTTGTCGGGTTCGATATATTCCAGCAGTCTCTGATAGTGTGTGATAACAATAACTGCTTTGTTTGGTTTGTGAAGTTTGTTTACTCCTGAAGCCACGATACGCAATGCATCAATGTCCAGGCCTGAGTCTGTCTCATCTAATATTGCAAGTGATGGGTCGAGCATTGCCATTTGCAGTATTTCGTTTCTTTTTTTCTCTCCACCCGAGAAGCCTTCGTTTACCGAACGGCTAACCAGCTGACTGTCGATTCCAAGTAGTTCACGTTTATCGCGCATCAGTTTTAGGAAAGCAGATGCTGCTATTGGCTCTTCACCTCTGTATTTTCGTTGCTCGTTGAGTGCAGCACGCATAAAGTTTACCATGCTTACGCCGGGAATCTCAACAGGATATTGAAAACTGAGAAACATACCTTCCTTTGCGCGTTCGTCAGGCTCAAGCTCAAGCAAGTCTTTGCCTTTAAATTCAATGCTGCCTCTTGTAACTTCAAACTTTGGATTGCCTGTCAACACCGAAGCCAGCGTACTCTTTCCAGAGCCGTTTGGTCCCATGATGGCGTGTATCTCTCCCTCATTAATTTCCAGATTAATTCCCTTCAGAATTTCTTTATTCTCTACTACTGCATGTAGGTTCTTTATTTTCAATAAGTTTGCCATAAAATATATATTAAAAAAGAACGGCAATTTCCCTTGTGCCGTTCAGTGATTTTTCGTTGTTCTGTAATTTTGTCAGTGTTTGCTGTCTGAATAACAATTATTTCTGATAAATGTTTACTCGATTACCCTAAAATAGTCTAAAGCTGACTATCTGCTTTTTTTATCTTTTTGAACAGGTCGGATGCAAAAACAAAATCATTAAGTTTCTCGTTTTGAGTATCCATAATATTTGCTTTTGTGCCCTTCCATTCCAATATCCCTTCGTTTAGGAATAAAATGTTGTCTCCAATATTCATCACTGAGTTCATGTCGTGCGAAACGACAATTGAGGTTATCCCCAAATCATAGGTAATGTCTGCTATCAACTCATCAATCACCTGTGAAGTTCGGGGGTCAAGCCCTGAGTTGGGTTCGTCATAGAATATATACTTTGGGTTTAGTGCGATGGCGCGTGCAATGGCTGCACGTTTCATCATTCCTCCCGAAATTTCAGATGGATAAAGATTGGCTGCTTCAGAAAGTCCCACACGCTCCAAGCAAAACTGAGCTCGTTTCTTTCGCTCCCTCAGGTTTTTCCTGGAGAACATATCCAATGGGAACATAACGTTTTCCAACACAGTTCGAGAATCAAACAGCGCTGAGCCTTGAAATAGCATCCCCATATTTTTCCTCAAGAGCTTAATTTCTTTGTTGCGCATATGCATTAGATCTTTCCCGTCATACAATATTTCACCTGCAGTAGGCTTTATAAGCCCAATCATGCATTTAAGGAGAACGGTTTTCCCTGATCCGCTTCTGCCGATAATCATATTAATTATTCCATTTTCAAATGAAGTGGAAATATTGTTAAGAACCACTCTGCCGTCAAATTCTTTTATTAAGCCTTTTATCTGAATCATATAATCTATTATCCTACTAACTGTGTGAAAGCCAGGTCGGTTATAAGTATCAAAATGTTGTTTATAACCACTGAGTCAGTACTTGCCTTACCTACTTCTATTGATCCCCCTTTTACATTATATCCGTTGTGGGCAGATACCGATGCAATTATAAATCCATAAATCATAGATTTAAGAATTGAATGCCATATAAATCTTTCGCGGAAGAAATATTGAATACCGTAAACATAGGTTGACACAGGGGGAATACCTGTTGCCGAACAAATGACATATCCCCCAAATATTCCAAGGAACATACTTATTGCCACTAACACAGGCATAAATAGCACAAATGCTGATATTTTGGGCATGATAAGATAATTGGCAGAGTTGACACCCATTATCTCCAAAGCGTCTATTTGCTCAGTAATACGCATTGTGCCCACCTCCGATGCTATGTTGGAGCCCACTTTGCCCGATAATATCAAACACATGATGGTGGATGAGAACTCGAGTAGAATAATTTCGCGCGATACAGCTCCAACAGTGAAACGAGGCAAAAGCGGAGAGTCAACATTCAGAGCAATTTGCATAACAATGACCGCTCCGATAAAAAAGGAGATAATCATTACCAGCCAGATAGAGTTAACACCCAGTTTGTAAACCTCTTTTGAGAACTCTTTGAAGAACTCGCGAATCCTGTCAGGAAATGCAAGCGTACGCTTCATCAGCTTCACATATTCTCCAACACTATCCAATGCACTAACAATGCTCATATACCAGTTTCTCTTTTGTAGCTCACAAAGATATACATTTTTTTTTCTTTATCTGTTTGAAATAGTAGCGGCCAGGCCTAAAGAATATAAAAAACAAACCGAAGTACTAAAAGTTTGACTTCGGTTTGTATGATTTGTATTTAGCCTTACAGGTTTATAGACCTTTTACTACCAGTAGTGGAGTGTCTGAATGGAACAACATTCTGCGTGCTATTCCTGGGTTGAATATTCGTGTAAACAACCCTCTGCGTGAGCTTGACATTGCAATCAAGTCAATTTTATTTTCTTTTACAAAGTCTTCCAACACCATTTCCAGCTGTTTGTTTCGATCCAGTAACTGATATTTAATGCTTAAATCGGGATATTGCTCTTTCAGGTATTTTTGAGTTCCTGAGAGTTTTATTTCATCCCACACATCTCCCTTTTTTGCCATGTGAGCCAAATTAACGGTCACCGGATATGGGCTGAAGAAATTCATCATTATATCAAAAGCCTTAAATTCACGTTCTCTGAAGTTGGTCAGGAAACCAATATTTTTAATTTGTGCAATATTTATGTCCTTCGAGTTTTCGGGTATTGCAAAAATAGGAGTTCTAGAGCCATCTATAACTTCTGCCGTTACACTTCCAATCAGATCCAGGTCTTTGGCGTTGCTGCCTCTTGTGCCCATCACGATTGCTTTGGGGCGCTGTTTTTTAGAATAACTTATTACCTCTTCTTCGGGAAGACCCTCTGCCAAAATATGTGAGAATTCAACATCAGGAATTTCCTTTTTAGCTATCCTTTCCTTGATTTCATCGACCAATCCTTTCATTTCGCCTTCCATCTTCTCTTTTATATCTTTGTAGTAGTCCCTGTCGGATGTTTGAATTGCGAATGAGTCGCCAAACGGAACTGCCATGGGATACGAAGGAGTGTAGAATGAATGCAGCAGCATTACCTTGCAATTGAGATCTTTTGCCAGATTGAATCCAAACTCACACGTTTTCATTGTATAGTTCGAGAAATCCACAGGGATTAGAATCTCGTCTTTGAGCATAACGCTCTCTATATCTTCCTCAGACTCTACGTGCGATGTAAAATCAACCTGCTCTATGATAGTCAAAGCTCGTGGTAAATCACTTTCGTTAATCCTTACCCTTACATTACCGGGAACAGTAGGCTGTATTATGCTAACACCGTGGATAACGGCAGGAATACCTTCTGATTCGAGTATTGACTTTAGTATCAACCCTTTTTCATAGGAATGTATGGCTACGGTAACTAAATTCTGTTCATGTTTGTTTGAGTTTTTGTTGTCTTTTTCCATACTTTTTTCTTGTTGATTAAATTAGTGAAAACCTAAAAAAAATCCAATATTCTTAATTTGTGGAATATTGGATTTCTCTTCTTATTGCTTAACTATTTTCCTGCTCACCGTCATCAGAGTCTTCCTCTAACTGTGAACCCGGGTAATCGTCAAGCCCCAGAATATCTAAAGCTTTGTCAAAGATGGTGGAGTCGTCAAGTACAACAATTCCGCCGTCAGGTCCCGGTTCAATATGAACACCGATACTTTTTCCTTCTTTATAATTGTATCCACCAAAATAGTTTCTTACAGTTTCGGGCGATAGTCCCAATTCTTCTGCTATACGATGGATACTTCCGTCAGGGAGCTGGTCTTTCAAAGCTCTTAATTCGTTAAATGATAGAGTTCTTGCCATGGTCTCTTTAATTTAATTATGATTTGTATTAATTAAGTTCGTTAATTATGGCAGTAAACTTACTCATTATTTTATAAAGAAACAATTTTTAGACATAAAAAATCCTTTTTTCCCCTTAGTCTACTATTTAAACAAATACTAATGTGGTATTGTTGAGAGTAGAGGGCTGAAAATAATGATGAACAGCAGATATGAGGCTATTACTATGCCTACAGTTCTGGCTCTGCCCTTGTTGAAAGCGTACTCCTGCTTCTCGCCTGTTTTGTGGTACAGATATCGTCTTCTTATTAATGCAAACAGTGTGAAAATAATGAGTCCAAGTATGAGTCCTACAATTGTGCCTCCTATAATGTCTGACAGAAAGTGTACTCCAAGATATATTCTGGAATAACTATTGAGTGCGGCCCAGGTTAAAACAGGAATACTTACCCATCTGTTTGCGTACAGTCTGGTGAGAAAATACGCAGCACCAAAGCTATTGGTGGCATGTCCCGAAATAAAACTAAATCCACCTCCACGATAGCCTTTAACTGTGTCAACAACATCCTTGAAGTCCGGATGATTTCCGGGACGAAGCCGTTGAAAAATTTCCTTGAATATGGATGAAGAGACCTGATCGCAGGCCACAAATACAAGTGTAAGTGCCACTACGGTCAGTATAGCTTCTTTGAGCGGTCGTTTGTAGAAAAACATAACCGCAAGAAACAGCAGCATAGGAATCCAGATATATCTGCCTGTTATGGTCCAGAAAATATTATCCAGAAAAACAGAGTCACTTCCGTTCAACGATATGAACAAATCTCGCTCAATAGGCAATAAACGCTCTATAAATTCTTTCATTCATGTAATTATTAGGTTTGGTTTGTTGTATGTGCTTATATTGTTTCTAAATTCTCTTTGGATGTCCACCCAACGCTCCCGTTGGCAATCTCAATCTCAATCCAGTTACCGTCTGTTTTGTTTATTCTTACCTTTGTCCCCTCGTGTAGTCTGAACAGTTCCTGGCTGTTTGCGTCAGGCGAAGTCATTATTGATGCTGACGCTGACATTATTATCCCCGTGTTTCTATTAAGTCTGTTGTTCTTTTGGTTAAATGCGAAGCCATTGGCTATTAGCATAAATACGAAAAGCACAAGTGCTGCATAAAACCCTGTTTTCCTTATCCATATCTTCTTTGTGAAAAAATAGGCAGTAATGGCAAGCAGGAAAGCAATAAAAAGACCAATCCCTACTGATGCCCAGGTGTTAGAATTGAACATGTTCTTGAAGCCATTGACCCAGTTAATCAGGAAAAACTTATCCGATGCATCTATTTTGTCTTCAATGCGGGTACGGGCAAAGCGAAGATTGTGGCGGGTGTCATTATCGCCCGGGTTCAACAGTAATGCTCGTTCATAATTCAGTATTGCCTTTGCCATATCTCCGTTTCTGAAATAGGCATTTCCCAGATTATAGTATATATCTGCTGATTCGCGACCTTCATGTATTCCTTGTGCCACAACTTGTTCATAAAGCTGTATGCTTTTTGTGTAATCTTCGCCTCTGTAAGCTTGCGAGGCTGACTCCAAACTGTTTTGTGCAAAGGAAACAGAGCTGAAGGATAAAAATAATATGGTAAATATATAAATGACTCTCTCCATTTTTCTACTTAATTTTTAGTTTGCTTTCCATTTCTCCTATAGCCTCAATTGTTTCTTCGTAGAGTTTATCCATAGCCGTGTCACTCTGTGATGGTGCATATCGTGCAAACTCACAAGTGTTGAGTATATCCATGAATTTTCTAATCAATGTGTCGCTTATTCCATAAGCAGAAAGCTCTGCTTCTATATTGTCTTTTGTAAGATTCGCCACAGGAATGGATAATTTGTCGCTAAAGTATCCCCACAAAGCTCGAAGCACTTCGTCGTAGAACTTTTCTTTGTCGTGAGCTTTTAGATGTTTCTCTGCAACTTTGAGTCGTCTGATAGCTACCTTGTTGGCCCTTTTGGTTCTCACTAGTGCAATGTTTGCATTCTCTTTAGCTCTCTTTCTGTTGATAACTGCGTAAGTTATAAACAAAGCCAGAGGTATCAGATACCACATCCAAAACTTAACAGAACCTGTGAAGAAGCTGTCCTTGTAGAAATATTGAGGCGTACCGGTTTTGATAAATCGTATATCCTCTTCAATTTTCACATTTTGTTGGTTCACATAGCGACTTGTTGTGGCTGATCCCGCTTCTCCTTTGGCTATCTTCAGGTTGTACTCAGGCGACTTAACGGTTTTGTATGAATTTGAGCTGAGGTCGAAATAGCTAAACTCTATGGGTGGAATATTGTAGTTACCTTCATAACGAGGGATAACCAGATATTCTATTGTTCTTTTTCCTGTTAAACCGTTAGAAGAGACCTGTACATCGTTTTTAATTGTTGGATCGTAATCCTCAAAGTTAGTCGGAAGCTTAATTTCAGGATTCTGAATCAGTTTCATGTTTCCCGTACCCGATATTTCAAGCTTGAAAGTAATAGACTCGTTGGCTTTTGTTTCCTGAGTACTGACAGATGGCGTAAAGCTGAATGTACCTACAGCGTTTGAGAAGTTTGCGGGTTTACCTGCCGGCAGCGGTTTCACGTCAATAGTTAATGGGTTGGTGACCAATGTCTTTTTAACATCAGCCATCACTTCCTGTGTGCCAAAGAAGGTGGAAACTCTCTTGCCTGAAGGCACAGAGAATACCATTTCCAATTTTCCCGTGGGTATTGATATTTTTCCTGAGCGTTGTGGGAAAAGCAGTGATTTCTTTAGCTCGGCAGTATAATAGTTTCGATCTTTATACCGCTCCATCTTCAGTTGTTGATTAGAGGGTATAGGAATCTCCTCAGTCATAAAGCCGTCAAACTCGGGAAATTCAATCATGCCCAGGTCACTAATATTGAGTGTGGTGTAGAGCTTAAATGTTATTGTGAACCCTTCTTGTTCATAAACTCCGTTTTTGGAAACAATAGCGCGAATGAATGCATCGTCGGCGCTCACTTTGGGAGCAACACCTGAGGAAGTGCCCGATTGTTCTGATTGCGACTGGCTCTGTCTGCTTTCACTCACCTTATCGGGTGGCAAAACATCGATAGTAAGTGAATTGGAATTGTAATTAGCACCGTCTATTGTGATTGACGCCGGTCCAATGGTAAACTTACCCTCTTCGGAAGCCACCAATATATATGTGTAGGTTATAGAGCTTTCAGAAGTAGTTTTGCCATTAATAGTGCTTTGGCTAAAGCTGCGCGATGTTGACGGACCAAACAGTACCTCAATCCCTTTCATGTCGGGCAGCCTCAGGTCTTTTCCTTCTTTGTTTATAGTATAGCTCAGCCTAAACTGTTCTCCCTTCACCACGCCTCCCGGTGCAGATGCTTTGAAGGTGACTTGTGATTGTATGGAAAGAACTCCTGCAAATAGAATTATTGTCAGGAGTAAACCCTTTTTGTATTTATTGAAAATATTGTTCATTATACCAATGTAGCTCTTTAATTAAAAAGTATTACCAATCTTTGTTTTGACGTCTGTTGTCTTCGGCTTTTTGTTTCCTTTCTTCAGCCTTTATTTTGTTTACTTTTTCCTGTGTTTCCTTTTCTTCCTGCTCAAGTGCTTGTAGCAGCTGTCGGGCATTGTCTCGCGACATCTGTTCAGGTTCGGGTGACCTTTCTGTCTTCTGAGGCTGATCGGGATTGTTTTGTTGTTCTTCCTGTTGATTAGGGTCTTGTTCTTGCTCCTGATCCTGTTGCTGCTCTTCTTCTTCCTGGTCTTGAATCATCTTTTGCACCACTGCCAGATTATATCGCGCCTCTTCGTCTTCGGGGTTCATTCGCAGAGCCATTTTATAAGCCTCTTTCGACTTCTCAAGGTCTTTCTGTTGCAACATAGTGTTGCCGATGTTGTGCCATGCTGATGACATCTTCGCCGGGTTTTCCTGATTTGCCTGAATAAAGTTATTGTATTGGGCAGCAGTATTCTCCCAGTCTTTCTGACGATATAACGTGTTGCCCATATTATAGTTCGCTTCGGGCGACGTTGGATTTTCACTCAGTGCTTCATTGAAAAAAGATGATGCCTCTGAGTACTTTTGCTCCTTATATGCTTTGTTACCCTTTCTGATATTTTTGCGTACATCTTTTTGTGAGTATGCAGACACAGAAAAAATCATAAAAAGAGAAAGGAGACTATATTTTATCAATTTTCGTTTCATTTAAACAACCTCACATTTTTAAATATTGGGTTTTTCTTATCATACACCAAAACTTCAACAATAAGAATGATTAGCATAAACCATGCAAAGTAAGTAAATTTTTCGTCATATTCGGAATATGTGAGCGAAGTACTTTTCTTTGTTTGCAAGTCGTTAAGCTCATCTTCCAAAGCTCTGATCGCACTGTTTGAATTGTCGGCATGCGCATAAAGACCTTTCCCGCTTTTTGCAATCTCCATAGCCATCTGTTCATTCAGTTTGGTGACTACTACCTGACCGTCATTGTCAGTTTTATATCTGCTATCGGAGTATCATACGGGAATGGGGGCACCTTCGGGCGAACCTATTCCGATAACGTTAATCATGATGCCTTGTTCAGCCGCTTTGGCTGCCGCCTCATAAGCATTTCCTTCGTGGTCTTCACCGTCGGTTATGATAATCATGGCTTTGTCCACATCTTTATCACTCGAAAAAGAGTTTACACCCAAATTGATGGCTTCGCCAATGACAGTACCCTGAACGGGTACAATATCTGTATCGATGGTGTTAAGGAATAGTTTTGCCGATTGTGTGTCGGCAGTCAGTGGCATTTGCACATAGGCTTCGCCCGCAAAAACTATCAACCCCACTTTGTCGTGCTTTCTAATGTCAATAAGTCGCGACAGTATTTGTTTGGCACGTGTGAGACGGTCGGGCGACACATCCTGCGCCATCATTGAGTTGGAAACGTCGATGGCAATCATCAATTCAATTCCCTCTTTGTCAACATTCTCTACTTTGGTGCCAAACTGCGGACGGGCAACCATAAAGATGCCGGCACAAATTGCTCCGAATATTAGCCAAAACTTAAGATATGAACGTTTGAGCGACAGCTCGGGCATCATCTGCTTGATAGTTGAAATCACCCCAAGTCGCTTCACGTCATTACGTTTTCTAATATTCAGGTATATATATAGTGCCACCAGCAGCGGCATGGCGATAAACAGATACAGATATTCAGGATTTTCGAATCTAAACATTGTTACATCTCCTTTTTTATGGAATATTTCTCAACCAGGTTCGCCTCAAAATCAGTTCGATAACTACCAACGCCAGTGCCCACAGAGCAAATGGCATAAATAGTTCCTGTTTTCGGGTCACATTCTCAACGCTAATCAAGTATTTCTCCAATTGGTCAATCTCGCGATATATGCCGCGCAGACTTTCATTGTCAACAGCCCGGTAATACTTACCGCCGGTGAGGTCGGCAATATTTGTGAGCACTTCTTCATCAATATCAACAGGCATATTCTGCATACGAATTCCGTAGGGTGTCTGTACCGGTGTGGGTGCCATTCCTTTTGTGCCTGCACCAATGGTGTAAACTCTGATGCCGTACGATTTTGCAAGGTCGGCAGCTGTGAGCGGAGCTATTTGTCCGCGATTGTTTGAACCGTCGGTAAGCAGTATCACCACCTTCGATTTCGACTGGCTGTCTTTCAGCCTGTTCACAGAGGTTGCCAGTCCAAGACCGATTGCTGTTCCGTCTTCAATCATGCCGAAGTCAACTTCGTTGAGCAGATTGAGCAGAACCTTATGGTCGGTGGTCATTGGACACTGCGTGAAACTTTCTCCGGCAAATATCACCAGTCCGATATTATCGTTCGTCCTTTCGGTCACAAACTCTGCCGCCACTTTCTTCACAGCCTCCATACGATTAGGCTGAAGGTCTTGCGCCAGCATCGAGCCTGAAATGTCAAGCGCCAACACAATGTCGATACCTTGAGTTTCCGATTTCTCCCAGCTGTCAACAGCCTGCGGACGTGCCAGCACAATAATTATCAATGCAATGGCAACGGTTCGCAACACAAAGGGCAGATGGCGAAGGTACACTCTGATTCCTTTGCTTTTTCCGTTGAATGCGTTAGTCGAAGCAAGCTTGAACGAAGCCTGCGTTTTTGACATTCGTATGATATACCACGCAATTATCGGAATGAGTAGTAATAATAAATAAAGATATGTTGGGTTTGCAAACTGCATAATACTAATTCAAATGTCGTTTATGACTCTTTTTCTTCAGATTCATTGTTGTTCTCTTCATCCTTGTCGGGCAGCGGATCAGCTTCTCTTGTCTGGTTAACGAACAGATAGGCATTCATCAGGCTCAGGTCGTTTTCGTCTTGATAAGGTTCATGTTTGGCAAACTTTACCAAGTCTGATACAGTCAGAATCTGTCTCAGACATTCTAATCCCGACTCCGCTTCCACTTTCATCTTCATAGCCTCCAAAGTTTCGCCCGATGTCATCTCCAAAGAATTCGTGCCGAAGCGCTCATGAATGTATCGGCGAAGAATATCGGAGAGAGACGTGTAGTATTCCTTTTGTCTGCCTTGCTGCCAAATTTTCTCCGACTTCACTTTGTCGAGAGCCAGCAGCGCACGCTCGTGAGGTTTGAGCACAACGGGCGGCGTAAAGAAATATCCTTTGTCTTTTTTGCGCAGTACCATCAGAATGATAGCGGCAATGAGCAACAGGAGCACCACAAAAGCGAGCACAAACCAAAGTACCCACAGATAGTCGGTCCACACAAACGGTGGTTTCTGTAGCGCTTTAATATCATAAAGCTGCAGCTGTTGGAAGTCGATAGAGTCGGTCTGACCCGTATTTAGCTTTTCGAGATATGCCACGGTCGAGTCTTTCAGCACGGGTGAAGTCACCTTCAGTCCAAATGAGTTGGAGAAGATGGTGTCCGTGCCGTCAAATACTGACATGTGGGGAACGTGATAGAGCGTAGAATCGAACGACGTCACTATATACTTGAAATTCATCGTTGCCACTTCATTCTCGATCAAGGTGTCTGGTGGAAGCATTGTAAGCACTTCCAAACCTTCCACAATATCTTTTTCAAATACAGGAAAGTGAATCGTTTTCTCTTTGGGTGTAATCACCTTGAGATTGATTAACGCCTGTTCGCCAATCATTATTTCTGCCGGCTGCACGGTGGCTTGCACCGTAGTCCTTTGTGCAAATGTGATGCCTGTGCTAATCAATAGCATCAATATCACGGCCGAGAGTTTGTGCGAAAATATATGTCGAATTGTTCTTTCCAATTTATTACTTTCTTTTTTGAAAAAGTGCAAGCAGTGCTTTCACGTAGTCGTCGTCGGTCGATATCGACACACTGTCCACACGGCTTTGTCTAAAGTTGTCTTCCATCTCTGCCTGTCGCTCCAGCCACCAGCTGCGGTATTCATTTCTAACACGCTTTGATGAGGTGTCAATCCATGTTTCACCTCCGCTCTCGGGGTCTTTCACTTTCATCAGTCCCAGTGCAGGCAAATCTGTGCTCAGTTTGTCATATACCTGAATGGCAACCAGGTCGTGTTTGCGGTTTACGATGCGCATCGACTGTTTGTAGTCTTTGTTGTCTATAAAGTCGGATATGATAAACGAAGTTGAGCGTTTTTTAATCACGTTGGTCATATACTGCATTGCCAACCCCAGGTCAGTGCCTTGATTTTCCGGTTCGAAGCCCAGTATTTCGCGAATGATAAACAGGATGTGCTTTCTCCCTTTTTTTGGTGGGATAAATTTTTCAATCTTATCCGAAAAGAAGATAACACCTATCTTGTCGTTGTTTTGAATGGCAGAGAATGCGAGAGTTGCGGCAATCTCAGCCACCACATCGCGCTTCACCTTTTCGGAAGAACCAAATCCCAAACTTTCCGAAGCGTCGATAAGAAGCATAACGGTCAGTTCACGTTCCTCTTCGAATATCTTCACGAAGGGCCTGTTGTAGCGGGCGGTCACATTCCAGTCAATGTCGCGCATGTCGTCGCCAAACTGATACTCCCGAACTTCCGAAAAAGCCATACCCCTACCTTTGAAAGCCGAGTGATATTCTCCCGCAAAAATATTGCGCGACAATCCGCGTGCTTTTATCTCAATGTGTCGTACTTTTTTCAGTAATTCGCTTGATTCCATAATTGTTATTGTGAGTTTTTCTTTTATCCAATTTTGTCGGTTATGGAACCTCTACCTTGTTAAGTATTTCGCTGATAATCTCTTCTGATGTTATGTTATTAGCTTCAGCTTCGTAGCTCAGACCAATACGATGACGCAACACATCGTGACAAACGGCACGTATATCTTCGGGGATCACATAGCCGCGACGTTTGATGAATGCGTAGGTGCGGGCTGCTAGTGCAAGATTTATAGATGCACGGGGCGATGCGCCAAACTCAATCATGTTTTTCATTCCGTCGAGACCGAACTGTTCGGGGAAACGAGTTGCAAACACAATGTCAACTATATATTGCTCTATCTTTTCGTCGATATAAACCTCTCTCACCACTTTGCGAGCTTCCAAAATCTCTTTGACTGAAACTACGGGCTGGTCGATGGTGACAGGTTCGAAAATGTTTTGACGAATCACCTTGCGTTCTTCGTCTTTGTTGGGATACGAAATAACCACCTTGAGCATAAAACGGTCCACCTGTGCTTCAGGCAGCGGATAAGTTCCTTCCTGCTCAATGGGGTTTTGGGTAGCCATCACCAAAAAAGGTTTGGGCAGCATATATGTTTCATCGCCAATTGTTACCTGACGTTCCTGCATCGCCTCCAGCAGAGCACTCTGCACTTTGGCGGGTGCACGGTTAATCTCGTCTGCAAGCACAAAGTTGGCAAATATAGGGCCTTGTTTCACCGAAAACTCCTCGTTGCGCTGACTGTAAATCATGGTTCCCACCACGTCGGCAGGCAGCAAGTCGGGCGTAAACTGAATACGGTTGTAGTCGGCATCAATCAGTTGTGCCAATGTTTTGATGGCAAGTGTCTTTGCCAGTCCCGGCACACCCTCCAGCAATATGTGACCATCGGAAAGCAACCCGATAAGCAGTGATTCTATCAGATGTTTCTGACCCACAATCACCTGGTTCATGCCGTTTACCAGCGTTTGAACAAAAGCACTTTTTTGTTCAATTTTTTCATTTAGTTCTTTAATATCAATTACCTGACTCATATTGTTATTGTGTAGTTAATTTGGTACTCATTTTTATTCGAAACACAAAAATAAGAATGTTAAAGCGGTTTTGACTGATTGTGTCGTTAAAAATATTTAAGTATGCAGGGGCGTGTGCTCGTTTTTTGATTTGTTGAAGGTTGCACAAGGTTTTTTATGCTCGTTATCTTGTTTGTTAAAGGTTGTATTTGTTTTTTATACTCTTTTCTCCGCTTTCAGGAAGTTGTAAATAGTATGAGGGTATATCACAATGTGATTTCACCCTATTTATATTTAGAGATTTCAACTTTATTTTATGTCAATGTCATAACACACTATAACATTGCAAAATTGTAAACACAAAGCATGTTAATACATTTGGTGTTTTCAAACTTGAAATATACTAATGTAATATGATATTGATAGTTTACAAAATTAAAATGTATCAATGTTGGATGACAACGACACATTTCAAACTTGAAATATACTAATGTAACATGACATTGATAGATTACAAAAATAAAATACACGAATGTCATACGACACTGATAGTCTACAAGACTAAAATACATCAATGTATGATGACTAAAAATGTATCGTTTCTCTGTCTGTGGGAAGGTGTATTTATTTCAAGAAAATAATAGCCTGAAGGCATCACTAACCCTTCTGACCTGCTCAATCTTGATGTTCACCTTGCTGTTGAACCCTTTCAGATTATTGGCTGGAATGAGGATGCGGGCAAAGCCCAGTTTTTCGGCTTCGAGTATTCGCTGTTCAATGCGATTGACGGGGCGTATCTCGCCCGACAGACCCACCTCGCCTGTCATGCAGGTGTCGTTATCTATACTTATGTCGAGGCTTGAAGAGAGCACCGCACTTATCACTGACAGGTCAAGTCCGGGGTCGCTCACGCGTAGCCCGCCAGCAATATTCAGGAAAACATCCTTTTGTGTGAGCTTAAAGCCTGCACGCTTTTCCAAAACAGCCAGTAGCATATTCATTTTGCGAATATCGAAGCCCGTTGCCGAGCGTTGCGGAGTGCCGTAGGCCGCACTGCTCACCAAAGCTTGTGTCTCTATTAGCAGCGGGCGCACTCCCTCGATGGCTGCGGATATGGAGGCGCCGCTCAGCCCGTCGTGGTTCTGGGTTAACAGTAGTTCCGACGGATTGGTTACCTCTCGCAATCCCGACTGGTTCATTTCGTAAATACCCAGTTCGGCAGTACTGCCAAAGCGGTTTTTGATGCTTCGTAAAATGCGATACATATAGTGATGATCGCCCTCGAACTGCAACACAGTATCCACAATATGCTCAAGTACCTTGGGCCCTGCAATACTGCCTTCTTTGGTGATATGGCCGATGAGGATAACGGGAGTACCCGACTGTTTTGCAAACTTTAGTATGGCAGCCGCACACTCGCGCACCTGCGATATGCTGCCGGGCGACGACTCCAGCAAGTCGCTGTAAACAGTTTGTATGGAGTCTATTATCACCAGATCGGGACTGTTGTTTTTGATGTGTGTGAAAATATGGTCGAGATTGGTTTCGCAAAGAATGAGGGCATTATCATTTTGAATACCTATGCGGTCGGCACGCAGTTTTATTTGTCGTGCGCTCTCTTCGCCCGACACATAAAGCGTTTTGATACTTGAAAGCTTAAGCATTGTTTGTAGCACGAGGGTAGATTTTCCGATTCCCGGCTCACCACCAATCAACACCAGTGAAGCGGGTACCATGCCGCCACCAAGTACCCGGTTTAGTTCGCCATCCTGCATGTCGATACGCGGTTCTTCATCGGCTCTTATGTCGGCAATGGGTTGAGGAGTACTCTTGTCGGGAGCAAATGAACGGGTGTCATCCTGCCTCGAAGCAGCATCTTTTCTGATTACTTCTTCCACCAGCGAGCCCCACTCGCCACAGGCTGGACATTTGCCCATCCACTTGGGTGACTCGTTACCACAATTGCTGCAAAAATATACTGTTTTAAGTTTTGCCATCAGACTTTTCCTTTCAAATGATATAATGATATTTGTTTGTTATTCAGTTTTAGCAAAGATAATTGCTTTTTCATACAATGCCTATCCTAAGGACAGATTGTTTCCGCTATTTTCTCTACTTTTGTATTTACGATAAATCAGAAATAATTTAAAACAATGATAGCATCATTAATTTCAAGTTCAGAAAATCTTTCAAAAAAATATGTTGAGAACACCATAGCATTGTTCAGCGACGGTGCCACAATCCCATTTATCAGCCGATATCGGAAAGAGGCTACGGGTGGCATGGATGAGGTGCAGGTGGCAACAGTCAGGGAGTTGTTTGACAAATATACCGAGTTGGAAAAACGAAAGGAGTTTGTTCTTAAGACCATCGGGGAGCAGGAAAAGCTTACGCCCGAACTTGAGAAGAAAATTAATGCTTGCTGGGATGCTGTGGAGCTTGAGGATATCTATCTGCCATTCAAACCCAAGAGGCAAACGCGTGCCGAGATTGCCCGCAAGAGGGGATTGGAGCCGCTGGCTAAGTGGATAATGCAACAGAGAGACGAGTCGCCTCAGACAAAAGCAGGCTCATTCTTAAATGATGAGGTGAAAGATGCTGATGCAGCATTGCAGGGAGCTAGCGATATTATTGCCGAATGGGTGAATGAGGATGCTCCATCCAGACAGGTGGTAAGAAATATTTTTGAACGAAGGGCAATGATTACATCTAAGGTGATTAAGGGCAAGGAAGAGGAAGGGGAGAAGTATAGCGATTATTTCGATTTCTCATCATTGTTGTCACGATGTCCCTCTCACCGTTTGCTTGCCATCAGGCGTGGCGAGAGTGAAGGCTTTCTGAGAGTCAGTATTTCACCCGATGACGAAGAATGTCTTGACAGGCTTGTACCTCGCTTTGCCAAGAATGATACCGCAGCGGCCGATATTGTGGAGTATGCAGTTGTTGACGGTTATAAACGCCTGATGAAACCCTCTATCGAAACTGAGTTTGGCAATTTGTCTAAATTGAAGGCCGATGAGGCTTCTATAGAGGTGTTTGCCGAAAATCTCAGACAGCTTTTGCTGGCTCCTCCTTTGGGTCAGAAAAGAATACTAGCCATCGACCCCGGCTTCAGAACAGGATGCAAGGTGGTTTGTTTGGATGATCAGGGCAACTTGTTGCATAATGAAACCATCTATCCTCACCCTCCGCAGAATGAGCGATCGAAGGCGGGTAGCAAGGTAGTGAAACTGGTTTCGACATACAAAATATATGCAATAGCCATTGGCAACGGCACAGCCAGCCGGGAAACAGAGCATTTTATCTCCAATCTTCGTTATGAGAAAGAGGTGAAGGTGTTTATGGTGAGTGAAAATGGAGCTTCTGTTTATTCAGCTTCTAAAGTTGCGCGTGAGGAGTTTCCGGATTACGATGTTACGGTGAGGGGAGCAGTTTCTATCGGTCGCAGACTCAACGACCCTCTGGCTGAGCTGGTCAAAATTGACCCCAAGTCAATTGGGGTTGGGCAGTATCAGCATGATGTGGATCAGACGATGTTGAAAAAGTCGCTTGACCTGACGGTGGAGAGTTGTGTGAATCTGGTGGGTGTCAATCTCAACACTGCAAGCAAACACCTTTTGGTATATGTGTCGGGATTGGGCGAGTCGCTCGCACAAAACATTGTGGACTACCGCTCAGAGAATGGAGCCTTTAAATCGCGCAGCGAGCTTAAGAAGGTGCCTCGTCTTGGCCCTAAAGCTTTTGAGCAGTGTGCCGGTTTCCTGCGTATTGCCGATGCTGAAAATCCCCTAGACAATTCGGCCGTTCATCCCGAGAGTTATTCCGTTGTGCAGCAAATGGCAAAAGATTTAAATTGCACAATAGATGAACTGATAGGCAACAAAGCTTTGATTGATAAAATTGATATTGAAAAATACAAAACTCAGAAGGTGGGCAATGAAACACTTACTGATATATTGCAGGAACTTGACAAGCCGGGGCGCGATCCTCGTACGCAGGTTAAGCTGTTGGAATTCGATCCTAATGTCCGTACTATCGACGACGTAAGGGAGGGCATGGTTCTGCCGGGCATTGTAACCAATGTCACCAACTTTGGTTGTTTTGTTGATTTTGGTATTAAAGAAAATGGTTTGGTACATATCTCAGAGCTTGCCGACCGATTTGTATCTAATCCCACAGATGTTGTTTCTTTACATCAGCATGTCAGCGTCAGGGTGCTCTCGGTTGATCGCGACAGAAAGCGAATTCAGCTGTCGATGAGGGGTGTGCAGTAGAGTTGTGTGAGATTTGTTTTATCTGAGTGTGAAATTATAATTGCGATAATTTTTTTTACTCGAAAGAAAACTCTATCTTTGCGCTCTCAAAACGAGAATCGGTACCTTGACCGAGTGGTTAGGTAGCGGTCTGCAAAACCGTGTACGGCGGTTCGAATCCGCCAGGTACCTCGAAAAAAGCAAAGGGGCTGTTTCATAATGAAGCAGCCCCTTTTTCTTTTACTTTGCTAAACTTAGTGATTTACGCCAACCCTACAAATTGTTCTTTATCTTTAGTCTCAAGAACAATCTTGCCTTCTCTTGCTAACCAGCCAAGAGCTGCATAAAGGTCATTATAAATAAGTTTAGATACTTTCTTTAATTCTTTTACGTTTTGATAGCCGGTTTCGTCAAGAATTGACCAAACTTTTCCGGCGTTAATACCAATTTGTTCTACCATTGTTTTGATTATTGTTTTGTTTGTAACACAATTAGCGTACAAAAGTAGTGAAAATATTTTTAACTCCTTTTGTTATGATTGTAAAAAATCTTAATCTGTTTTGGTGTAATGTCCCACAAGTCAATGCTGTAGGGACTTTGAACTATTTGTTGTTTTATCCAGTATATTTGAGACTTGTTCAATAATAGAGTGGTTATTATCGTTTATCATGATAAAATCTGACAGCTTTATTTTCTCTTCCTCACTCATTTGGCTATTAATGCGTGCCTTAATTTGCTCTATGGTTAAATGCTTGTCCCGATTTAATACTCTTTCTATTCTGATATCCTCAGGAGCAGTTACGGTAATCGTTGCAGTTACATACTTCTGGAAGTTTGCTTCAAACAGCACAGCAGCATCAATGGCTACTATGGGATAATTATTGTGGAGCTGTGTCCAATCCAAAAAATGCTTTGCAAGTTCGGTGTGAATTAGTTTGTTTACAATAAGCAGTTTTTCCTTGTCGTTGAAAATATGTTCTGCCAGTTTGCTTCGGTTTAGCTTTGCTCCTGTATAAAGGTCATTGCCAAAAAGCTCGGTTAGCTTCTCCTTTATAACCGGTGAGCTGTCGTTGAGGTCTTTTGCCTCTTTGTCAGCATCGTAAACGGGTATCCCATGAATGCGAAGCAGGTCGCATACTAATGTTTTACCACTTCCTATCCCGCCTGTTACGCCTAAAATAATCATTCTAATTTCCTTTTTCAAGTAAGAACTCAACAGATTGGGTTGATAACTTTGTGTTTATTACAGAAGCCGGTTCGGTGGTTAAGATAAGTTCCACTCTTCCATTTTCATTTTGGTGAAACGTGTTGTAATCCAGTAAAACAGCAAAGTCATCTTGAGATATTTTCTTATACTCTTCGAGAGTCACCGAAAATGAAACATCGGTTGATGAGGGGAAGAATTTTACATCTATGCCTTCCGGCACATTCTTCACTGTAATCGGTATTTCGAATTTTCGTTCTGTATACTCATTTATGGGTATATAGATATCCACAGTACTCGGGACAAACTTAATGCCTTCTATCGGTTTAATTTTTATCTGAAATAATGAGGTGGCTTTAAGATTGTTAAACAATGAATATTCTGTTAAAGCATTTTCTATCTCTTCCAATTGCGCCTTAGAGCCGTAAGCAACTACTTTTTTAGGTTCAATGGTATAATCATCAGCAACCAGATTGCTTCTGCCGGTGGCAATCTCACCGTCGAAAACTACATCCAGAGATTTCTGATGAAGCTTGGATACATCCAGCGATATATGAGAAGGATAGTAGGCTGTTAGTGTTGAACTTTTGAACAGTTTTTGTCGTATCAGCTGCATAAGTTCCGTGCCTTGAAGGTTGTTGATACGCTCACTGTGATATTTTTGGACGTCAATATCCAATGAGTCTCTTAGCAGAAAGGTATATCTGAATATTTCGGAGCCTTTGTCTCCAACCCTGATTTCCAAATCCTGTGGCAATGGGTGGTCAAATACCACATCATTGGGCACGTTTGAATATTTGATGGGTATCTTGTAAGTTGCTTCTATATCATTCTGAAAAAACAGCATCAGCCAGAAAATAGCTGCCAGTACAAGAAATAAAAAAAATAAAAGCGTATTTCTCCAATTCATACCGGAGAAGTACGCTTTAACTTTCGTAATGACATTATTAATCAATGACGTGAATACCATTTCTGAAAAGAATGTCGTATTAGTTTTGTCCTACATCGGCTGAAGAAGCAAAAACAGATGTTTTCTCAACTTTTATTTTTACACCGTCGGCAATTTCAACCAAAAACCAGTTGTCGCTCACCTCTTTGATGCGTCCGTGTATTCCACCTGCTGTTACTACCTTGTCTCCTGCCTTCATTGCTTCACGTGCTTTTTGAACGTCCTTTTGTTTTTTTTGCTGCGGACGAATCATGAAGAAATAAAATACTGCAATGATGGCAACCATCATCAGTAACGAGCTTCCCATTGCACCACCTGATGCCTGTAATAAAGTGTTCATATGAATTTGTATTGTAAAATAATTAGTTTTTAAAGATAATATTTCTTCTTCTTAAATCACTGACAGCAGCATCAAGAATACCGTTAATAAAAGTGCTGCTCTTGGGTGTGCTGTATGACTTTGCCAATTCAATATATTCGTTTAATGATACGCTTACGGGTATGTCATCAAATGTGTAAATCTCAGCAAGAGTTACTTGCATAATGATTAAGTCAATAAATGCCATGCGGTCGAAATCCCATCCGTCAGAGTGCTTTTCTATTAAATCGCGATACTCCTTTTCGTTTTGCACAGTGTTGTGCAAAAGTTTTAACGCGAACTGTCGGTCTTCTTCATCTCTGAACATGGGTAAAAGTTTCTGAAATTCGCCCGACTCTTCTCTGAACTGTCTGATTGATTTCAGCACAAAGCTTTGAACTATAGTTATATCGTCGTTCCAATAGATGCTTTCATCTTCCAGAATCTCATCCAATGTGTCATTATTGCAAAGAAAATCCTTGAATGCTTTTCTCCAAAACTCTCTGTCGCTTTCGTAGTTGTCTTCAGTGCTCTCCGAATATTCCTTGTAAATATCAGAGTCAAGTATGATGTCAAGCAGGCTTCTGATAAAAGAATCATGTTCCTCCCATGACATAGGACGCTCAGTCATGTAGGTGTTAAACTCCCTGTTCTGCTGAAGCTGTTTTATAAACCTGTTATCGGCTAGCCTCGTATTTGGATTTAAATCTTCTTCCGAAGGCAAAAACTTGTTGCGTTTGGTTTCAAGACGCGATTCATAAGCTTTAGTTATTTCTATCATTATCATAAGAAGATAGAAATAGAGGTCATAAGACTTTCGTAACCCAAACAACAACTCTTTTTCAAGTGTCAGTAAATCTTTGTTTTTATTCTGATACCATGAGTAAACAATCTGTACTACTCTGATACGAATCAAGTTTCTATTAATCATCGTTTAAATGAGCATTATAAGCTTGCAAAATTAGCCAATATTTTTGATTACTCAAGCAGAATGTGATATAAAACATTGCAAAACTTTTTTTGATACATTAGTCGGTTGCTTATTTAGTGCTTCCTGTTGGGGAAAATGAATCAAAGTATAGTTTTTTCCGACGCTATATAAAAACATTTTCCAAAAATCATTATCTTTGTCACCTGTAGTTTTGGCAGTAGCTATTATTTATAGTATATTAAAACGAATATCATCAAAGTATGTCAATTGAAATAAGAGCGGTTAATGATAAAGATACGCTGAAAAAGTCAATTCAGTTCAGTATCGATCTGTATAAAGACAATGAGTTTTATGTTCCTCCTTTGGTATATGATGAGGTTGCAACTTTGAGTAGGGACAAGAACCCTGCTTTTGAACATTGTGAATCTGTAAACTTTCTGGCTTACAAAGATGGTGAGATTGCAGGACGCCTCACGGCAATAGTCAATCACCTTGCAAATAACACATGGAATCAAAAGCAAGCACGTTTTGGCTTTGCTGATTTCATTGATGACAGAGAGGTTGTTGATGCTTTATTTAACGCTGCCGAAGAGTGGGCAAAGTTCCGTGGTATGGAGAAGATACATGGGCCATTGGGCTTTACTGACTTTGATCATGAGGGTCTCCTGGTTGAGGGTTTTGATAGAATTGGTACGATGGCAACTATCTACAATTATCCTTACTATGTTGAACATCTGGAGAGATTGGGTTTTGTAAAAGATCAGGATTGGGTGGAGTATCTTATCCAAATTCCCCGTGAACTACCTGAACGTTATGCACGACTGACTGACGTAATTAAGAAGCGTTTCAGACTGAATGTTGTTAAGCTCAAGAATAAAGACGATGTATATCCGTATGCACACGAGATTTTTGAGTTGTTTAATGAATCATACAAAGAACTTTATGGCTTTGTGCCGCTTACCAAATCTCAGATTGACTATTACGTAAATATGTATATACCGATGTTGAGACTCAACTTTTTGTCTCTTATTCTTCGGGAAGAGGATAATAAACTGGTGGGGGTAGGCATTGGGCTGCCAAGCATGTCGGTAGCATTACAAAAATCGGGAGGTAAGTTTTTACCTACCGGGTGGTTTCATCTCTACAAAGCATTGAAGGGATTTGATAATAATAAAATTCTTGACTTAATGCTCATAGGAGTACATCCCGATTATCAGGGAAAAGGATTGAATGCGTTAATATTCAATCAGTTTATTCCTGAGGCAAGAAGACTGGGATTTGAGTATGCTGAAAGCAACCCTGAGCTAGAGCTTAATACAAAAGTACAATCTCTGTGGGATGGTTTGGAGTATGAACAACACAAGAGACGTAGAGCATATATTAAAGATTTGAAATAAAAACAATATTATATAGGAGTAAAATTAGAAAGTGACAGATTTAGAAAGAGAGCAAGCGTTAAGCAATTATAGTGAGGAAAATATCGTTACCCTTGAGTGGCGCGAACACATTCGTCGTCGCCCCGGCATGTATATCGGTAAACTGGGTGACGGAACCTCTTCAGATGACGGTATTTATGTTTTATTGAAGGAGGTTCTGGATAACTCTATCGACGAATTTCGCATGGGGTTTGGAAAGAATATTGATATCAGTATAGAAAATGATATTGTCAAGGTTCGTGACTATGGTCGCGGTGTTCCGCTAGGCAAAGTCAAAGATGTATCGTCAAAGATGAACACCGGTGCTAAGTATGACTCCAAGGCATTTAAAAAGTCGGTAGGACTAAACGGGGTTGGTATAAAAGCTGTCAATGCGTTGTCTTCTGAGTTTTACATTGAGAGCTACAGAGAAGGAGAGTCGAAAAGTGTCATTTACAATCGGGGTGACGTAATCGAAGATGCACCTCAGAAAAAGACTGAAGAGCAAAACGGAACTGTAGTGACTTTCACTCCCGACCATGAAATATTTGGCGAGTACATATATCGTGAAGAGCATATTGAGCCACTTCTGAAGAACTATGTGTTTCTTAATACAGGTTTGACGATAAACTACAACGATAAGAAATACTATTCCAAAAACGGTTTGGTGGATTTGCTAAATGAAAACCTAACCAGTGAGATTTTGTATCCAATCATACATCTTGAGGGTGAAGATATAGAGGTGGCAATAACACATTCGGGTCAGTATGGAGAGGAATATTACTCCTTTGTTAATGGTCAGCACACCACTCAGGGGGGAACACACCTGTCTGCTTTCAGAGAGGCCGCTGCCAGAGTGATAAGAGAACACTTCAGCAGGAACTTTGAGTACTCTGATATTCGAAGCGGAATTGTTGCTGCAATTAGTGTGAAAGTGGAGGAGCCTGTGTTTGAGTCACAAACCAAAACAAAACTTGGCTCGAGGGATATGTCACCGGAAGGGGTGTCTGTGAACAAATATGTGAGCGATTTTCTAAAAAAGGAACTTGATAATTATTTGCACAAGAACCAAGAGACGGCTGAAATATTACAAAAGAAAATATTAGAGTCGGAAAAAGAACGAAAAGCAATTGCGGGAGTTACCAAGCTGGCACGAGAGCGAGCCAAAAAAGCTAATTTGCACAATAAGAAACTGCGCGATTGTCGTATTCATTATAATGACAGCAAGGGAAATAACCTGGACGAAACCAGTATCTTCATTACTGAGGGGGACTCGGCCAGCGGTTCTATTACTAAAAGTAGAGATCCAAACCTGCAGGCTGTGTTTAGTCTAAGGGGAAAGCCGCTTAACTCATTTGGTCTGACCAAGAAGATTGTTTACGAGAATGAGGAGTTTAACCTCTTGCAGGCTGCGCTCAATATTGAGGACGGAATGGAGGGATTGCGATACAATAAAGTAATTATTGCAACGGATGCTGACACCGATGGTATGCATATCAGACTGTTGCTGTTGACTTTCTTTTTGCAATTCTTCCCTGATTTGGTAAAGAAAGGACATGTATATATTCTTCAAACTCCATTATTCAGAGTTCGAAATAAAAAGAAAACAATATACTGCTATACTGACGATGAACGATTGTCCGCAATTGAAGAGTTGGGGCCCAATCCTGAGATAACCAGATTTAAAGGTCTGGGCGAGATATCTCCAAGTGAGTTTAAGCACTTTATTGGAAAAGATATAAGACTGGACAAAGTAACCATGCGCAAGGAAGATCTTGTTAAGGATTTGCTGGAGTTTTATATGGGTAAAAACACTCCCGATCGACAGACGTTTATTATAGACAATCTGGTGGTTGAGGAGGAGGAGCTGGCGTAGTGTTAAATGTGATGGACTTTGAAAATCAATAAATCCTTTCAATTAATATGGGCAACAGTGATTCAGCTAAAATACGGCGTATAGCAATATTGCCGGGTTCATTCGACCCTTTCACCATTGGGCATGAGTCGCTGGTGAGCAGGGGGTTGGAGCTGGTGGATGAGATTGTCATTGCCATTGGAGTGAACAATACGAAACAGACATATTTTACAGCTGAGCAAAGACTAGCTATGATAAGTGAGCTGTATAAAAACAATCAGGCAGTAAGGGTTGAAAGCTATAGTTCGCTGACTGTTGATTTTGCAAAAGAAGTGGGTGCAAAGTTTATCCTGCGTGGTGTTAGAACTGTTTCTGACTTCGAATACGAGCGCACTATTGCAGATATGAACCGAGCCATTTCGGGGGTTGATACCATTGTGCTTCTCACAGACCCCGCCTTGTCTCATGTAAGCTCCTCTCTGGTTCGTGAATTACTGAAGTACAACCACGACATCACCCCCTTTATTCCCAAAGGGCTACGAATTTAAACTTTATTCATTTAAAAATCCAATAATGCGTTATAACATCAAAGGGGCTATCCTGTCCCTTTTAATACTTATTCCTTCGCTTGGTTTTTCCCAATCAAGAATATCTGCAGATGGCATAAAGCTTGAGCGAACACTGCAGTTAATTAATAATCTATACGTTGATGATGTTGAATCGGACAAGCTTGCAGAGACTGCCATACGTTCAATGTTACTTGAGTTAGATCCTCACTCTTCATATCTTGACAAAGATGAGGTTAAATCCATGAATGAACCCCTTCAGGGCAACTTTGACGGCATTGGTGTCTCTTTCAATATGCTTACAGATACTCTGTATGTGATGGAGGTTATTTCTGGTGGTCCGTCTCAGAAGGTTGGCATTATGCCGGGTGATAAAATACTGTATGTGGATGACACACTGATAGCAGGTGTGAAAATGGACAATCAAAGTCTGGTTAAGATGCTTCGAGGACCAAAAGGCACAACTGTGAATGTAAAAGTGTTGAGAAAAGGAGTTAAGAAATTGCTCGATTTTAAGATTGTCCGTGATAAGATTCCAATCTACAGCATTGATGCTTCGTACATGGTTAATGAAAATACGGGATATATCAGGCTAAGTCGCTTTGGGGTAAATTCGACCGATGAGTTTTTGAAAGCTCAAAGAGAATTGAAAGAAAAGGGAATGGAGAACATGATTCTCGACCTGACAGGTAACGGAGGAGGGATTCTCCAAACTGCATCTGATATAACAGATGAATATCTTGGGGCAGGGAAACTTGTGGTTTATACGGAAGGTAAGAATCAGCCGCGACTTGAACTCAAAACAACTTCAAAGGGAGGTTTTGAGAAAGGAAGATTGGTTATATTAGTTGATGAAGGATCGGCATCGGCAAGTGAAATTGTGGCAGGCGCCGTACAGGATTGGGACAGAGGTGTTGTAGTAGGCAGACGTACTTTTGGCAAAGGATTGGTGCAACGTCAAATTCCTCTGCCTGACGGAACAATGATTCGCTTGACTGTTGCACGATACTATACACCCACAGGTAGAAGCATTCAGAAACCCTATGAGAATGGGAAAGCTGATGAGTATCATAAAGATTTTATCAACCGTTTTGAACATGGAGAAATGTTGCATGCCGACAGTATTCACTTTCCGGATTCACTTAAATACAAAACACTTGTGAATGAGCGAACAGTGTATGGTGGTGGGGGGATAATGCCCGATTATTTTGTTGCTGTTGACACTACTTCTCTTTCTGATTTGCATAGAAACCTGATTGCAAAAGGAGTTATCAATAAGTTGGCTATTTACGAAGTTGATAATAATCGCTCTGAGCTTATAAGCAGGTTTCAAAATGTGGAAACATTTAAAAACAGCTACAATCTTTCGTCATCTCTCATTGATAAGATGAAAGAAATGGCCTCAGAAGAGAAGATAGAATGGAATGAAGAGTCTTATATGGGCTCTGCTGAGATTATTGAAGCACAGTTAAAGGCACTGATTGGCAGAGATCTGTATGACCCTTCTGCATATTATATTATTATCAACGATATCAACGACATATTTAAGGAAGGGTTAAATATAATCTCTAACCCTGATGTTTATGATAGCTTGCTGCATGGGCAGGGAACTAATTAAAACAAACTTCGATACTGTTTTTGTAATTGCACTAAAATCAGTAACTTTGCGTTTGTTTATTTAAACTTTTAATATAACGAGAGATGAAATCAATAATTTATTTAATTTGTACAGTATTGCTTATGACTGCTTTATTTACAGGTTGTGATCAGACAGCGAAACATAACACACTTACAGAGGCTGAAAAAGCTGAAGGTTGGGAGTTATTGTTTGATGGTCATACCCTTAATGGTTGGCGCGATTATAATGGTGAGGAATTGACTGCACCATGGTTTGTGGAAGATGGTCTGATTCAGGCGAAAGGTGAAGGTGCTGATGAGCATGGCTACATCGTTACTGAGAAGATCTATGAAAACTTTGAATTGGTGTGGGATTGGAAAATTGCCGATGAGGGTAACAGTGGTGTCTTGTATCATGTTGTTGAAAATCCCAAGTTTAAAGTTCCTTATGTGACAGGTCCTGAATATCAGCTAATTGATGATCACGGATTCCCTGAGCCGCTTGAAGAGTGGCAGCGCACAGCAAGTGACTATGCTATGCATACGCCTGATTATTCTATAATTGAAATCAAGCCTGCAGGAGAATGGAATACTTCTAAAATTGTATTCGACAATGGTCATGTTGAGCACTGGTTGAACGGTGAAAAAGTAGTTGAGTTTCAAGCATGGACCGAAGATTGGTTTGCACGTAAGAATAGTGGTAAATGGGAAAATGCACCTGAATACGGATTAGCTCGTAAAGGTGTTATCTGTCTTCAGGATCACGGTTCTGCAGCTTGGTTCCGCAACGTGAAAATCAAAGAACTACCCAAAAAAACAAAAGAAGTTGACCTGTTTAACGGAGTTGACCTGACAGGTTGGGAAGCTTATGGTACAGAGCTTTGGTATGTGAAGGATGGATTGCTGTTTTGTGAAAGTGGTCCCGATAAAGAATATGGTTATCTTGCTACGCGCGAATATTACGATGATTTCGACCTGTCTGTTGAGTTTAAGCAGGAAGCTGATGGCAACTCAGGAGTTTTTATTCGTTCTTTTATTGAACCTGTTGCTTTAGTTAACGGATGGCAGGTTGAGGTTGCTCCCAAAGGACATGGTACAGGCGGTATTTATGAGTCATACGGCAGAGGTTGGATTGCCCAGATTACGGAAGCACAGGAAGAACACCTGATTGAAGGAGACTGGAATATTATGCGAATTAAAGTTGAGGGTGATAATATTCAAACATGGCTTAATGGAGAAGAAATGATTAATCTTACCGATGAGAAAATAGGTAAAGGTCAGGGACGCATTGCTCTTCAGATACATGATGGCGGCGGTATTAAAGTTGCGTGGAGAAATCTTAAGCTGAAAACGCTATAATTATGACATTTTCTACCCTGAGGTAGGATATTATAATATATAGAAAACCCCGTAGCAATTCAAACATGCTACGGGGTTTATTATATAAATATTAAAAGAAGTGCTTATTATCAAGCGTTTCCGAATATTGTATCAGAGCTTAGAAGCAGGTCAATGTATTGAGCACGCTTGTATACAAGAGCATTCTGGTTTTTGTCCAGGTTGTTATTGGCCAATTTGCCTCTGAACTCATCCAGACTGTTATAACCTTTGCTTTCCATCCAATCGATAAGTCCTTGTTTGATTTCCCCGATTCGTTTAGTTCCGTTCTTGTAGATAGCGCTTACTACCTGAACAGTAGTGGCACCTGATAAAATCAGTTTAACTACATCTTCTCCATCAAACACACCTTGGCTGCTGCAAATGTCAGACTTGATATTTCCATACAGCATTCCTGCATAGCGAAGCGCCTTTTTGTAATCGCCTTTTTGTGACAGATTGAATGACTTGACATGTGATTCATTTTCAATATCAATGTCAGGTTGAAAGAAGGAGTTAAATAGAACCAGTGATTCGGCACCCGTATCGTCAACTTTTTTGATAAAGTTGAGCAAGTTGGTGTAGTCAGAGCTCAATTTTACACTAATGGGGATAGAAATGTTTTCTTTTATCTCTTTGATTATATTTAGTTGGTTTTGTTCAACATCTTCACCACTCATAGTAAAGTCTGTGGGAGTTTGATAAAGATTTACTTCTAAACCATCAACGCCGGTCTCCTCAATCATTTTGGCATACTTCACCCATGATTCGCTATTTACTGCATTCAAGCTTGCAATCAACGGTATAGAAAGCGCTTCTTTGGCTTTCTTTAGTCTGGTTAGGTGGTAGTCAGCTTCTGAAAATTCAACATTTGGATAGAGTGAGGTCATCTCAGCGTGTATGTCTGCATATTGACCTAATCTTTCTTCCAGCTGAAGGCTTTCTAACTGTACTTGTTCTTCAAAAAGACTTTTGTAGACGATAGCGCCTACGCCTTGCTCTTCTGCTTTCTTGAGTTGTTTAAGACTGGAAGAGATGTTGCTTGCTCCGAGAATAATTGGATTTTCCAATTTGATTCCCATGTAAGTTGTTTCGAGATTTTTCATACGATATATGTTTATTTTATATTGTTTTTTCTCAAATGGATATTGATATATACAATGATGTAAGACTTAAAGCCATTATACTTGACTTATAAGTCTTACCTATGTCTTTCGCTCTTCAAAGATGCGAAAAAAAAATGAATTAAGCCATTATATTTTTATCTTTTTGTGTTTTAGTTTGTTCTTCTTGTATACGTTTTATTATTATATGCTGTTATTTTAATGGGCTTCCAGCCAATTGTTGCCTACACCAAGGTCTGTTTTTAGAGGAATAGCCAGCTTTATGGCACTCTCCATCTCTTCTCTAATTATTATTTCGGCAGCTTTTTGCTCTTGCTCCGGTACATTAAAGTTGAGTTCGTCATGTACCTGCAAAATCATTTTGGTCTTTAATCCTTCCCGATTGAGTCTGTTGAAAATATTGACCATCGCAATTTTAATAATGTCTGCCGCACCACCCTGAATGGGAGCATTGATTGCATTTCGCTCGGCGTAACCTCTGACAATTGCGTTACGTGAATTAATATCTGGCAAAAATCGTTTTCTGCCATAGACTGTCTCCACGTATCCGGCCTCACGTGCTTTGGCTATACTGTTGTCCATGTAGTTTTTTACATCGGGGAACATGTTGAAATACTCATCAATTAAATCTTTTGCTTCTCCACGCGGAATGTTCAGGCGTTGTGATAAGCCGAACGGTGTAATACCATATATGATTCCAAAGTTGGCCGTTTTTGCCTTATTACGCATTTCACTCGTAACTTCTTCAATCGGTACCTTAAAAATCTTTGCTGCTGTAGCTGCGTGGATATCCTGGTCATTATTGAAAGCCTCAACCATATTTTGGTCTTTACTAAGATGCGCCATAATGCGTAGCTCAATCTGAGAATAGTCGGACGACATAAATACTGCTCTATCATCGGGGATGAAAACTTTTCTCATTGCCCTGCCTCGCTCGTCACGTATTGGGATATTTTGCAAGTTGGGGTTTGTGCTGCTTAGACGACCTGTGGCAGCAACTGTCTGATTGAAAGAGGTGTGGACTTTACCCGTTTCTTTGTTAACCAAAAGAGGAAATGCATCAATATATGTGCTAAGCAATTTCTTAAGCCCTCGTTGATCTAATATTTTTTCAATGATTGGATGCCTGTTGCGAAGCTTTTCAAGCTCCTCTTCACTTGTGCTGTATTGCCCTGTTTTTGTTTTCTTTGGTTTGTCAGATATCTTTAGATTATCGAAAAGTACTTCGCCAATCTGTTTGGGAGAGTTTACGTTAAACTCAATGCCTGCCATATCAATTATTTCTTTTTCTATTGCTTGCAATTCAGCATTCAGTTCTGTTGATAGTTCAGCAAGCGCACCTAAGTCAAGTCTCACTCCTGTCCACTCCATATCTGCCAATACATAGATTAGGGGAGCTTCAATTTCGTAAAATAATTTTTCCAGATCATTTTCTTTCAATTCTTTTTCCAGTATGTTTTTCAGCTTCAGAGTAATGTCTGCATCTTCACAGGCATAGTCAGACACAGTATCCACATCTACCTCGCGCATGGTTTTCTGGTTTTTACCTCTTGGTCCAATCAGGGTCTCAATTGCAATGGTCTTGTATTTTAGATAGTTTTCTGCCATGTAGTCCATTCCGTGCCTAAGTTCTGGATTGATTAGGTAATGTGCAATCATTGTATCAAAAAGTTTTCCCTTAAGCAGAACATCGTAGTTACGCAATACTAGTATGTCATACTTTATGTTTTGGCCTACTTTTTCTATTTTGTCGTTCTCGAAAAACTCTTTGAATATAGCCACTTGTTTCTGCGCATCTTCTCTTTTGGCCGAAACCGGAACATACCATGCCTCTCCCTCATTGCAGGCAAACGACATACCAACCATTTCACTTGTTAGCGGGTCTGTACCTGTTGTTTCGGTGTCAAAACATACGGATTGCTGTTTGTTAAGCTTTGTGCTTAGTTCTCTCATCTCAGATTCACTGCTGATGAGCATATAGTTGTGGCTTGTGGAGGTGATATCTGTATATCCTGCATTTAGGTCAATAGTGTCAGATGCCTCTTCTGAAAAACTTTGTGCGCCAAGGTCTGCAAATAAGTCACCCTGAATCGGTCCTGTTGCTTTTTTGGCAGGAGCATCATCAATGTTTAGCACTCGTCGCAACAATGTTCTGAATTCCAACTCTTCGAATAATTGCTGTACGGCCTCTTCGTCTTTTTGCTCTACCTTCATATCATCTACTTTTAGGTCAAGCGGCACATCTGTTTTAATGGTGGCCAGGAACTTTGAGAAAACAATTTGTTCTTTATTTTCTTCAACTCTTTTTTTGAGTGCGCCTTTTATCTGATCGGTATTTTCAAGCAGGTTTTCTATTGAACCAAATTGTGTTAACAACTTTCCTGCAGTTACTTCTCCCACACCGGGGCACCCGGGAATGTTGTCAGATTTGTCGCCCATCAGCCCCAGCAAATCAATCATCTGTTCAGGATGAGTAAGGTTGTACTTTTCCATAATGGCGGCATCGTTCCATACATCAAATTCACTACTGCCATATTTTGGCTTATACATATATATATGTGGCTCGGTTAGTTGCCCGTAATCCTTATCGGGTGTCATCATGAAAACATCAAAAATGTTTTTGTCAACTTTTTTGACAATTGTTCCAATAACATCGTCTGCTTCATATCCCTGAATTTCAACAACAGGGATGTTGTATGCTCTGATAATATCCTTTATTATAGGCACAGAAAGCTTTATGTCTTCAGGAGTAGCCTCGCGTTGAGCTTTGTATTCCTCATATTCTTCGTGACGAAAAGTTGGTCCCGGAGGATCAAAAACCACGGCAATGTGTGTTGGATTTTCTTTTTTGAGCACCTCCTCCAATGTGTTTACAAATCCAAATATAGCCGAAGTGTTTAGTCCTTTTGAATTAACTCTCGGATTTTTTATAAAAGCATAATAAGCTCTGTAAATCAATGCATAGGCGTCTAATAGAAATAGTCTCTGTTTCGTCATTTTATAATTTTGTATTCGTTAAAGTTGTAAAGTTACTAATAATTGGTTGCTTTGAGATAAATAATTTTTAAATTTGTGACTCATTATTCAAAACAATGGACCAGAACTTAGATTTTAGAGAGGTAATAAAGGAAGAGTTAGAGCAGTTTGATGTGTATCTCACTGAGGCTTTGAAAAGTAATAACCACCGTGTGTCAGACATTGTAAATCATGCTTTTAAGGTGGAAGGCAAGCGTATCAGGCCAACTCTGGTATTGCTTGTTGCAAAGGCGTGTGGGGGAGTGAGTGCTGGCTCATATCATGGTGCAGTCACTGTTGAATTGCTACATACTGCTACACTGGTGCACGATGATGTGATCGATGAGTCTTTAAAGCGAAGAGGTCAGGCCTCTGTTAATGCATTGTTTGATAATCAGAGATCAGTATTGGGTGGAGATTATCTGCTTTCCACAGCAATTTTGCAAAGTGTGAAAACGGGCAATATGGAAATTGTTGAAATTATTTCTGAATTGGGTAAAAATCTCTCAGAAGGTGAATTGGATCAATTTGCATTGGCCAATGAAGTAATTATTGATGAAGCAGAGTATTTTGAGGTGATCAACAAAAAAACAGCATCACTTCTTTACGCCTGTGCTAAGATTGGTGCAATCACTGGTGGTGCTTCCAGACACAATATAGAAGAGTTTGGACGAATGGGACGTTATTTGGGAATCGCCTTTCAAATACGTGATGATATATTTGATTATTATAATAATGATGTGGGTAAGCCTACCGGCAACGATATCCGTGAAGGGAAAATCACATTGCCTCTAATATATGCTTTGCAAAATTGTGATGAAGCGACTCGTGTGTCAATGATGTATATTATCACTTCCAGAGACTATACAACTGATAATATTGATAGGTTGCTCAGTTTTGCCAAAGAGCAGGGTGGAGTTGATTATGCATATAAGAAGCTAAACAGCTGCTTGTTGGAGGCTGAAAAAATTGTTGATGATACTACTATGGATAATGACTATAAAGAAGTCTTGAAATTGCTGTTCACTTATCTGAAAGAGCGAAAATATTAAAAATAAAAAAACCACTCCTAAACCAGGAGTGGTTTTGATCATTAAGTGATTATTGATTACTTAATTTCTATCTGCTTAGCCTTGGGTTTTACGTCTTCCTCACTTATAGTTGGGATGTCGATAGTCAAAACACCATTTTCAACCTTCGCGGAAATTTCTTCACGCTTAGCGTTATCTGGCAAAATCATTCTTCTTTTAAATTCTGAATAAGAGAACTCTCGTCTCAGATAGTGACCTTCGTGCTCTTCCTCTTCGTTGTGCGATTCTTTCTTGAAAGCAATAACTAAGTTGTTTTCTTCATCAAGACTAACGTCGCAATCTTCTTTGGTCATTCCGGGTGCAGCCACCTCCACTATGAAATTCTTCTCACATTGCTTAATGTTGATAGCGGGAACGGATTTGTTTTGGTTTTCCACCCATTCATTTCCGAAAAAGTCATTAAACACTCCGGGCAGCCAGTTTGATGATCTTCTGATAATAGTCATAATATATTCCTTTCTTTTTTAAGTTTATAATTCCTTTAAAATCTTTCTACTAAGAAATGTTCAAATTATGTGCCGATTGATTTAGTCCGTAAAAAACAGGGGCTCTTTGCGTCAAAATGGCGCGGATGTCCACTTAGTTGCTTGTGTTAATGTTGATGATGAGACATTTTGGCATATGCAACAGCTTCTTATCTTGTGATGTGGTTTCCGATTTCAACTTGCGCATAGTGTTAAGTCCAAATATGGTTTCCGATTTCAACTTGCGCATAGTGTTGAAGCCCGAATATGGTTTCCGATTTCAGCTTGTGCATAGTGATGAAGTCCGAATATGGTTTCCGATTTCAGCTTGCGCATAGTGTTGAAGCCCGAATATGGTTTCCGATTTCAGCTTGTGCATAGTGATGAAGTCCAAATATGGTTTCCGATTTCAGCTTGCGCATAGTGTTGAAGTCCAAAT
>CAYFUQ010000006.1:61697-68222 GCA_964346415.1 uncultured Proteiniphilum sp.
TTTCCGATTTCAGCTTGCGCATAGTGTTGAAGTCCAAATATGGTTTCCGATTTCAGCTTGCGCATAGTGTTGAAGTCCAAATATGGTTTCCGATTTCAACTTGCGCATAGTGATGAAGTCCAAAAAAGGTTTCTTATTTCAACTTTCAGTTTTGTTTTTTAAATAAAAAAATTAACTTTACAGTTTTATAATGTTCGAAAATAGCTTATCTTAGTGGACGAACACAAGCGTTGTTCAATACGACTAAAAATAGACCTGTTACATTAAATGGGGTAGCGAGAAGAATCTAACATAAATATTATATTATGACAACAAGACGAGAATTTCTGAAAACTACAGCTTTGGCTTCAGCCGGGCTGGCTTTGAATGGGATTTACACCAAGACTAATGCTGCAAGTTATAGCAGAATAGTGGGTGCAAATGAAAAGGTTAACTTAGCACATATTGGAATTGGAAACAGAGGATGGGAGGTAATCAACGATTTTGACAAGACGGGTCTTGCAAATGTTGTAGCTCTTTGCGACGTTGATTTGGGAGGTGAACACACCCAAAAAGCTATTGGGAAGTTTCCAAATGCGAAGAGATTCAAAGATTTCAGAGAAATGTTTGAGAAAATGGGAAATGAAATCGATGCTGTTGCTATTGCTACACCTGACTTTGCCCACTTTCCTGCTGTTATGATGGCTATAAAAGAAGGTAAGCATGTTTTTGTTGAGAAACCGATGGCGCGAACATTCAATGAGGTCGAATTGATGATTCAGGCTGCAAAAAAGAATCCCAAAGTTGTTACTCAGATGGGTAATCAAGGACACTCGGAGGCTAACTTCTTTCAATTTAAGGCCTGGAAGGAAGCGGGTATCATAAAAGATGTAACAGCTATAACTGCACATATGAACAATCCACGCCGCTGGCATGGATGGGATCCAAATATCAAGAAATTCCCGAATGCGGAACCAATACCTGAAACTCTAGATTGGGATTTATGGCTTTCAGCTCAATCATATCATGATTATAACAAAGACTTCCATTACGGACAATGGCGCTGCTGGTATGATTTCGGCATGGGAGCTCTGGGCGATTGGGGTGCGCATATCATCGATACTGCACACCGATTCCTCGAACTGGGATTGCCCGAAGAGGTTACTCCTCTTAGATTAAGTGGTCATAATGATTACTTCTTCCCAATGTCGAGCACTATTGAATTTAAATTCCCAAAACGTGGGAAAATGCCACCGATTACCATTACGTGGTATGATGGATTGGACAACATCCCTGCCGTTCCGGAAGGATATGGGGTTTCGGAAATTGACCCCAATATCCCAACTGTTGCAGGAGGAAAGATACAGCCGGCAAAGCTAAACCCCGGTAAAGAAATTTATAGTAAAGAACTAACATTCAAGGGTGGGTCTCACGGAAGTACATTAAGTATTATACCGGATGAGAAGGCAAAGGAATGGGAGAGAAAATTGCCTGAAGTACCTAAAAGCCCTTCTAATCACTTTGCCAACTTCCTGCTTGCATGCCAGGGCAAAGAGGAGACTCGTTCGCCTTTTGAAATTGCGGGCCCGCTCAGCCAGGTTTTCAATCTGGGAGTTGCCGCTCAGCGCCTGAACAAGAAAATTGTATTTGACAGAGAAACCAAACAAGTGACTAATGATGCTTTTGCAAATGCTTTCCTCACGGGTGAGCCGCCACGTAAAGGCTGGGAAGATTTTTATATAATTTAAAAACATATTTTAGAAGTGAAAAAACAAAGCTTATTATTGATAGCAATGCTGTTGGTGTTAACAGCGTCTGCGCAGGAGCCTAAGTGGCAGGATTTGTTTAATGGCAAGAACTTAAAAGGCTGGACAAAACTAAATGGAAATGCCGAGTTTAAAGTTATTGATAAAACTATTGTGGGTGTTTCAAAAATGAATACACCTAATACTTTTCTGGCTACCAAAAAGAATTACGACAATTTTATTCTTGAGTTCGACTTTAAAGTTGATAACGGTCTCAATTCAGGAGTACAGTTTAGAAGCAATAGTCTGAAAGAGTATCAGAATGGTCGTGTTCATGGATATCAGTTTGAAATAGATCCTTCAAACCGCGGGTGGACAGGTGGCATATATGATGAAGCACGCAGAGGCTGGCTTTATACTATGGACTATAACGAAGCAGGGAAAACTGCATTTAAACATGAAGTTTGGAATAAGGCGAGGATTGAAGCTGTAGGCACTTCAATTCGTACATGGATAAATGGTGTTTTGTGTACTGACTTATTAGATGATGTTGACCCAACGGGCTTTATAGCTCTTCAAGTACATAGCATTGGAAACAAAGACCTTGAAGGCAAGATTGTTGCATGGAAAAATATTAGGATAATCACACAAGACGTAGAGAGATTTGTTACACCCGTTGCAGATGAGTCTGTTACACAGATAAATACAATCGCTAATACTATTTCGGAGCGCGAAGCGAAGGATGGCTGGAGGTTGCTGTGGGATGGCAAGACAACTAACGGATGGCGTGGAGCTAAATTAGATGAATTCCCCGAAAAGGGATGGTCAATCAGCAATGGTATTCTGAAAGTACACAAGAGTGATGGCGGGGAATCAACAAACGGAGGAGATATTGTTACTACCCGTCCATATAAAAACTTTATGCTGAAAGTAGATTTCAAAATAACAGAAGGCGCTAACAGCGGTATCAAGTATTTTGTTGATACTAATCTCAACAAAGGTGAAGGCTCGGCGATTGGCTGTGAGTTCCAGATTTTGGACGACAATAAACATCCCGACGCCAAACTGGGAGTTCTTGGGAATAGAAAACTTGGTGCACTTTATGACTTAATCCCGGTTTCTGAAGATAAACCATTCCGTAAAGGATTCTTCAATACAGCGATGGTAGTTGTAAAAGGCAATAATGTGGAGCATTGGCTCAACGGAGTAAAGATTTTGGAATACGAAAGAAACAACCAGATGTGGGAGGCTTTGGTTAACTATAGCAAATACAGAGACTGGCCAAACTTTGGAAATGCTGAAGAAGGACTGCTTCTGCTGCAAGACCATGGTGACGAGGTGATGTTTCAGAATATCAAAATCAAAGAATTACACTAAATATAATAAATACAGCACGTGAAGAATATTTGCGTGCTTTTTTTTTAAAACTTAAATTATTGTTTATCATTTGAGGTGAGCAGAACAATATTAAAATCATGAATCGACGAAACTTTTTAAAAACATCGGCTGTTGCAGCTACCGGATATAGTTTGACTCCATTGATGGGTAATTCCTACTCTTCGGTATTAGGACAAACAGCTCCGGGCAACAAAATAAAAATAGGTTTAATAGGCTGTCGCAATCAGGGATGGACTAACCTGAAAGCCTTTTTGGAATATCCCGAAACGGAATGCGTGTCTTTGTGCGATATAGACGATCAATGGCTATACCAACGTGCCGATGAACTGGAAAAAATGACCGGCAAGAAACCACCTCAGCTTGTGAAAGACTGGCGCAGGGTTATCGACAACAAAGATGTTGATATGGTAATTATCGGTACTCCCGACCATTGGCACTGTCTTCAATTGGTAGCAGCATGTGAGGCGGGCAAAGATGTTTATGTAGAAAAACCGCTTGCCAATACTATTGCAGAATGTGATATTATGGTTAAAGCAGCCCGCAAGTATGACCGCATTGTGCAGGTAGGACAATGGCAGCGTAGCGACCCCCATTGGGATGAGGCTGCAGCTTATGTTCAAAGCGGTGCTTTGGGACGAGTGAGAAATGTTAAAGTTTGGGCATATCAAACCAGTAAATATACGTTGCCGATAGTTCCCAACTCTGCTCCTCCAAAGGGAGTTGACTATGACATGTGGTTGGGACCTGCTCCAAAACGTGATTACAATGACAATCGTTTTCACTATAACTTTCGTTTCTTTTGGGATTATGCAGGAGGACTAATGGCCGACTGGGGTGTGCATTTGCTTGACTACGCTATGAAGGGTATGAACGTTGGACTTCCTTCGTACGTATATGGAGCAGGTGGTAAATATGGATATCCAGATGATGCAATGGAAACACCTGACACGCTGATGGTAACTTATAAGTATCCTGATTTTAATATAACATGGGACCATGCATGTGGTATCAGTAGTGGATTGTTTGGATTGCGCGAAGGTGTTGCATTCTTTGGCGAGAATGGGACCATGATTCTTACCCGTAGCGGATGGGAGGTGGTCCCGGAGCAGTCAGCAGGAAGTCGTAATTTCCCATATTGTTATCCCTGTGATGATGAGCGTGTAGCCGGTACTCCGAGAATGGATGTAGTAGAAAAACGTCCATCAAGTGGCAAAGGGCTGTATCTACATGCCGGAAATATGCTAGAATGCATGCGTACGCGCAAACTGCCTAACGCTGATATAGCTATCGGTGCTGATGTGGCGAAGCTAAGTCATTTGGGAAATATCTCAAGTAGAGTGGGAGAGGCATTAAGATGGGATAATACTACAGGTACGTTTGATAATCTGGAAGCCAATAGGCTTATAACACCCGTTTACAGAGACCCGTGGAAGTTGCCGGTTCTTTAGTGCTTTTAAGATATTCTATTATAAATTTGAGGGATGAATTGTCTGTTAATTGATAGTTTATCCCCCAAATTTTTCGAGTCTCACACCTTTGTTGTCCACAACGGCATAAGAGAAATATTGAATCCAGTCGCCAAGATATATAATGTGTGTTTTCTCGTTTAGTGAGTAGTCAAGAAAAATGTGGCGATGCCCAAATATAAAATAGTCTATATCTGGGGTTAGTTTTATTTGCTCTTTTGCATATTGAATTAGATACTCTTTATCTTCTCCCAAAAAATCGCTGATGTCACCACTCTCACGGCTAAATGATGACCACTTATGCGCAAAAGCAATTGTCCATCGCGGATGAATTGCTGCAAATAAAAAGCGAAGGAATTTGCTGTGGAAAACTTTTCTAAGCAGTTTTAGCTTTAATGATTTTTCACCAAGCCCATCACCGTGAGCTATTAAAAAGCGTTTGCTGTAAAACTCCTTGATTAGTGGTGAACGGTGAATTATTAATCCACATTCGTTTTGCAAATAGTCGGTCAGCCAGATGTCGTGGTTACCGATAAAAAAATGAACCTCAATCCCTAAATCTGTTATTTCAGACAGCTTGCCCAGAAGGCGAGTAAACCCTCTCGGAACTACATATTTGTATTCAAACCAATAGTCGAAAATATCACCAACCAAATAAATGGCTGAAGCGTCCGCTTTAGCAGTATCCAGAAAGCGACTGAGCTTTCGTTCCGTTTCTAAACTACTGGCATGCGAGGGTGAACCTAAGTGTGCATCAGAGAGGAAGTAGATTTTCTTTTCCACAAATATTACTTTTAAAAAAGTGAGACGGAATAAGGTTCCGTCTCACCTGCTTAGTTTTGTTGTTAACTAAAGGGATATCTACATGAAACCCAATTCAAGTAGTGCTTCTTCACTCATCATTGATTTATCCCATGGCGGATCAAAGACAAGATCCAGGTCCACATTGTTAACCTCTGCAATTGATTCTACTTTCATCTGTACATCCATAAGGATAAAATCTGCAGCAGGGCAGCTTGGTGATGTGAAAGTCATCTCAATGGTAACATTGTTTGCTTCGTCTATGTCGATATCATAAATCAATCCCAGGTCGTAAATGTTAACCGGTATCTCCGGGTCGTAACATGTACGCAACATTTCAACTACCTTGTCTTGTACGGCTTGTAATTCTTCGTTCATAATTTTATATATTTAAATAATTCCATTGTCGGCAAAACTGTAGTAGTTTTCGCCACACACAATGATATGGTCTAATAACACAATATCCATCCATTTTGCAGCTTCTTTTAGTTTTCGGGTAATGGCTGAGTCCTGACTGCTGGGAACACAGTTGCCTGACGGGTGGTTGTGTCCCAGTATAATACCGCTTGCGTAATGATTGATTGCTTCTCGCAGAATCAATCTGATATCAACAACAGTACCTGAAATGCCTCCACGACTAACGTGCATCGTTGAAACAACCTTATTTGAGCGATCGAGTAGCAGCGCCCACGTCTCTTCGTGATTTAAATCAGCAAGTAAAGGGAATAATTGCAAATAAGCATCTTCTGATGAACCAATCTTTCTCTTAACTTCCACTTCTTCCTGCTTTCTTCTCCTGCCCAGTTCTAATGCTGCCACAATGGAGATAGCTTTCGCAGGCCCCACTCCTCTGAAGCTGCTGATTAAGTCGTTAACGCTTAACCTGCTCAATTTGTTGAGACTGTTGTCAGCTTTTTGCAAAATTCGTTTGCTCAATTCAACGGCGCTCTCTTTATCATTGCCCGAACCGATAAGTATTGCAATCAATTCTGACTCAGATAGTGCTGAAACTCCTTTCAGCATCAATTTCTCACGTGGGCGATCTTCCTCCGCCCATTCTTTAATACTAATGCTTTTCATCGTAATGATTTTTAGTTGCACTGACAAAAATAAGTGAAAATATAAATATTACCAAA